>DAITPY010000005.1:0-67018 GCA_036833315.1 Candidatus Dormiibacterota bacterium
TGGAAGCTGCCCGACAGTCCGCCGCCCGATCT
Source organism: Candidatus Dormiibacterota bacterium (assembly GCA_036833315.1). GTDB lineage: Bacteria > Chloroflexota > Dormibacteria > Aeolococcales > Aeolococcaceae > Palsa-851. Next base: position 33 of record DAITPY010000005.1, read on the forward strand.
CGACCTCACCCCGCGAGGCTGACCCCGACGTCGGCTCGCGATCGGATGATGGCTCAGCTGATCGAGCACGGCATCCGCTCGCCCTCGGTGCTCAACGCGATGGCGGGCGTTCCCCGCGCGGAATTCGTGCTCGAGGCCGACCGCGAGCACGCCTACGACGATCGGGCGCTCCCGATCGCGGCGCCAGGGCAGACGATCAGCCAGCCGCTGATGGTGGCGGTCGTGGTGGAGGCGCTCGAGTTGCACCCGGGCGACCTGGCCCTCGACGTCGGCACCGGCTCGGGCTACCAGGCGGCGGTGATGGCGGCCTGCGGAGCGACCGTGGTCAGCATCGAGCGGATCGAGCCGCTCGCTCGGGAGGCGGCGGAACGCCTGCGGCGGCTGGACTACGACGTCGAGGTGATCGTCGGGGATGGCTCGCTTGGAGTGCCCGAGCGGGCGCCCTTCGACGCAATAGCGGTCGGAGCGGCGGCGCCCCGTCTTCCCGTGGCACTCGCCCGCCAGCTCGTCGAGGGCGGGCGGCTGGTGCTGCCAATCGCCGACGGCCCGAGGGGGGAGGAGCTGACCCGCCTCCGGCTGGTCGACGGGAGGTGGGAGACCGAGTCGCTCGGACCCTGCCGCTACGTGCCGTTGATCGGCGCCGACGGCTACGAGGAGGCGGAGCTGCCTCCCTGAGGGGGGACGCGGAACATCCTCACCTTCGACGCCCCCGCGGATCGCTCCACCGCCTGTTCCGAAGCGTCGCCGAACGCGGAGGCGAGCACCATGCCCACCTCGTCGTCACCGGGGCGCCGGTCGAGGTTCCGGCGCGAAAGGGTCACCGCGTACTGATCGACGCCATCGGGGCGATTGGGATAACGCGAACGGGTGACACTCACCCGCAGGCCGAGCTCGGGCAGATCGAGCTGATGCCGGCCCGGCTCGCGGAGCGCTTCGGGCTCCAGAAAGTCCTCATCGGCGCGGCGGCGCAGATCGCCCAGCTGGTCCTCGATGGTTCGGGAGTCACCCATAGCCTTGCGTTTAGCATGGCGCCTGCGCGAGGTATTGATAGGGAGCGTCCGCGGGACGCACATCGAATCCTGAAATAACAGTCCGGGAGGACACCTCAATGGCAAAGACAGTCGGCATCGATCTCGGCACCACCAACAGCGTGGTGGCAGTGATGGAGGGCGGCGAGCCCACCGTTATCGCCAACGCCGAGGGCGGCCGCACCACCCCGTCGGTGGTCGCCTTCACGCGCACCGGCGAGCGCCTGGTCGGGCAGCTGGCCCGCCGCCAGGCAGCAGTCAACCCCGAGAACACCGTCTACTCGATCAAGCGCTTCATGGGCCGCCTGCTCAGCGAGGTCAGCACCGAGGCGAAGCAGGTGCCGTACAAGGTCGTGGCCGGCAAGGACGGCCGGGCCGAGGTCGAGATCACCGGCGAGCACTTCACGCCGGAGCAGATCTCCGCGATGATCCTGCAGAAGCTCAAGACTGACGCCGAGACATACCTCGGCGAGAAGGTGACCGACGCGGTCATCACGGTGCCCGCGTACTTCAACGACGCCCAGCGCCAAGCGACCAAGAATGCCGGTCAGATCGCGGGCCTCAACGTCCTGCGGATCATCAACGAGCCCACCGCGGCCGCGCTCGCGTACGGCCTCGAAAAGAAAGAGAACGAGAAGATCCTCGTCTTCGACCTCGGTGGTGGGACGTTCGACGTCTCGATCCTCGAGGTGGGAGAAGGGGTGTTCGAGGTGAAGTCCACCAACGGTGACACCCACCTCGGCGGCGACGACTACGACCGCCGCATCGTCGACTGGCTCGCCGACGAATTCAAGAAGGACCAGGGCATCGACCTGCGCCAGGATCGTCAGGCACTGCAACGGCTCACCGAGGCCGCCGAGAAGGCCAAGATCGAGCTCTCGCAGCGTCAGGAGACCGAGGTCAACCTCCCGTTCATCACGGCCGATGCGTCGGGACCGAAGCACCTCGCGATCACCCTGTCACGCAGCAAGTTCGAGCAGCTGACCGACGACCTGACGGCGCGCTGCCGGGGTCCGTTCGAGGCAGCGCTCAAGGACGCGGGGATGACCGCCCAGCAGCTCGACGAGGTGATCCTGGTCGGCGGATCCACGCGGATGCCGGTGATCCAGGAGCTCGTCAAGAGCTTCACCAACAAGGAGCCGCATCGCGGTGTCAACCCGGACGAGGTGGTCGCGATCGGCGCGGCGATCCAGGCCGGCGTGCTCAAGGGCGAGGTCAAGGACGTGCTCCTGCTCGACGTGACCCCGCTGTCCCTCGGCCTCATGACCGAGGGCGAGGTCAACACCAAGCTCATCGAGCGCAACACCACGATTCCGACGGCGAAGACGCAGGTGTTCTCGACCGCATCGGACAATCAGCCCTCAGTGGAGATCGTCGTGCTCCAGGGCGAGCGGCCGATGGCGCGGGACAACCGCATTCTCGGGACCTTCACCCTCGACGGGATTCCACCGGCGCCGCGGGGCATGCCGCAGATCGAGGTCGGCTTCGACATCGACGCCAACGGCATCCTCAACGTGAGTGCCAAGGATCGGGGCACCGGCAAGGAGAACAAGGTCACCATCACCGGTTCGACGACGCTCCAGAAGGACGAGGTCGAGCGCATGGTGAAGGAAGCCGAGGTCCACGCCGACGAGGACCGCAAGCGCGCCGAATCAGTCGAGACCAGGAACCGCGCCGACCAGCTCGCCTACCAGGCCGAGAAGGCGCTTGCCGACGCAGGCGACAAGGTGCCTGCCGAGTTGCGCACTGACATCGAGGCCAAGGTCAAGGCAGTTCGTGACGCAATTGCCAGTAACGACTCGGACGCCATGAAGCGTGCGCACGACGACCTCGCAGCATCGATCCAGAAGATCGGTGAAGCCGTGTACGCCCAGTCGCAGCAACCCCAACCGGGTGAACCGCACGAGGGCAACGGTGACGGCGGAGCGCCTGACGAAGGCGCGGGCAGCGGGGCCGGTTCCGACGACGTCGTGGACGCCGAATTCAAAGAGGTCTAAGGGCTCGCAGCCCTACCGCCTCGGCACCGAGGACGAGGTCGGCGGGGGGAGCGGCCCGCTCGGCGGCACACCGGCAACCGTGGTGATCTGTGAGTCGCTGCGGTTGCGCCCCCGCCGCGTCCCGCGATTGAAAGCGGCGCGCAACAGGATCGGTATCGCCGCCGCGAAGACCCCGGTGAAGAACGTCAGTCCGTTCGGCAGGCTGCTCTTCTCAAGGCCGAGGTAGCAGAACAGCGCCGTCAGGAATGCCGCGAGGATGATCACCGCCATCCCTGCGACCAGCACGATCTCCTGGTTGCGCTCACTGACGATGGCGTGGTCAGGGCGGCGCTGCTGCAGCATCCGGTAGATGTTCAGACCGGCCCAGGAGTTGAGCATGATGGCGCTGACGAAGGCGAGAATCGCGATCGTCCAGCGGAACTGCTGGAGGTGGATGACGATGAAGGCCGAGATGTTGACCACGATCAAGGCGGTCGGGGTCAGCGCGCCGATGATCGGTATCGTCCAGCGCTTGAGCTTCGCCGCACGGCCGGTCCGCTCTGGCGCGATGGGGCCGAAGCTCGCGGGCCGGCGGCTTCGAAACGGCATGGCATAAGCGTACGGGTACCGGCCCTTCGCTGAACGACCGATCCTCGCTCCGCCGGGATCGTTCGTCACGGGGCCGTTGCCGGACTGCGAGCGTTCCCCCGACGGGACGCCGCCGCCGGCCCAATAGGCTCAATCCATGCGCGCGCGTGGGTTCGGCGGCAGCCTCATCGCCCGCAGGTTCGGCCTGCGAACCAGCCTTGCCGGCAGGCTGCTGGCAGGCGGGATCGTCTTCACCGCGCTCGTCATCGCCGGTGTCAGCGGCTTCCTCCTGGTCAGCCGCTCGCAGCAGACCAACGCCGGAGCCCTTTCCAACGCCGACAACCGCGCGGGGGTCGCAGGCCAGCTCATCGCCCGGGTGATCCAGCCGCAGGCCCAGTACGCCGCCACCAACACCGCCTCGCTCACCTCCATGCAGCTCGCCATGAGCGGCAAGACGCCCGCGAACCTGGTCGCCGCCGAGTTCACCCAAAACCGCGTGGTCGACGTGCCCGGCCTCGAGGTCGTGATCCTCGACAACCACGGCGGGGTCCTCTACACGAGTGAGTGCGACGGCACCTCGTCCGCCGGAGCTCCCACCCATCCCGCCACCGCGATCTGCGAGCAGAGTGCGACGCCGCACGTCACCTCCGAAATGGCATCCGTGCGCGACGCGCTCCAGGTTGCGGCCACGTCCGCCTGCCAGCAGCCGAGCGCGGCGATCGCCGCCAACCCCAGCAGCGCGGCACGCTGCCCGTCGGGGGTCGAGGGAGTCGAGCCGCTCGCGGGCGGCCTCCCGGCGCTCGATGTGGTTGTGCCCGTCTTCAACGTCCAGGCGGGAAGCTTTGCGCCGCTGGGCGTGGTCGTGTACAGCGCCCCGCTGCGGACTCAGTTCGCGCGTTTCGGCCCTGTCATCGGCTACACCCCCGTGTTCCTGCGCGCCGGCGCGGACTCGAAGGTAATCCGCTTCATGGGGAGCGCCGACACCCCCGCGCTTGCGACTGCGCCCGCGTCCATCGCCGGGCAGCTCTCGACCCACGCGCTGGTGCCTTCCAGTGGTGTGGCGGCTCGGGCCATCTACACCGTCGCCGGCGTCGGTGCGGTGGCGGGCAGCTTCGTGCCGCTTGCGGCCCCCGGAGGCACCCGCGTTGCCGGGTACATCGGCGTCGAGGTACCGCTCGCGCTGTTCGCCGCCGGCACCGCGCAGGACGAGGGAACCATCGCCCAGATCGCCTTCACCGCGCTGGTGGTGATGTGCGTGCTCGTGCTCCTCTTCGTCGATCGGTTCGTGCGACGGCCGGTGGCGCGGCTCGAGCGCGGCGTCGGGCGGATCGCCGCGGGCGATTACACCACCGACATCCCGGTCACCTCACGCGATGAGCTCGGACGGCTCGCCGCGGGAGTCAACAGCATGCGCGAGCAGATCGCCGGCTATATCAAGCACATCGACGGATCGGTGGGGCAGCTGCAGGAGGTCTCCCGCGCGTTGACAACCACGACCGGTGGCATCGAGGAACTCCAGGATGCGGTGCTCGCCGCCGCCGACGCCATCGCCGGGGGATCGACCAGCGCGACGGTGTACACCAAGCGTGGCGCCGAGATCCTGCGAATGCGCAGCCGCGGCCCGGAGATGCCCGACATCGAGGACATGCCGGTGGACGAGCTCACCGCGGGGCGATCCGTACGCCTGGTGAGTGGCGGCCGTGCGGCGATCGCGGTGCCCATGCTGTTCCAGGAAGCGCTCACGGGCGTGCTTGTGGTGGCGTCGGATCGCCCGGTGGCCGAGAGCGACGAGCGCGCGCTCATCACACTCGCCAACAACGCGGCGGTGGCGGTCGAGAACACGCGCACCCTCGAGCAGGAGCGCGAGGCAGTGCGACGTCTACGCGAGCTGAACCAGTTGAAGAGCGATTTCCTCGACACCGCCCAGCACGAGCTGCGCACCCCGGTGGTCGCCCTGCAGGGGCAGATCGAGCTGCTCAACGTCGCCTGGGACAAGTGGGACGAGGCGACCAGGCTCGACATCGTGCGCGACGTCGACATCTCGGTGAAGCTGCTGGGCGAGACCGTCGAGAACATCGTGGACTTCGCTCTGGTGAACTCCGACACCATCAACGTGCGCATGGCGGCGGTGGACGTCGCCGCGTCGATCCGGGACGCGGCGAGCGACGTGCGCCGTCACTTCAAGGATGAGCTCCCCGTTGAGCTCACCATCGATGTGCGCGGTACCCCGACCGTCAACGCGGACCCATTCCGTTTCCGGCAGGTGCTCCGCGCCCTGATCGACAACGCCGTCAAGTTCACCCCGGAAGGCGGTCATGTCACCGTCAGCGCACGCCGGGAGAAGGGTTCGGTGTTCTGTCGCATCGAGGTGACCGATGACGGCATCGGCATCAGCCCCGAGGCGATTCCTCGACTGTTCGACCGTTTCTATCAGGAGGACAGCAGCCGGACGCGTCGCCACGGTGGCCTGGGCATGGGCCTCGCGCTGGTGCGCCGTCTGTGCGATGCGCACGAGGCGACCGTGCAGGCACTGAGTGACGGCTCGGGCGGCAGCCGGTTCATCATCCTCTGGCCGCTCGCGGGCTCGAAACCCCAGCCGGCGCCCGCGGACTTCGTGTTCGAAGCCGCGACCAGCGCGGGCTGAGCGGCGACCGGAGGCTCAGCGCGAAGCGATCGCTGCGAAGGATGTGCCGAGCGCTGCAGGCAGACCGTCCTCGAAGGTCACGCTGTTGGTCCGAACCGACGTGATCCGCGGTCCCGGAAGCAGGATGCCTGCCAGGTTCAGAGGATCGGTCGCGGAGACGCGAACCATCTCCGAGGAGCGCTCGCGACGGCGCACGCCGCGCAGCTGATCGATCGCCTCGGGCAGCGCGTACTGCTCACCCGCGAAGCCGGTGACGAAGCGTCCGCCGCGGGCCGTGCCGCGAGCTTCCATGCGGCGCAATGCCCAGACCACGTCGCGCCACGGCAGCGCGATCGTCTCGCGGGCGACCACGTCGCGAAATACCACTCCCCATCTGACCAGCAACTGCTCGGCGATCGCCTCGGCGAGCGCGTCTCGCTCAGCCGCGGATGTGACGCGCGGTACCAGCGACCACCGTCCCTCGCCGGACGAGTAGCCGCTGACGCCGTGACGCAGGCCGCGGTGGTACTGACGTGACCGTCCCAACCTGCGGCTGACCAGGAGACGGCGCACCGCGCTGAATCCGTCTGCGGTCAACAGGCCGCGCGCCACGCCGTCCCAGAGCGCGGTCTCGACCTCGCTCGGCAGCCTGCGGGTGAGAGTCACGATGTCGCTGGTGAACAGCGCGCCGTGCTCGCGCAGCGCGTCGAGCACATCGAGGGTCGCGCCGGATGCGGGCTCGAGAGGTTGGGCGTCACCGCGGACCGACTGGAGCAGCCAGGGCAGGTCCGAGCGCATCACCAACGTCACCGGGGTCGCGCGCGATGCCGAAGCGCTGCTCCGCTGCGCTGAAGCGCCGTCGGGATCGTCGCGGACCTTCAGGCGCGCCCAGGCGACCTCGCCGGACATGCACAGCTCGTCGAGCCACGCGCTCCGATATCCGGACACCCGGCTCGGCAGCACCGACTCCTCCCACACGCCCGCGGGAATCTCGAACCCCTGGAGTTGCGCGATCGTGGCCGCCACCCCGGCGCGTCCCTCGCGCTGCGTGCCCGGAGCCACGCGCTGCCAGCGGAGCAGGAATCGCATGAAATCCTGCGCAGTGACCGGTTCGATCTCCTGACGCAGGCGTTGCTGCGTATAGGAATGAATACGAACGAGCAGGCGGCGGGCGCACCACTGGTCGCCGTCGGTCCCCGGGTCGAAGTGCCCGCGAATCGCCGATCCGTCGCCCTCGAGCATCGCCAGCCCGACCGCGATCTCGGTCGCACCGAGACCCGTGATTGTCGAGAGCGTCTGAGCGCTCACCGGCCCGCTGACTTCGAGGTGGCCGCGAAGGATGGCGGTGATGGTCGCGTCGCGTTCGGCTGGAAGGCCTGACAGCGCGGGCGGCAAGGCCGCCGGCAATGGACGGATCACCGCCTCCGGCCACATCACCGCGATAGCGGTCATGCGCTCGGTCGCGCACCAGAACGTGTCGTCGTCACGGGAGACCGTCAGCGCCCTGCCATGTTCGACCAGCTCGTCGAACCATGCGGCCCATGATGCGACCGGTCGAGACACCACCAGCGACACCAGCAGATCGTGCAACTCATCGCCGTCGCGCGGATCGGGCGCCGCCTCGCCGCGGACTCGGGCGATCGCGTCGGGGTCGAGCGCCGCGAGGTCACGTGCCTCTACAGGGAGCCCGCGGCGCAGTGTGATCGCGCGGCTTCGGCGCTCCTCGAGCGGTGCATCGTCAAGGAACGTGTACGGCCTCCCATTGACGATCTCGTGCGCCAGCGGCGAGGGCTCGACGGTGTCCCGGTAGCTGATCTCGACCTCTCGCCGCTCGATGCGCACCACCAGCTCGCGCAATGAGTCGACGTCCATCACCTCGTGCAGGCAGTCGTACATCGTCTGATTGACGAGGGGATGATCCGGCGGTTCGACGGGGCCCGTCGGGTTCTCGTTCTGACATGCGACCAGCTGCGGGAACACCGCGCCCATGATGTCGTCGGACTCGAGACGCTGGAGCGGCGCTGGATTCTTGCGACCGCCCTTGAAGCGAAGCACGGTGAGCGAGCGATTGAGGTTCCAGCGCCAGCGCACCGCCCACATCGGCGCGAAGATCGCGGCCTTGCGCAGGACCTCCTCCACCGTGTTCGATGAAAGGAACTTCGGGATGTCCTCGAGGGGAAAGCTGTGCTGCGGACCGAGTGACAGGAGGACGCAGTCGTCACTTGCCGCAGCCTGCAGCTCGAAGTCGAAGGTGGCGCAGAAACGCTTTCGCAGCGCCAGGCCCAGCGCCCGATTCACCCGGCCCCCGAAGGGCGCGTGCACAACCAGCTGCATGCCACCGCTGTCGTCGAAGAAGCGCTCGAGGACGATGTGCTCGAGCGTCGGCACCACGCCGAGCGCAGTGCGACCCGCCGCCAGGTAGCGGACCACCATCGCGGCAACGTCGTTGTCGACACCGGCGCGCTGCTCGACCCATGTGATCGCCTCGTCGGCACCACCTTCGGCGAGCAGCGCGTCAACGCCGCTGCGCAGGTCCGACACCTCGCGGGACAGTTCCTCGGTGCGCGCCGGAGCCTCACCGAGCCAGAAGGGAACCGAAGGCGGTGCGCCGTGGGCATCCACCACGCGCACGGTGCCGGGGAGGACTCGCCGGATCTTCCACGATGTGCTGCCCAGCAGGAAGATGTCGCCTGCCGACGACTCGATCGCCCAGTCCTCGTTGACGGTGCCGATGAAGGTGTCGTCAGGCTCGGCGAGCACCCGGTAGTCGCCGGTCTCGGGGATCGCGCCACCCGATGTGAGCGCGGCCAGTCGCGCACCCCGCCGCGCGCGCACCTCGCCGTTGATCCGGTCGCGGTGCAGATACGCGGCGACTCTGCCGCGGCCGGTTGGAATCCCGTCGGACACCAGTTCCACCACGCGATCGAAATCCTCGCGCGTGAGGTCCATGAACGGCGCGGCGTGGCGCATCAGCTCGAAGAGATCGTCCTCGCGCCAGCTCTCGGCGGCGCACTCGGCGACGATCTGCTGCGCGAGGATGTCGAGCGGCATGTGCGGCGGGTGCACAGCATCCAAGGCTCCGCTGCGCACTCCCGCGAGCAGTGCCGTGCACTCGACGAGCTCATCGCGGGTCATCGGATAGAGGCGGCCCTTCGGCGTGCCTCCGCGACTGTGTCCGGAGCGGCCGACACGTTGGAGGAATGTCGCGATGCTGCGTGGTGACGCGATCTGACAGACCATCTCGATGGGGCCGATGTCGATGCCCAGCTCCAGCGACGCCGTCGCCACCAGCGCGCGCAGCTCACCGGCACGCAATTGCGACTCGACGCGCTGCCGGCGCTCCTTCGAGAGGCTGCCGTGGTGCGCCGCGACGGCATCGTCGCCGAGCCGCTCGGCGAGCAGGTGCGCAACGCGCTCGGCCATGCGCCGCGTGTTGACGAACACCAGCGTGGTTCGATGCGCGCGCACATGGGTGGCGATCGCGTCGAGCACCTCGCCGAGCTGTTCGCGCGACGCCACCGCCTCGAGCTCCCCAGACGGCAGTTCGATGCCGATGTCGAGGGCCCGGCGGTGCCCCACGTCGACGATCGAACATCGCGGGACGCCGTCTCCGTCGCTCCGCTCGGGGCCGGCGCCGACCAGCAACCTGGCCACGGTCTCGATCGGCCGCTGCGTCGCCGACAGCCCGATACGGACCGGGCGGCGCGCGCAGAGGCGCTCGAGGCGCTCGAGCGTCACCGCTAGATGCGACCCGCGTTTGTCCCGGGCGACCGCATGGATCTCGTCGACGATGATCGTCGTCACCGTGGCGAGCGCGGCCCTGCTTCGCTGCGAGGTCACCAGCAGATAGAGCGATTCGGGTGTCGTGACCAGGAAGTTCGGCGGCCGCTTGATCATCGCGACTCGCATCGATGCCGGCGTGTCACCGGTTCGCACCTCGGCGCGCAGGTTCGGCAGGCTCATCCCCATCGCCATGCCGATCTCCGCAATCTCACGAAGCGGCGTCTCGAGGTTCTGCTGCACGTCGACCGCGAGCGCCTTGAGCGGCGATACGTACACCACCTGGGTCGTCCCCTCGACCATCTCGCCACGCTCCGCGGCTCGGTATAGCGCGTCGATGCAGACGAGGAAGCCGGCGAGCGTCTTGCCCGAACCCGTGGGCGCCGCGATCAGCGTGTTGTTGCCCGCCGCGATCTCCGGCCAGCCCGCCACCTGGGCGGGCGTCGGACCTTCCGGAAAGCGCCGCTCGAACCAGGCTCGCACCGCCGGGTGGAACCCGGCCATCTCGCTCATCGGGTCCATGATCCTATCATCCCGGCAGAACAGATGTTCGCGGCGGGCGGACGGACGCGGACGTCAGCGGTGCCGGCTCCGGTCCTGCTCCGCCTCCAAGGCGAGCACGCTGCACAGGATCAGCAGGTCGTTCTGACCGTCGACGACGTCGACGCCATACGAGTCGGCGAGGCTGATCCAGGCCTTCGACACCGTGGCGATGGCCTGACCGTTCTCGGTGACGGTGAAGTCGTGTCCGAGGAAGTTGCCGGTCATCTCCATCTCCGCTCCGCCGGCGACGGAGATGTTCCACTTCGGACGCAAGGGGTTGGAGAAACGTTGGTGCACCTCGGCAGTGACGCCGCCCGGCAAGGTGACCTCATACGTCGCCAGCAGCGAGACGAGCTTCCGGCTGACCTGCCCCACCTCATTGCCTGCCATGTCGTTGACGACCATCAGGCCATGGAGGCTGAGCACCTTGCCGTCGACCTGCAACACAGGCTGGCCGGCGTCGTTGAAGATGTCGTTTGTCCTCACCGAGCCGGAAGATTCGCTCCTGGATCTGGTATCGCATCGGTCATTGATCCCTCAAGTGCTTTCGGGGACGTTGCCACCACTCTGCGCCTTCATGTGCGGTCACGCTCTGATCCCGGTGACGTTGTAGGCCTGGATGGGCTGGGGGAAGCCCTTGAGCTGCAAAGGGCCGACCGGTTCGACGTCGACCAGGTCGGTGATCGCGGCATATGCCTTCGGCGCGAGCAGGATCTGGCCACCCGCAGCCTGAGCACAGAGCCGAGCTGCGAGATTCACGACCGTCCCGGTGGCGCGATAGTCGAACCGGCCCTCGAAGCCCACCCGGCCGAGCGTGGCATGTCCCTCGGCGATGCCGACACCGACATCGAGGTCGTAGCCGTTCAAGCGCCAGCCACGAGCGAGCGCGTTGGTCGCGTCGCGGGAATCGACGGCCATCCGCACCGCCTGCGCCGTGTGGTCGACGCAGGGCACCGGGTCGTTGACGATCGCCATGATCGAGTCTCCGACGAACTGCTCGAGCGTCGCCTGATAGTCGAGGATGAGATGGCCGACCGTGCCGTAGAACTGGTTCAGCACGCTCATCGTCTCCTCGGGCTCCGCCGTCGCCGAGAACGCGGTGAAGCCCCTGAGGTCCCAGAACACGATGGTCACCTCGCGCCGATGGGTCTCGAGCATCTGGCCGCCGCCGTCCAGGATGACCTCAGCAACCTGCGGGGAGAAGAAGCGGCGCAACCGGTCGAGGCCCTCGAGCTCCGCCACCTGACGCTGTACGCGATCCTCGAGGGTCCGGTTCAAGTCGGCGAGCTCGGCCGCCTGCGCCTGGATGGTGTCGTGATACGTCTTGATCCGCAGCAGCGATCGCACCCGGCTGAGCAGCTCCGAGGGATTGAACGGCCGGGCGATGAAATCATCGGCCCCCGCCTCGATAGTGTCGACCTTGTCCTGATCACCGCTCGAGGTCATCATCACCACCGGCAGGAGGCGCGTCTCCGGATCCTCGCGCAGACGGCGGCACACCTCGTAGCCCGAGATGTCGGGCATCACGATGTCGAGGAGGACCAGGTCGGGGCGCTCGGTGCGCACCTTCTCGAGACCGTCGAGACCGGAGTGCGCGAGCACCACCGAATAGCCGCGTGGGGACAGCATCGCCTCGAGCAAGCGTGCGTTCTGGGGCGTGTCGTCGACCACCAGGACCTTCGCGGTCTGATCCATCAGCCGCCACCTCGCGACCGGTTGCAGTAGGCGAGTATCTCGCCCGGAAAGCTCTTGACGTCGATCGGTTTCATGATCGAGCCGTCGAAACCGGCATGGGTGAATCGCTCGCGATCGGCCGGCATCACCGAGGCTGTCACCGCGACCACGCCGATGCCCGCGGTGAGTGGATCCGCCCTGAGGTGCTCCAGCGCGGTGACACCGTCCATCCCAGGAAGTTCGATGTCCATGAGGATGAGGTCCGGCGCGTTCGTCGACGCCAGCTCGAGCCCGGTCTCGGCGTCACCGGCCTCCAGCGTGCGAAAGCCATGGTACTGAAGGAGATCGCGGACGAGTTTGAGGTTCTTCTCGTTGTCCTCGACGATGAGAATCAGCTGACCATCGGCGAGCGGACTCATGTCACGCGCGCCGCCGCAACCTCGGGCGTGGCATCCCTTGCATCGTCTGGGCCGGTGGAAGTGATCGCCTGGGCGCGTGGCAACGTGAAGGTGAATGTGCTCCCCTTTCCTGGCGCGCTCTCCACCCACAGGCGGCCGCCGTGCAGCTCGACGATGCGCCTCGTCAGGGCCAGGCCAAGTCCGGTGCCCTCCTGCGCGTTCGACCCGCCCGCCTGCTCGAACTCCTCGAAGATCCGTGCCTGGTCAGCCATCGCGATCCCGGCCCCATCATCGCGGACGCTGACGACCACTCCGTCCGCCTCAGCGCGTGCTGTGACTTCCACATGTCCACCGCGGTCGGTGAACTTCAACGCATTGGTGAGCAGGTTGAAGAGCACCTGCTTGAGCTTCCGCTCGTCCGCTTCGAGAACTCCGCTGCCCGGGTCGACATCGAGCTGCAGGCTGATCCCGCTGCGCGTGGCGCGCTCGCGCATTAGTGCCACCGAGCTCTCGATCACGTCGGAGAGCGTGACATCGCTGACCTGCAGCTCCATCCTCCCAGCCTCGATCTTCGAGAGGTCGAGAATGTCGTTGATCAGCGCCAGGAGGTGGCGTCCCGACGTGTGGATGTCGGTGATGTAGTCGGCCTGCTTCTCGTTGAGATCACCGAAGAGGCGATCGAGGAGCACCTCGGAGAAGCCGATCACCGCGTTTAGCGGGGTGCGCAGCTCGTGCGACATGCTCGCCAGGAACTCCGACTTGTGCCGGCTGGCGCTCTCGAGCTCTCTGTACAGCCGCCCCAGCTCCTCGTTGGTCCGGTTGAGGTTCGCAGCCAGCAGGCCAAGTTCGTCGCGATTGGGCACCTCCACATGGCCCGAGAAATCCCCTTCGGCGATCGCAGCGAGTCGCGTGTTCACGCGCTTGAGGGGCCCGACGAGCGACCACGAAAGAATGAAGCCGAGCAGCAGCGCCAGGACGACGGTCGCCGCGGCAACCGCGATGAAGAGGTGCTCCGAGTCCGCGTAGGCGGTTGTGTTCGCGGCGATCAGCGCAGCCGTGTCCCCTGTGGTGGTATTCACGAGCTGCTCGCTGAGCAGAGTCAAATCGTTGGCTTTTGGTTCGCCCTCTGAGGACTGCAGTTGCAGAGCCTGGTTCGGCTTTCCTGCCGCGTCCAGCTTGAGGATGTCCGCAGCCACACGCGAGAATTGCACGTAGTCGCTCCGGATCTGGGTCAGCACCGCCCTCTCTGCGTCAGGCGGCACGAATCCCAGCTGCGAACTGTCGGAGGCTGGGCCGATTTGAGTGAGCACCGTCTGGATCGCTCCGTCCAGCGCCGAGCTTGCCCCGAGCGAGGTCGTCCCTCCGGTGAAGGTGTTGAGATCCTGACCGCCGGCGCGCAGCCCCACCAGCAGGCGCAGCTCGGAGGCATAGGTCTCGAGCTTCTGATAGGCGGCCGTCCGCTGCTGCAGCTTGCCGAGCGTCTCGATGCGGTCGTTCGAGTCGCCGAGGACGCGAAGGCCGAGGACGCCGACGGTTACCAGCAGGACGACGATGCTCACGAAGGCGACGAGAAGCTTGCGGTTGACCGTGGCCGGCACGCGCGCGACTGCACGCACGACGGGGTTGTCGTCCGGGTTCAGGAACGAGGGCAAGTCAAGGGCTCAGGATCGGGGTGGCCGAGACCGAGTTGGTGATCATCCATCGACCGTGGATGCGTCCGACTGTGACCTGGGAACCCACGACCACGACCACCTTGCGGGTGGCGACATCCACGTAGTGGCACTCGAAGTACAGGGTGCCGGTGTTGCCGCTGACGGTGATGCGGATCTTGTACGCGGGCGTATCCGAGACCCAGATGTTCCCAGCTTTGAACGGTGCTGCCTTGGTTGCGAAAAAGGTTCGTATCTGGTCCTTGCCCGAGTACGTCTGGGGGCCTATCTGAAACGTGGCGTTGTCAGCCCAGAGGCTCATCATCAGATCGACGTCCTTCATGGATGCGGCCTTGTGCCAGGTCGCCTCGATCTGGTCGATGGCGTACAGGTCCGCCTTCTTCTGCAGGGCGGCCATCTGTACCGCCGCCTGCGTCGCCGACGCCTGGTCCGAGCCGCACCCGGCGACGACCACTCCCGCTGCGACCATGCCGCATATCACCAGAACCCGTTTCACGATCCTCGCTCCTCCAGCGGCCGTCCGCCTGGGCTGAGCACCTGGCGCGGCGGTCGATGCATCAATAACAGAAGTCACAGGGGTCCGTTGTCGCTTCGCCGACACCGCCAGGCGTCAGGCGCTCGAGCGCAGCTCCTCCAGGCGGCTGCGCATGCGCGCGGCCATCGGCACGATGCCCTTCTGGGCGTACATCGCGATGGCGCGTTCGAGTGCCTCTGCGGCGCGATCCGAATCCCCGCCGAGCCGCCAGATCTCGGCGAGGTCGGCATATGCGTTGCCGAGCTCCTCGGGCCTCGTCCCGGCCCACTCGATCGACTCGCGCGCCAGCCGTATCGCCTCGTCGCCGTCGCCTTGTCGGGCGAGCAGCTTCGCGCGGACACCACGCCACAGCACCTGGGTCGCCGCGTCCGTCGGCTGCGCCAGGCGCTGGCTCTCGCCGCTCGCCTCGTCCGCGTCGGCGTACCGCCCGAGCTCGTAGAGCGCCTCCGCGAGCTCGCCAACGATCGTGGACAGAACGCCCGTCTCGCCGATCGACCGCAGCTCGTCACATGCGGAACGGAGCAGGCGCTCGCCAGCGGCTATTTCCCCGGCGTAACGCTCGACCAGCGCCTCGTCGCGCGCAGTCCCCACTGCGGTCAATCTGCTCAGCCCGAACTCGTAGAAGGTGGCACGCGCCTTGTGGATCAGCCGCCGGCCCTCGTCGAAATCGCCCCCCATCGCCCGTAGGAGCCCCTCGATGTCGTCGACGGCGGCATCCTCGACAGGCCCCTGCGCAAGCGTTCTGAACCACCGCTGAGTCGTCAGGAGCGCCTCGTCGACAGGGATCGAGCCCAGCGCGCTCGACGCGGTGAGGAACAACATCGCCTGGAGCGCACTCGGGCGATCGCCGGCGTCCCGCGCGGCCGCGAGCAACCGCTCAGCGGCCGAATCCAGGTCGACCATCTCGGTGAGCGCGATCGCGAGCTCGAGCCGGCGCAGATAGACGAGCGCACGTCCGTCGCGGAGGCGCTCGATCTCAGGTCCGCGTGTTTCGAGCTCGCGACGGATGCGCACGGTATCGGTATCCGGAACGGTCTGCAAGCTCACGAGCTGATGGATCGCCCATGCACTCAGCTCCGCGGCGCGATCATTGGCGGCGCGGCTCTCCTCGACCGCTTGTGCGACGAGGCCGAGTGCCCGCTCCATCCCGGTGGCTGCATCGAGGATCGCGGCGGCGAGCAACGGCAGGACGCGAACCCGGGTTGGATCGCCGGGCGGCAACAGCGCCACCGCGCGGTTGAGCAGACCTTGGGCGGCAGAGACGTCGCCGCGGTCGTAGGCCCGTGTTCCCGAGCTTGCGAGCAGCTCGGCTGCGCGCTGCCCGGCATGGTTCTCGTCCGGCAGGTCGAGCTCGTTGCGATAGAGGGCGGAGCGCTCGAGGTGGTAGGCCAGGATCTCTTCCATCTCGCCAATCCTTTCCGTCGCGACACGCTGCAGCCAGTCGAACAATTTCTCGTGCAGCTCCGCCCGCAGCTGCTTCGACATTGCCTCGTACGCGGCATCACGAAGCAGGACATGTGTGAATCGATACCCGTCGTCGCCGGGAAACTGCGCGCGATCGGGACGCACGAACTCCTTGCGCACGAGTGCCAGGAGGACGGCGCCGACATTGGGCCGCACGTCGGCTGGAACCAGTTCGGTGACCGAGCCGCGGTGGAACAGACGGCCTTCTACCGCGGCGCGTTCGAGCACGATGCGTTCGGCCGGCGCGAGCGAGTCCAGGCGCGCCGCAAGCAGAGCATGGAGCGTCGGCGGGATGCCGATGTCACCGTCGGCCTGGGCTTGCAGCGCAACGAGCTGTTCGACGAAGAGCGGATTTCCCTCGGCCGTGTCAAGGATGCGCCGGCGCGTCTCATCGTCGACGTCGCCCGCGAGCTGTGCCGCTTCCTCGGCCGAAAGTGGTTCGAGCGCGAGTACCTCGGCATTCGGACGAGGTCCGGTCCAGCCCGGTCTCGCGTCGAGGAGCTCGGCGCGACCGGTGCACAGCAGCAACATCGGCGCAGTGGCGAAGTCCGCAACGTATTCCACCAGGTCGAGGAACGTGGGCTCGGCCCAGTGCAGGTCATCGAGGACGACGAGGAGCGGCCGGTCGGTCGCGAGCACCTCGAGATAGCGCCGAGCCGCCCACTGCGTCTCCTCCTTCGTACCGGCTACGCCGCCGACCCCGATCGCGGCCGCGATGCGATCGGCAACGAGGTCGTCCCCTGCGACAGCGGCTATCCCGTCGCGCTGCGCGCCGGCGGTCATACGGACCATCTCCGCGAGGGGGAGGTACGTGATCCCTTCGCCGTAAGCCTGGCAGCGGCCGACGACGACGCGAGCCTGGCCCGAAACGTGTTGCACAAGCTCCCGCGCGAGCCGTGACTTGCCGATTCCGGGTGCGCCGAGCAGTGTGAAGCGCCGTGCGGCATTCGTCCGGACGACCATCTCGAAGGCGGCTGTGAGCCGAGCAAGCTCATCGCCGCGGCCGACGAATGGCGCGTCGATCCTGCGCGTGAACGCCGGAGCGTCGTCGAGGACGTCGAGGAGCCGCCAGGCCACGACCGGCTGGCTCTTGCCTTTGGCATTCAGTGGCGCGACCGTTACCGCACTCAGCGCGTCGCGCGCGAAGCGGTAGGTCGCGTCGCCGAGCAGGATCTCGCCTGCCGATGCGCCCTGCTCGAGCCGCGCCGCCACGTTGACGGCGTCCCCGGTGATGAGTGTCTCGCCTTCCTCGGCAACGACTTCGCCGGTGTTGATGCCGATCCGCAGCTCGATGCCGAGCGCCGCGACGTTGCGGCGCAACTCGAGTGCCGCGCGAGCCGCTCGCAGCGCGTCATCCTCGTGCACGGCGGGCACGCCGAACACCGCCATCACCGCGTCACCGATGAACTTCTCGACCGTCGCGCCGTGCCGTTCGAGCGTGGCGCGTGACACCTCGAAGAAGCGCGTCATGACCCGGCGCAACGCCTCCGGATCGCTCTGTTCGCCCATAGCCGTGGATCCCGTCACGTCAGCGAAGAGAATCGTCACGGTCTTGCGGACCACCGGCTGAGTGTAGGGGGCGCTACGGCTCGGGGACGACCTCACCAATGGCCCGGCGGATCGCGCGGACGACCTCGTCCATTCGATGACCGTCAACTCGCGGTCCCAGCGGTCCGCGCACGAGGAAGTCGCGATCGAGGGTGGTGATCTCCTCACAGAACAGAACGCTGTCGAAGGGAACACTCCCGGCTCCGGCTGGAAGGCGGACGCGGGTCGGCCCGAGGCGCCCCCTCGAAAACAGAGGGACCACGACCAGGTCGTCACGCATGGTGTTGCGGACGTTCTCGGAGACGACCAGCGCCGGCCGGGGGTGATGCGGATCATCAGGCTGGCCCGGCGTATAGACGTACCAGATCTCGCCCCGACGAGGTTCCGGCGGATGTCGCACGGTGCGCCCGGTCAGGCGCGTCTCAGCCTGCGAC
Source organism: Candidatus Dormiibacterota bacterium (assembly GCA_036833315.1). Classification (GTDB taxonomy): domain Bacteria; phylum Chloroflexota; class Dormibacteria; order Aeolococcales; family Aeolococcaceae; genus Palsa-851. The sequence goes on from DAITPY010000005.1 coordinate 18,294, forward strand.
GCACCGACTCACGTCGCACCTGGTGCCAGGCGTCCAGCTCGGCCGGGTCCGTTTCGCCTTCATCGGCAAACTGCAGCTCCATGCCTGATCGTTGCTGCGCCGCGGACCAGAGCTGCAACGCCTCATCGACCACCTTGCTGCGATCGGAGTCTTCGTGCGCCTCGACATAGGCGTCGACATCGCGCACAAGCAGAGGATCGAGCGAGAGGCTGACCTTGATTCTTGGCATCCTACCGATGGTAGCAGGATAGGTAGGATGACGAGCCTCGGGCGTCCTCAGACGGCTTGAAGGACGGGAAGCCACCCGCGCAGCCGGCAGCCGTCGCCCACCGCGGAATCGATCTCGAGATGCCCGTCGAGGGCGTCGAGCCGGTCGGCCACGTTGGTGAGCCCCGATCCTCTGAGCACGGTCGCGACCTCGAATCCGCAGCCGTTGTCATCGACCTCGAAGCGCAGCACCCCGTCGGCTTCGCTGAGCCGGACCGTGGCCAGTGACGCGCCCGCGTACTTCTGCACATTCTGGAGTGCCTCGAGCACGGAAAAGTACACCGCTGCCTCCTGCTCCTGCGGGTGGCGATCGATGGTCCCGGCCTCCACGACAACCGGGACTGTCGCCTTGCGGGCCTGCGCCTGGAGCGCCTCCACGAGCCCTCGCTCGGCCAGGATGGGCGGGTAGATGCCGCGGGCCAGGTCTCGCAGGTTCTCGAGGGCTTCATCCGCCTCGGCCTTGAGCTGTTGCAGTGTGGCGCGCGCCTTATCCGGGTTCCTGTCCATGAGCATCTCGGCCAACCCCACCTTGACCTTGAGCGCGACCAGGTGCTGTTGTGCGCCATCGTGCAGGTTGCGCTCCAGCCGTCTTCGTTCCTCGTCCTGCGACCTGACCAGCCGCTGACGCGAGGCGCGCAGCTCGTCGAGGCGCTGCAGCAGCTCGGCGGTGAGGCCGACGTTCTTGAGCACCAACCCCGCCTGGTGCGCGAGGTCCTCGAGCAGCTTTAGCTCGATAGGGGTCAGCGACTCACCGCGGCGCTTGGTGATCGTCAGCGCTCCCAGGAGATCCCCCTGATGCAGCACCGGCACGGCACGCTGGACGCCGTCCATCTCGGGAAGATATGTCCCGACGAGGGAGAGCGGCGCCTGTCCATTCGACGTCTCCGGATAGGTCGCCGCCGCACGCAACTGCTCACCAGAACGCAGCCAGACAGTCGCAGCCGCTGCGGATGTTCCCTCCTGCAGGACCCGAGCCATGCGAGGCAGCACCTCCCCCGCCGCGTAGGTCTCGGCGACACGCTGCGAGAACTCGCTCAGCACCTCGTACGGTGTGGCTCGTTTGCCGTACACGAGCCGGTTCGCGATGTGTTGCAGGCGCACGCGCACGGGTTGGAAGCCGACCGCGACGATCGCTGTGGCAAGGATCGAAAGTCCCAGGTTCGGCTTGCCTCCGCTCCCGACCAGTGTTCCGATGCCCACGGCAATGCCGACGTAGACCGCGGTGATCAACGCGGCAAGCGCGGCGTAGACGATGGCGCGACTGATGACGATGTCGATGCCGTACAGCCGGTACTTGAGGATCGCGATGCCGCAGGCGACCGGAATGGCGACACCGATGCCCGCCTCGAGGATGGCATTCGACAGCGGCTGCGCATACGGGGACGAGAACCCGAGGGGAAAGGTCGCCGCATACGCAACCAGGGTGGCGACAACGGCAAACGCAAACCACTTGATCTGCTGCCGCTCGTCGCCGGCAGACCGCCGGTAGCGAACCACGATGCTCGCGCCGGCCACAAGGAGTAGCAGCAGGCTGACAGGCCACGTCACCCAGAGCCAGCCCAGCACGGGAGCGCTACCCTTGATGGCGGTCGGATCAGGGATGGACCGGACATTCGCCGCAATCGAGATCGGCCCCTCGTACAGGATCGTCCCAACCATCAGGAGAGCCGTGACCACGACCGCCGCGCCTGCGACCGGCCGCCAGCGCGAACTGACCAGCCGGCCGGTCGGAAAGAGCAGTAGGACGAAGAGGAACGCACCGCTGGGAAAGACCGGCAGGATGATCCAGTTCGAGAGCCAGGCGGCCCATTGCACTCCAGGCAGTCCCGGCGCGCCGAGAAGGCCTCGAAACGCGTATTCGCCGGAGGCTGCATGGAGCGATCCCAGGAGCGCGGCAGTCAGGAGCAGCCAGCCGATGGGATTTCTCCGCTCCCGCGTTGCCACGATCACACCCACCGGAAGAATCCCTAGCTGAATCACGAGGTCGGGACCGAATGGGCTGGTGAGCACGTTGAGGTCGCCGTTCAGATAGGCCAGGGTCCACGCTACCGCCTCCAGCCCCAGGGTGGCGAGCGTGCTGGTCAGGGCGATCGTGAACGCTGTCCTCGACCTCATGTGCCGAGTATTCTCAGACGCGGGAGGCAGATCCGAAATGGTGCCTGCACTTGAGGGCCGGGGGGGTTGGCCACACCGGCGATCGGCGCAGTGGTGGAGGCGCCGGGGATCGAACCCGGAGACCTCCCCACTGACGTTGACCAGGACTTGCTCATCGATCTGCTCATCGGCCCGTTCTACTACCGCATCTTTATCACGGGCCACCGCGTCGAACCCGATCTCTCGGAGAAGCTCGTCGATTTCGTGCTCTTGCGGCATATCCCGAAGGTGGCCACCCGCCCTTAGACGCCGGGCTTCACCATCACGTCGGCGAAAGCCGAGCGCTTCCTGGGCTCGTTACCGGATCCGCGCTTCAGACACCTCGATATGGCGTGACGATTGGGTTCCCCCTCGAAACTCACTCCGTTACGGCGGCGACGTCCTCAGCTGCTGCCACACCCCCCTGTGGCTGCTGCCATATCCCCCTGCGGCGCCGGAGGCGTCGCCGTCACCCCCTCTCGGACGGGATCGTGGTGCCATCAAGTGTCGCTCGCTCGCGTGACCGCAACCCAGATGGTGCGTCGCGACCATGTCACATCGGGGCATCAAGTCTTAAGACCGCGCGGGCCTGGGGTCGGGTGGGTATCGTCGGCGAGGCTCACACGACACGCCTTGCCGCAGACCACCCGGGTCAGCGAGGCAGACTCACGGCGCTCGACTCACGTCTATCGCCGCCGCGATTGATGAGCAGTTGAAAGACCACGGTTCGTAACTCATTCCCTTCCTGATGGAGACCCCCGCCGGCTCCCATGTCGGGGCGCTGTCAGGCTCATTGACGCCGTACAGGGCGGTCTGTCATGCTTCCGCGACGGGGGCCGATGAGATGTGGGCGACCCCGAGACAACGCGGAAAGCAAGGGGTAGACGGTGAGCTCGTTCAACACGCGTGTGCTTATCCGTGCCGTCGCGGCGACTGCCCTCGGGCTGCTGATCGCCCTGCCCAACACGCTGCCAGCGGGAGCGGCGGGAGTGCAGACATTCACCCCGGGCCGCGCCGTGTACGACGTCGGCATACACAGCTCGGTGACCGCCGCCCAGCTGGAGGCTACCACCGCCTCGAGCATCCGCCATTACACCGCCACGGTAAAGGTCGGCAGCACCTCGTACACCTATGCCATCGTCGGCAAGAACCCGGCCAAGAAGGTCACCAACGCCTCCACCACGGTGAAGGTGAAGCTGATCCCTCTGGTCATGAAGTTCTCCAAGGGGGACACGTGGGACCCGACCAAGGTGGACAGCTGCGATTCCGGCGCAACGCCGCTCAGCCGCGTCCAGAAGTCACCCCTTGTCGTCAAGCAGGCGTGGACGTGGGGAGGCACGGCGATCGGCACCGGCCAGGTGACCGATGCCTATCAACGCGCTGACTTCTGGCAGTATGCGAAGCCTGGAGGGGTCAACCCCACGTACGGAGTGATCCTCAGCGTGAGCACCCTCTCGGCCGTCACGGTGAACGTGCCCGACGCGTATGCAGCCACCGCCAGCATCGGTTGCGGCAACGGCCTCTTGGGCGCCACCGACATCAACTGGCTCGATCCCTACCTCCAGGGCACGGTCATCCCCTCGCTGGCGAGCAAGGGCGTGAGCCCTTCGACCCTGCCCATCTTCGTTCTGCACAACTTCGTTGAGTACATCGGCACCACCAGCCAGTGCTGCGTGCTCGGCTACCACAACGACTACAGCGCCGGCGGCGGGATCCAGACCTATGGCCTGGGCATGTACGACAACTCTGGAGTCTTCGTCGGATCCTCAGACATCTCCGCGCTCTCGCACGAGATCGGCGAGTGGCAGAACGACCCGTACACCACCAACCCCACCCCGTCGTGGGGTCATATCGGCCAGGTGACGGGGTGCCAGAGCAATCTCGAGGTGGGCGATCCCCTCTCGGGCACCACCTTCCCTGACACTGTCGGTGGCTTCACCTACCACCCGCAGGAGCTAGCCTTTTTCTCCTGGTTCTATCACCAGACCCCGAGCCTCGGGGTGAATGGCTGGTACTCCGATAAGGGGACGTTCACAACGTCCGCCGCCGCCTGCCCGTAAGGATCGAAGCCTTCTTCCCGGCGATCCCGGGCGTGCCAGGTCGGGCGGATAGGTCGCCGAGATCGCCGGCCATGAGCTAGCCTGAATTAGAACGTGGGGATGGCGCAGCGGGGTGAACTAGCAACCGCCGCAGCCGACCCCCCGGGGGAAAGGAGCGAATTACCGCATGGCGACGAACCGCGCGCCGCGGTACGCGCTGTTCTCGTTGCCATCGTTCTGGCTGCCAGTCCTACAGACGGCGCCGAGCTTCGAGAGTTCGTTGTGCGCGAGCTGGATCAGGCCTTCTGTCGGCTTCCGAGTTGCGGGCACCGGTAGCGCTGTGCGAGTGCCGAGTGATGAAGCGGAGCTCGTCGGCCGTCAGCGATGCACGATTGCGTCGGAGGCGGCGGGCTTCGACTTCGGGAGAGTCTTCTCGAGCCGCTGCACCTGCTCTTCGAGCTCTCGGCGAGCGCCGATGTACGCACCGGCCTTCACGCCGTGCCTCGTATTTGCGATGCCGCAGGTTGCGGAAAAAAACGCGCCAACCTGCGGGAGCTCGCGTACGACCGGGGCGCGTCGCGAGGGGTCGGCGCAGGTTTTTCTCGAAGGCGGGGTGGTGGTGCCTCGACGTTTTTCTCGCGGCTAACCGCACGATCAACGCGGTGTTGGACGTCGAAGGCTGGTTCCAGCAACCAACCTCGCCCGGGTTATCGGTGTCAATATGCACTGACGATGAGAAGGGTGTTCCCGGGGCTCGTCGTGGGTTGCTTGCTGGCCGCCTGCGGTAGCAACAGTGATCGAGCGCGGAGCTCGACTCCCACGCCGGCGCCGACCGACAGCTACATCGGCACAAGCGCTCCGACGCTGCTGCCGACGCCGACGCCGACAGCAACACCGGTGTCGCTGACGCCACGACCAACCGCGAGACCGACCAGCGCGCCGCCTCAGAACAACCCCCGGCCACCCTCGCGGCCGCATGTCCTGATCGTGATGCTCGAGAACAAGGGCTACGCGGCGACGCTTGGCACGTGTTCGGCGGACGGGTACCTCTGCTCGCTGGCCTCGCAGTACGCGAGCGTGATCGGCTGGAACGGGGTCGGCCACCCCTCCCTGCCCAACTACCTGGCGATCACCTCCGGATCGACCCAGGGCTGCAGCAGCGATTCCTGCGCCCGGGGTAGGTACCACACCGACCTGATGGCGCAGCTCAACGCTGCGGGCGTCCCCTGGACGATGTATGCGGAGTCGATGCCGACGCCCTGTGACTTCAACGACAGCGGCAACTACGTCGTCCACCACAACCCCGCCCCGTACTACACGGACGCCACCTGTCCAGCCCGCGACCTGCCCTATCCGGGGGCTGCTCGACTGGTCACGACGCTCGACGGAGCGGCACCGCCCGACCTCGTCTGGATCACGCCGAACAACGTCGATAACATGCACAGCGGCACCGTCCAAGCCGGCGACGCCTGGCTCAGGGCCAACCTCCCGGGCGTGCTCACGTCCTCGTGGTTCACGAGCCGCAATGCCACCGTGATCGTCACCATGGATGAGAACGACGTCGACGGCTCCGGAGTCCCCATGGTGGTGATCTCAAACAATGCCAGGGGTGTGGGGGCTGTGACCATGCACGGCAACCACTATGGAACCCTTCGCGCAATTGAGGAGGCGTTCCACCTAGCCCTACTCGGCAGCGCACGAAGCCCTAACTACGGAGACATCATCCGGTACTTCGGCTGACCCAATGGGGTCGTCACTGTCTACTCCGGCGACCCGCTCGGGATCACGGCTGGACCCGACGGAGCAATGTGGTTCACGTGTGCCTCCAACGCTATTGGGCGGATTAATGCTCCGGTAACCCCAACCTAATCAGCCTAACCCGGCGTCGGGCGCGGTCGGCAGCAAAGTAACCATCACTGGTCAAGATCTCTCTGGCACCGCGGCCCTCGACGAAAACATACCCGAAGACGTGTGTTGCACCGAGTTATCCCAGCGAGAACGGCCGGATGATCGGCGACGACTTCTCATATAGCGGACCGGTGGGCATGATCTTCGTTATGTGGGCGTCGCTAGCCACTAGGATGGACGGATTCAGTCGGCAACGCGCAACGCCGCAGACGTGCCGCGATACGCGGGCGGATCGACGGGGCCGAACTCCTGGACGCGGACCTCGGTGACCGTCTGCTCGGGCAATCCTTCCCGGTTGTTAGCTGACGTGCCGGGACACCTGACGAAGGTGTCGCGCAGCACCTCGAAGGTGAGCGAGCCACCGTACTTTCCGGTCGCGAACCACGGCGCCGCTCCCAGCAGTGGTCCGCGTCTAGGAGCTCGACCTCGTAGCGGAGTCCCATATCGTCCTCTTCGAGCAACGTGATCGGCCCCAACGTCTTGTGACCGAAACGCGGGTCCTTGCCATGCTGGAACGTCACTTTCATGCGGTCCCGGTCGGCGATGGTCTTAGAGAAGCAGCCGGGTCGGAACCGCTGCAGGAAGTGGCCTTCGAGGACAGAGTCGACCTCGCGCCACTGGTCGAACACGGCCGCGTGGCCGAACAGGACGCCGGGTCCGCGGCCAGCCACGCGATTGGCCGGCTCGGGATCGCGTACCTCCGCGGCGGCGAACCTGTTGGCTGCCTTCCAAAGCGCACCCGGCCCGAGGCCACGCCGACGAGCCAACGCCTTGAGCTCCATCGAGGCGACGCTGCGGCCATCGCTACACAGCTGCCGCACCGCGTCGATGCCGCACTCCTTTAAGGAGCGCGTAGAAGTCGCCACCGCGCTGCAGGCGATGGGCGCCGTTCGCGGATGGATGCGGCTCCGGTTCGGACACGACATAGGGGACGTACCTGGCCGCGACGCGCTCGAGGAAAGCGCTGACGGCGATGTCGTCACATAGCTCGGCCAGCCGGTGGATAGGGCCGTATGTCCACCGCCCACGTCCAATTTGCCCAGGGCGACGCGGCATAGGGGGCTTCTGAGTCGACCACGAGCGCCGTTCGCCCTTGCAGGTCGGCATAGAGTTGGCGCAGATCGGCACCGACGCCCGACGCGGCAGTCGAGCCGTAGCCGTGGACTACGGTCAGGCAGGCGCCAGTCGTCGGCCGATCGCTTTGGCGGCCTCGCTGTCCGCCTCGACGTCTGCCTCCAGCGCAGCGTCCCAGAACGGCTTCGAGTCCGGGTCGCGTTTCGGTGGTTTCTCGCCCCATGGATTGTCGCGGCAACGGACGTATACCGAGGGGTCTTCAACCCCTGCGACGGCGCAGACGTCGGCCAACAGCCCCCTCCAGGTCGCCCAGTCGGCCGCGTACGCGGCAATGGTTACGTCGCCCAGCCCTTGTGGCGTCCAGCCGGGCACAACCTCGCGACCGCTCTGGTAAGCCACGGCGACTGCGCACGTCAGTGCCGCAAGTTCGAGTCCGGGCGGTCCTACCAGCGTCGTAACGCGACCATCTTCGAGCAGCGGGCCGAGCAGGCGAGGTGTGTCGACGAACAAGGCGATGGTGTCGTCACGCATCGCGGTCAGGGAAGATCGTGAAGGTGAAGCACTCGTCGCGTGGCGGGACGATGTAGCCACCCATCCGGCGCCAGCCGGCCGGGAGCTCGTCGGCGACAGGCTCGGCCACCGCAGGGTCGACACGTCGCTGGCAGCGGTGCGAGCAGAACCGGGCGTCCGAGCGCTTGGCGCTGAAGGCGCGATGACACCGCTCGCAGGTGAGTCGATGGCGCGCTAATGGCAGGCTATTGCTCAAAGTTGGCCCTCCAAAGCCAAAAGCGCCGACGCACTTGAGATCGGCAATCGGCGCCAACGCAAAGATTGGAATTGTTTCGGGAAGGGTCCCGGGCGTGCCAGCGATCCGGAAATTCACGAGACACCCCATCCCCCCTTCGCGCGGGATCTCCAGTTGCGGCCAGCACAGTCGGCGCGAGTCTCACGACCTTGTGAGGCCCGTCGCGGTGATGCCTGCTCATATCGGCGTGAAACCCCTGCCGCGATTTTTTTCGCGGCTAACAGGACGTTCCAATAAGGAGCAATCCCCCGATGAGCACCGCCCATATCCCAACCATGGCGGGATCTTAGGCTGCCCTCGCACGGCCACATCCGAGGGTGTTGTGTGAGGTAGCCCTGAGCTGTTAGGGGTCACGGTAGGGGTCAAAACCCCGTTCCGGTCCCGATTCCGCATTCAGTGGATGGTGGAGGCGCCGGGGATCGAACCCGGGTCCGAAGCCGCGTTCCATGCGACATCTACGAGTGTAGTCCCGGTTTTGATCTCACCGGAGCCGCGCCCTGGGACCAGGCTCGGCTTCGGCCAGTCTCGGTGTTTGTCCCGCCCGGCGCCGAGGCGCCACCGGGCGGCGAGGCTGCTTGCATTAACGTCGGGTCCGGCTCCCACAGCCGAGAAGCCGGTCGACGTCAGGCCGAAGCCTGAGCTTTTTTCGTCTCTGCTACTTACGCAGCGAGGGCGAGGGGTGCGTTATTCGCACGTATATTTTTCCCGGTTTTACGAGCCCGGGGCTCGACTCGCATTCGCACGACCCACGACCCCGTCGAAACCAGTACGCCCCCATGGGAACGCTACGATCCGAGATCAGCGTGCACCACGATCATAGCGCGTCAACGGCGACCGCGCGATCGCCCTTGCCGTTCATAGGGCTAGGCGCTCAGCCCGGATGGCGGGGAGTGCGGTCTCTGCCCGGCACCGTGCTCAACTGGCACCGCGCTCGGAGCCGCCGTACTCACGCGCCGCAACCCTCACCTGACAGAATGACGCCCGCGTTCGGGCATCAGCATCGGCGGCCGGCCACAGGGAGAATGGGCGAGAGATGCCCGAGGTGATCGTCATCGGAGCGGGCCCGGTGGGCCTCGCGACGGCAATGCTGCTCGCAAAGGACGGCTATCGCGTCACCGTCCTCGACAAGGACCCGGATGGGCCCCCGGACGAGCCGTGGGAAGCATGGGAGCGCTGGGAGCGCAAGGGCGTCGCCCAGTTCCGGCAGCCGCATTTCATGATGCCGCGCTTCCGGCACGTCCTCGATTCGGAATTCCCTGAGGTGCGCAGGCGAATCGAGAAGATCGGAGGCCGGCGCGTCAACCTGACCGCGATCCTGCCGCATTCACTGCCGGATCGGTCGAGCCGGCCGGGCGACGAGCGCTTCGAAACGATCACGGCCCGGCGACCCGTGCTCGAGTCCGCCTTCGCACACGCCGCCGAGAGGACCCCCGGGGTCGAGATCCGGCGCGGTGTCGGCGCGATCGAACCCATCGCCGGCCATGAGGCGCCGCCCGGCGTGCCCCACGTGACGGGAGTGATCACAACGAAGGGGGATCGGCTCGCCGCCGACATCGTCGTCGATGCGATGGGCCGGCGATCGAAGCTGTCCGAGTGGGTCGAACGGCTCGGCGGGCGCGCCCCTGCGGTTGAGGCGTCCGACGCGGGCTTTGCCTACTACACCCGCCATTTTCGATCGCGCGACGGACAGGTGCCCGAGGTCACGGGTCCCTTCGGTGTCGACATGGGGACTGTCCGGATGTTGACGCTGCCTGGGGACAACAACGCCTGGACGCTGGCGGTCGTCCCGATGGCCGGCGACACGCCGTTCAAGGCTCTGCGCCACAACGACGTCTGGACCCGCGTCGTCGCGTGTGTCCCACATGCCGCGCACTGGCTCGACGGCGAGCCGATCACCGACGTCATCGCGATGGCGGGCGTCCTCGACCGCCTCTGCCGGATCGTCGTCGACGGTCGTCCCGTCGTGACGGGGCTCGTCCCGGTCGGCGATGCCTGGGCGTGCACGAACCCGACCGCGGGCCGCGGGATCTCCCTCGGCCTGGCACACGCCGTCGCGCTCCGCGACACAGTTCGCGAGAAGGCGGGCGACCCGGTGGGGCTGGTCGCGCGCTTCGACGAGGTGACGGAAGCGACGCTCACGCCCTGGTTCCGGGACCAGTACGACCGCGACCGCCAGCGCGCCGCCGACACGCAGGCCGTGCTCGATGGCCGACCGATGCCACCGCCAGATCCCGCTCAGGCGAAGCAGACCGCGTTACTCGCCGCCGTCGCTGCCGACCCCGAGGTCGCCCGAGGCTGGTTGGACACGCTCACGTGCCTCGCCCTGCCGGCGGAGGTCATGCAGCGCGCTGGGATGCAGGAACGGGTCGCGGCCTTCGCGGGGAGGACCCCCGATCCGATGCCGGGTCCGACGCGCCCGGACCTCCTCGCGGCAGTCGCCGGCAGCTGACGGCCCGGAGGCCCGCGTCTACCGCGAGTCCACACCGTTGCCCCACTTGCAAGGACACGGCTGGCTGAATATGCCGACCGCCCCGTTCCTCGCATCGCTAGACGCAGCGTCGGCGTTAGGCTTGGATTCGTGCATACCGTCGTGGCGTCGCAACACGCCCAGAAATCAACAGGACCAGCACGGCCAGGGCCACCGAAATGACGACGGGGCAGAGCGTCGCGCCGCCTCCGGCGACGTATGCCCGACTGATGCGCGTCCCGGGGTTCCGCCAGTTGCTGCTCAGCTCGCTGCTCACCCGCACCGCGGGGCAGATGTGGACCGTCGGGCTCGTCCTCTTCGCATTGCAGCGGTACCACTCGCCGAGCGTTGCGGGGCTGAGCCTCTTCCTGCTCATCTTTCCGGGACTGCTGCTCAGCCCGATCGCCGGCGCCCTGCTCGATCGTCATGGTCGCAAGCGTTTGATGACCATCGACTTCATCGTGGCCGCGGTGTGCCTGACGGTCATCGTCGTCCTGGCGGTCGCGAACCGGCTGCCGGTGTGGGGCCTCTACGCGCTGCTGGCGGGCGGCTCGCTCACCAGCACGCTGAGCATTGCCGGCGCCCGGTCCTTCTTCCCGCTCATCGTTCCGCGTGACCTGTGGGACCGCGGCAATGCCGCCGACAGCGTCCTCTATGGAGTGTCGAGCATCGCCGGCCCCGCTCTCGCCGGCGCGCTGATCGCCGTGGTCGGCAGTGAAGCCGCACTCGCCGGCGCGGCCGTGGGCTTTGTCGTAGGTGCCGCCGCGCTGCAGGGGGTGAGCGAGCCTGCCCATGCGGCCGAAGTCTCCGACCGGATCCTTGTCGAGGCGTGGCGGGGCCTGCGCTACGTGGTCACCAATCGCACCCTGCGCTGGATCGCCATCGGGTTTTCGACGCTCAACGTCGGTTGGGGCATGGTGATTGTCGCCCTGCCGGTCGTCGTGTTCCAGCTCCACGGCAATGCAGCCGTGGTCGGTTTGATCCTCGCCCTGGCCGGCGCGGCTGGCGTACCGGCGGCGCTGATCGCAGGTCGCATCCGCACCGAAGGGCGCGAGCGCGAGTCGATGGCGCTGTTCGGCGCGGTCATGGGCCTCGCAGTGCTGGCATTGCTGGTGCCATCCATCGCGGTGATCGCGATCGGCATCGCGATCGCCGGTGGCGCCGACGCAGCCTCCAGCGTCAGTGCCTTCTCGCTCCGTCAGCGACGCACCGCGCGGGCGTGGTTCGGTCGCGCCTTCGCCGTCTCGATGGCCTTGAACTTCTCGGGTGTCCCAGTCGGCTCGGCCCTGGCCGGGCCATTCCTGGGGGTCTCGACCACGTTCGCGATCCTTGCCGCGGCGGGGCTCACCCTGGCGGGCAGTGCCATGGTGCAGCTCAAGATTCCCGCCGTCGCGCCCCCCGCGTGAGCGACGCGAGAGCCGCGGTTGAGCAGACCGCGGGCCCCGTTGCTAGGCTGATCGGATGCTCCAGGTTGTAGCCGGGCTGGTGACTCGCTAGTTGCCCCATTTCGACGCGCCGTCTGGAGCTGACCCGGCGGTCGGCGCAAAGCTGAAGCGGGTGATCGTGATCGGCACGGTGGCGCGCCGGGACGAGCGCGAGCAGCGCGACATCGAGCTCGACGAGCTCGAAGAACTGGCGCGCACCCTCGGCACCGAGGTGATCGAGCGGAGCTTGATCTCGCTGCGGGAGCCGCACCCGGCGACCTTCTTCCGCTCCGGCGTCGTGGCGGCCTTCGCCTCCCACCTCGTCGAGCTGGGCAGTCCCGCCGTGCTCTGCAACGACCAGCTCACACCGCGCCAGCAGCGCAACCTGCAGGAGGAGTGGGGCGTCCCGGTGCTCGACCGCACCGAGGTGATCCTCGCCATCTTCGCCCGCCGGGCGATCACCGCCGAGGGTCGCGTCCAGGTGGAGATGGCGCAGCTCGAGCACCTGCTCCCCCGCCTCGCCGGTGGCTGGTCGCACCTCGAGCGTCAGCGCGGCGGTGTCGGGCTCCGAGGCGGGCCGGGTGAGAAGCAGATCGAGGTGGACCGCCGGCTCATCCGCCAGCAGCTCAAGCGGCTGCGCCAGCGTCTCGTGGTGATCGAGCGCCAGCGGCAGACGCGACGCACCGCGCGCACCAACGTGCCGCTCGCGTCGTGCGCACTGGTCGGCTACACGAACGCCGGGAAGTCGACTCTTCTCAACGTGCTCACCCACAGTCAGGTCCTCGCCGACGATCTGCTCTTCGCGACGCTCGACCCCACGTCCCGTCGCCTCGAGCTGCCGTCCGGCAAGCTGGTCATCCTCACCGACACGGTCGGGTTCATCCAGAAGCTGCCGACCGAGCTCGTCGAGGCCTTCGCGGCAACGCTCGAGGAGGTGCGCCAGGCGCACATGCTCTGCGTCGTCGTCGATGCCTCGCATCCCGACGCGGAGCAGCAGCTCCTGACCGTGCTCGAGACCCTGCGCTCCATGGACTGCGAGCAGCCGATGATTCTGGCGATCACCAAGGTCGACCGGCTCACCGCGTCCGAGGTCCGCGCCGCCCGGCTGCGCCTCGGAGACGTCGCCGGCGTGTCCGCGCTCGCGGTGAGCGCGACCCGCGGCGTCGGGCTTCGGGAGTTGCGTCAGCGCATCGATGCGCTGGCGGCCCAGCTGGTGCCGGACATCAAGGCGAACCGACCCAGCGCGGCGTCACAAGCAGTCGCCCCCAACGCGGAGCGGCGCGCCGCAGCCGGCTGACTCAGCGCTTCAGGGCGCGTTCCATGTCGCGCTCGGCGTCGCGCTTGGCGAGATCCTGGCGCTTGTCCCAGAGCTTCTTGCCGCGCGCGAGTCCGATCTCCACCTTGACCCGGTTGCGCACCAGGTAGAGGCGCAACGGAATGATCGTCAGTCCCTGAGTACGCACGCGTCCGTCGAGATACTCGATCTCGCGTTTGTGCAGCAACAGCCGGCGGCGCCGCTCGGGTTCGGGATTGTTGCGGTTGCCCTGTTGGTATGAGGCGATGTTCACCTGCATCAACCAGGCTTGTCCGCCCTCGATGCGCACGTAACCCTCGCGCAGTCCGATTCGCCCGGTGCGCAGCGACTTCACCTCGGTCCCGGTCAGCTCGATGCCCGCCTCGAGGGTTTCGACGATGCTGTACTCGTGGGTCGCGCTGCGGTTGCGCGCAAGCAGGTTGTCGCCCGGCCGGCGTTGGGTTGGGGTCACGAGGTGGGCGCCTCGCTGACGGGACGGCGACCGCGCAGGAATGCCGCAGGAGCCATGGCGCGCCTGCCCGGTGGCGTGATCATGTCGGCCCGATACGCGCCCTCGCGCGCGGCGACCACCACCGACTCGCCCTCATGCCGCAGCACCGCTCCCGGTACCGCTCCATCTGTTCCTTCGGTCACCACGCCCTGTTCCAGCCGCACGTGGACGCCCTCGAGCGGCGCGACCACACCGGGCCACGGTTGCAGCGCGCGCACCATGCGATCGACCTCGACAGCGCTGCGCCGTTCCCATTCCACGCGCCCGTCGTCACGTCCGAGCCGCGGTGCAAAGGTGACTCCGGACTCCGGCTGCGGATGCGCGACGATGTCGCCGCGCTCGAGCGCTGTGAGCACATCGATGAGCGTCACTGCGCCGAGGTGGGCGAGCGCCGTGGTGAGCGCGGGCGTCGTCGCCTCGGGACCGATCGCGACGCGTGCCGTCGCATACACCGGCCCGGTGTCGAGGCCGCTGTCCATGCGCATGATCGACACCCCGGTCTCCGTGTCGCCGGCGAGGATGGCGTGCGCGATCGGCGATGCGCCACGCCAACGCGGGAGCAGCGACGCGTGGACATTCACCGCTCCGTGCGGCGGCGCATCGATGAGCGTCGACGGGAGGATCTGACCGTAGGCGGCGACCACGAGGCAGTCCGGGCGCATGTCGAGCAGCGCCGCGACGACGTCGGGGCTGCGTATCTTCAGTGGCGCGAGCACCGGGATGTCCAGCTCTGCGGCCGCGTCACCCACCGGTCGCGGCGCCGGTCTGCCGCGGCTCCCGGGACGGTCTGCACGGGTCACCACCGCAACAACCTCGTGGTGTTGCGCACATGCCTGCAGCGACGGCACCGCGAATGCCGCGGTGCCACAGAAGACGAGCCTCACACAGCGCTGACGACGCCGGGCTCCTCAGCCTCCTTTGCGGACTCGACCTCGCGCAGCGTCCCCTCGTTGACCCTGGTCGTGAACAGGATGCCGTCGAGATGATCGATCTCGTGTTGTATGGCGCGGGCCAGCAAGCCGTCGCCTTTGACCCGGATCTCCTTGCCATGACGGTTCAATCCCTTGGCAACGACTCGCTGGCAGCGGGTCACCTCGCCGACCCATCCCGGCACCGAGAGGCAGCCCTCGAGACCGGTCTGGTCGCCCTCGCAGCGGACCATCTCCGGGTTGGCGACCTGGTAGATCTGATTGTCGACCCGGAGCACGATGACGCGCAGCGACACACCGACCTGGGGCGCGGCAAGGCCGACACCGTTGGCGTCGAACATGGACTCGACCATGTCGTCCATGAGCCGGCGGATCGCATCGTCCACGCGGGGCACGCGAATCGCCTTGGTGGTGAGCAGGTCGTTGTGATCCGACACCAGGATGATGGGAAGCACTGCCACGGTTGGTCTCCGTTCAGGGCCCAGGATCGACGTCGATGCTCCAGCCTCGACCCCTGGGAAGATGAGGAAACGCCCTCTCGATCTCGGCGCCCCGGACCGTGATCTGCCAGCGGTATTCGCCGCGCAGGCGGTGCAGAAATGCCGGCGTCGGACCGAGGACGTCGAGCCCGCCGCCTGCTTCGAGTGTACCAGACAGGCGCTGAGCTTCCCGGCGCACCTCGATCTCAGCCGCGCCGTCGTCGTGATGCGTGAAGGTACAGACGCAGAGCCGCCCATATGGCGGAAATCGCAGCGCCTTGCGCACGCGGATCTCATCGTGCGCGAAGCCGAGATAATCGTGGGTGGTTGCGTGGCGCACGGCGTAGTGACCCGGGCTGTAGGTCTGCAGCACCACCTGGGCAGGTTCGTCGCCCCGCCCGGCGCGACCCGCGACCTGGGTGAGCAGCGAGAAGGTGAGCTCGCCGCTCCGGTAATCGGGGAAGTGGAGTGAGGTGTCGGCGTTGACGATGCCCACCAGCCGGACGTTGCCGAGGTCCCATCCCTTCGCGACCATCTGCGTGCCGATGAGGCAATCGGCCTCGTGACGCCGAAAGGCGTCGTAGATGTCGAAGTACGCGTCGCGGGTGCGCGTGGTGTCGCGATCCATGCGGATCAGGCGCAGCCCTGGGAACCGCTCGCGGACGTCGCGCTCGAGTCGCTCGGTCCCCATACCGAGCGCGCGAATCGCTCGCGAGCCACACGCCGGGCAGGCGGCCGGGAGCGGGATCGACAACCCGCAGTAGTGACAGTCGCAACTCGCGCGGTCGACGTGATGGACCAGCGACACGCTGCAGTTGGCGCACATCAACGCCTCGCCGCAGGTCCGGCAGAGCACCACGGTTGCGGTGCCGCGGCGATTGAGGAACAGGATCGACTGCCCGCCCTCGTCGTGACACGCCTGCATGGCTCGATCCAGCGTCAGCGACAGCGGACCTGTGTTGCCCGCGCGCAGTTCCTCGCGCAGGTCGACGACCTCGATCGGTGGCAGTGCGCGGCCGCTCACGCGCTCCGGGAGGGTGGCGAGCTCGAGCTCGCCGGTGTGGGCCCGAAAGAAGCTCTCCACCCTCGGTGTCGCGCTGCCCATCACCACCGGCGCGTCGCAGAGCGCTCCCAACATCAAGGCGACATCCACGGCGTGGTAGCGCGGCACCCGGTCCTGCTTGTACGCGGGGGCATCCTCCTCGTCGACGACGACGATGCCGAGGTCGGCGACCGGCGCGAACACCGCGCTTCGCGAACCGATCACCACGCTGTGCTCCCCATTGCGGATCCGCCGCCACTCGGCCGCCCGCTCGGCGTCGGTGAGCGCAGAGTGCACCACCGCGATCCGGCCCGGGAAGCGCGCCGTGAAGCGATGGATCATCTGCGGTGTCAGCGCGATCTCCGGTACCAATACGATCGCCCCGCGTCCGGCCGCCAGGGCGGCGCTGATCGCTGCGAGGTACACCTCGGTCTTGCCGCTGCCGGTGACTCCATGGAGCAGCACCCGGCGGTGAGCGTGCGCCGCGATCGCATCGAGCAATGGAGTCACCGCCGCGCGCTGCGCTTCGTTGAGGACCGGAGCGGGCTCGGGAGGACCGGACGCGCCGGCCTCGGCGACGGCACGCGACATCGAACGTGGGCCTGCACGGCGTGACGGGCGGGTGCGAACCCCCTTGGGCAGCATCGCCCTGAGCACTTCGCCGAGCGGCGCGCAATATCGTTCGGCGACCTGGCGCGCGAGCGCGAGATGGTGGTCGAGGATCAGCCGCGGCTCGTCGATCACGCGGTCGATGGCGCGCACATCCGCGTGGTCAGAAAGGTCTGATCGCTCGACGACGTAGCCGAGGATGGATCGCTTGCCGAAGGGAATCTCCACGCGCACCCCGGGGAGCACGAGATCGATCAGGTCGTCGGGTATCGAGTAGGTGTACGCATCGCGAGGCAGCAGCGAGCGCGTCTCGGGCACGACCGACGCAAAGGTCACAACAGCCTGCGCGCGATGATGTCGACGATCGCTTCGGCCACCACCGTTTTGGTTGCGCGGTCGATGCTGTGCGAGCCGCCGTCACGGTCGATCACGGTCACCTCGTTGTCGTCGGCGCCCATGCCGATGCCGGGCTGCGAGACGTCATTGACGATGATGAGGTCGAGGCCCTTGTCGGTGAGCTTGCGCCGCGCATGGTCGATCACGTGCTCGGTCTCCGCCGCAAAGCCGACGCGAAACACCTTCGCGGCTGCAGCGTCGTCGCGGAGCGCCCGCAGGATGTCGACGGTGGGGACGAACTCAAGGGTCATGGTGCTCGCGCCCTTCTTCAGCTTTTCGCCGGCCACTTCGCGCGGACGCCAGTCGGCGACGGCTGCCGCCATGACGAGCACGCGCGCGCCCTCGAGCGCAGCGCGGACCGCGGTGTACATCTCCTCGGCGGTCTCCACCGGCACAACCTCGAGGCCCGGCTGCGCCGCCGGCTGCAGTCCGGCGGTGACCAGGGTGACGGTCGCGCCCCGGCGGATCGCAGCCGCCGCCAGCTCGTTGCCCATCTTGCCGCTCGATCGGTTGCCGAGGTAACGCACCGGATCGATCGGTTCGCGGGTCCCACCCGCGGTGATCACGAAGCGAAGCCCGGCGATCGAGGGGTCAGCCCCCGGCACCAAGGCGCTCCCCCACGGCGCTGACGATCTCATCGGGCTCGACCATGCGGCCGGTGCTCTCGCGGCCGCTGGCGAGACGCCCGTGCACCGGTCCGAGGATGCGCACGCCGCGCGAGGTCAGGGTGGCGGTATGGCCCTGGGTCGCCGGGTGCTCCCACATGGCGGCCTCCATGGCCGGGGCGACCAGCATCGGCGCCCGAGATGCCAGCGCGGTGGCGGTCACCGGGTCGCCGGCGAGCCCCAGCGCGAGGCGGGCGAGCAGATCGGCCGACGCCGCCACGATCACCTGGACCTCGCACCACGACGCAAGGTCGAGATGGCTCATCCCATGGCCGGCCTCGGCGCCGCCGTCGTCCCACATGCTCGACGCAACCCGGTTGCCGCTCAGCGCGCGAAGCAGCGTCGGGGTGACGAAGTGGGTGGCTGCCTCGGTCATGGCGACCCGGACCTCTGCGCCCAGGCGGCGTAGATCGGTCACCACCTCACAGGCTTTGAAGGCCGCGACACTGCCGCCGATGCCGATTAGCACACGCCGGCCCTCGAGCTCCAGGGTCACTCCCAGCCCCCCACCCTCGCGGCTCGAGCAGCGTCGATGATGGCCTGGATCTCCTGGGCGGCACGATGGGGATCGTCGTTCACGACCTGATGATCGTACGTGTCCTTCAGGGCGAGCTCGGCGACGGCCCGCTCGCGCCTGGCTCGCAGGCTGTCGGGGTCCTCGGTGGCGCGGTCGATGAGGCGTCGCTCGAGGGCCGCGGCGCTCGGTGGCAGCAGGAAGATGAACATCGCCGCCTCGCCGAGCCGTCCGCGGATCTTCTCGGCTCCCTGCACGTCGATCTTGATCACCGTGTCCTTTCCCGATGCGATGGCCTTGTTCACGCTCTCGAACGTCCTGCCCTTCAGCTCGCCGTAGACCGTCGACCACTCGAAGAACTCGTCGCGGTCGATCATCGCCCGGAACGTGGGCTCGTCGACGAACCAGTACGAGACCCCGTTGACCTCACCGGGCCGCGGCGGGCGCGTGGTGTAGGAGACGCAGTATTCGAGCGATGGATCGAGGGCGAACAGCTCGCGCAGCACCGTGTCCTTGCCGACGCCGCTCGGCCCTGTCAAGACGATGAGCATGCCCTGAGCTGTCACTGTCGCGCGCTCCTGAGCCGGTCGGCGGCGGCGGTCAGCTCCGGAGGAATCGGCGACTCGAAGGAACGCTCAGTGCCGTCCGTCGGGTGGACGAGACGGAGGCGCATGGCGTGCAGGGCGGGCCGTCCGAGCGCCACGTCGGGACGCCCGTACACGGCGTCGCCGACGATCGGATGTCCGATCGATGCCAGGTGCACGCGAATCTGGTGTGTGCGCCCGGTCCGTAACGACAGCTCGAGCACCGTCGCGCCGCCGAGACGTTCCACCACCGCGAAGTCGGTGACCGCTTCGCGACCCCCCTCGACGATCGCCATGTGCCTGCGATCGCGTGGGTGACGCGCGATGGGTGCGTCGATGGTCCCGGTGTCCTCGCGAAAGCCGCCGTGCACCAGGGCCCAGTAGGTGCGGCCGAGGCTGCGATCGCTCAACTGGCGAGCGAGGCTGCGATGCGCCGCCTCGGTCTTGGCGACCACGAGCAGTCCACTGGTATCGCGATCGAGACGGTGCACGATGCCGGCGCGCTCGGCGCCGCCGAGCAGTGACCAGGTCGTGCCTCGCTGCTTGAGCCCGTCGGCGAGCGTGCCCGCGGGATGCCCGGGCGCGGGGTGCACGACCATGCCGGACGGCTTGTCGATCACTGCGAGCGCATCATCCTCATAGACCACCGTGAGGTCGACCGCTTGCGCAGGGTGCGCGTCGCGTGTCTCATCCGCGCTGACAACTGCTCCCGCGGACACCAGCACCACGGCGGCGTCACGAACGCGCTGACCGGGCCGCCCGGGACGGCCGTCCACGGTCACGAGCCCGGCGTCGATGAGCGTCCGAGCGGCGTGGCGGGTGATCCGCCTCGTGTCCGCGAGCCACACGTCGAGGCGCGGCGACTCCACCGCGGCGCTGCCCGCTGTCATGGCGATTTCGAAGCGACCGGTGACGCCTGCGCAGGGAGGAAGCTGAGCACGAGCAGCACGACGATGGCGATCACGATGCAGCTGTCAGCGACGTTGAACACCGGCCACCAGTGGAAGTCGATGAAATCGACGACGTATCCCTGCACGAGCCGGTCCACCCCGTTGGAGATGGCGCCTCCGAGAATCATCCCGATGAGCACCTGCCGGTACCAGGTGGTCCCGTACCTGTAGCCGAACAAGACGATGTACGCGCTCACGATCAGCGCCACGGCGAGGTACAGCCAGTGCAGTTGCGGGAGCACGCTGAAGGCGGCGCCGCTGTTCTCGACGTGGTCGATCGAGACGATGGCATTGGGCCAGATCTGCTGACCGAGCGCGAGCCGCGATGCGACCAGCCATTTGGTGAGGTGGTCGAACGCGGCGACGACCGCAGCGGTGCCGACCATGACGGTATAGATCCGCCGTCGCGTCACGCCGCCCGCGACCGCTACCGCTCGACTCCCAGCCAGCATCTGGCGCCTCCGAGGTCGCCTTCCCACTCCGCGAGGGCGTCGCCGCGCTGGTCCAGCACTGCCACCGCGAGAGTCTCGGCCTGCAACCACTCGCGGTGGGCGTCGACCGCACGCCGTGCATCGCCGTCGGCGTCGACCATCAGGGTGATTCGATCCTCGACGCGCAGTCCCGCCTGCTTGCGCAGCTCGTTCACCTTGCGACTCACCTCACGCGCCAGCCACTCGAGGCGGAGCTCGTCGGTGATCGTGGTGTCGAGCACCACGGCCGCATGGCTCCCGGCCGGGTCGGTGTAGCGAATGCTCTTGACGTTGAGCTCCTCGGCGAAGATGGCCTCGAGCTCTGGGCCGAGTGGCGCGCTGGCCACCGTCGCGGTCGCGAGCGGCTGGCGGACCCGGACGCCGGCGGCGGTCCGCGCGGCGAGCCCGTCCTCGACGAGCCTGCGCAGACGGCTCATCTCGACGAGCACGTCGGGGTCACGCCACACACCGGCGACTCGTGGGTAGTCGGTGAGATGCACCGAGTCCGGCATCCCTGCCGTGGACGCAGGATCGCCGTTGAAGCCCGCGAGGTTGCGGTACATGCGCTCCGCCATGAAGGGCATGAAAGGCGCCACCACCCCCGACAGCGTCAGCAACACGGTGTTCAAGGTCGCGAAGGCTGATTGCACATCGTCGCTCGTCCCCGCGCTCTTCCAGAAGCGCCGCCGTGAACGGCGCACGTACCACTTGGAGAGGTCCTCGACGAACGCCTCGACGCTGTGGCAGGCATCGGAGGCGTCGTAGCGCTCCATCGCCTCGCGAACCGCGTCGACGGTCTCAGCCAGCCGAGAGAGGCACCAGCGGTCGAGCACGGGGCGTTCGATGACAGCCGGAGCCGCCGCCGCGGGGTCGTACCCCTCGGTGAGGGCGTAGGTGACGAAGAACGAATACACGTTCCAGAAGGTCAGCATGAAGAGCCGCACGACGTCCTGGAAGGACGCGGGGCTCACCCGCAGCTCGGCGTTCTCCACGCCCTGCGCGTAGAAGTACCACCGCGCCGCGTCAGCACCGAACTGGTCGAAGACGCTGTTCGGTTCGATGGTGTTGCCCCGCGACTTCGACATCTTCTTGCCCTGCTTGTCCTGCAACGTGCCCACGACGACGCAGTTCTTGTAGGCGGGCAGGTCGAAGAGCAGCGTCGACTCGGCGAGCAGCGAGAAGAACCAGCCACGGGTCTGATCCACTCCTTCGCAGATGAAGTCGGCGGGATGCGTGCGCTCGAACAGCTCCCGGTTCTCGAAGGGATAGTGCTGCTGCGCGAAGGGCATCGCGCCCGAGTCGTACCAGGCGTCGATGACGTCGGGAACCCGGCGCATCACCCCTTCGCACGCCGTGCACGGCAGCGTGACCTCGTCGATGTACGGCCGGTGGAGGTCGTCGTCGACCGTCAACCCGACCTCGGCCGCGCTCCCCGCGCAGAACTTCTGGTCGCACTGCTCACAAACCCAGATCGGCAGCGGGGTGCCCCAGTAGCGGCTCCGCGACAGGTTCCAGTCGACGAGGCTCTCCAGCCAGTTGCCCATGCGACCGTCGCGGATGTGCGCAGGCTGCCAGTGCACGCTGCGGTTGTGCGCGAGCAGACGGTCCTTCACCGCGGTGGTGCGGATGAACCACGACGTGAGCGCGTAGTACAGCAATGGCGTGTCACAGCGCCAGCAGAAGGGATACGTGTGCAGGATCCGCTCGGCGCGGTAGAGGTTGCCCTGCTCGCGGAGGTCCTCGATGATCTTCGGGTCCGCATCCTTGACGAACATCCCCCGGTACAGTGTCTGGCCGTCGAGGAACCGGCCGTCGAGGCCCACCACATGACGGACGGCGACGCCCATCCGCTGGCAGAGCTCGAGGTCGGCGACGCCGTACGCGGCCGCGGTGTGGACGATCCCGGTGCCCTCGTCCATGCTCACCAGCTCGGGTGCGTCGAGCACGATGAAAGCGAGGCCGTCGGGGAGCATGTCGGTGAACAACGGCTCGTAGGTCGCGTCCACCAGGTCCGCGCCGTCCATCTCCTCGATGATCTCGTACTCACCATCGAGCACCTCGAGGCGCTGCTTGGCGAGGATGTAGGACTCGTCGCCCTGTGCGACCCGGACGTAGCGTTTGCCCGAGTGCACCGCGAGCGCGACATTACCGGGGAGCGTCCATGGAGTCGTCGTCCATGCCAGCAGAAAGGTCTTGCCGTCGGAGTCGTTCAGGCGGAACTTCACATAGACGGAAGGATCGGGTGTGTCCTCGTGATATCCCTGGCTTAGCTCGTGCGAGGACAGGGTCGTCTGGCAGCGCGGGCAGTACGGCGTGACCTTGTACCCCTGGTAGAGCTGATCGTCCTCCCAGAGCTCCTTCAGGCTCCACCACACCGATTCGATATAGGTGCCGTCATAGGTGCGGTACGGGTGATCGAAATCGAGCCAGAACCCCAGACGCTCGCTCATCTCCCGCCACTGGTCGATGTACTCGTTCACCGATGCCTTGCAGCGCGCGTTGAACTCGGCGATGCCGAAGGCCTCGATCTGTTTCTTCCCGCTGATCTTCAGGGCTCGCTCGATCTCCAGCTCGACCGGCAGCCCATGGGTGTCCCATCCCGCCTTGCGCGCCACCGAGAAACCGGTCATCTGCTTGTAGCGGGCGAACACGTCCTTGTACGAGCGCGCGAGCACGTGATGGAGCCCAGGCAGACCATTGGCTGTCGGCGGCCCTTCGTAGAACACGTATGGGGGCGCGTCCCGACGCATGCTCAGGCTGCGCTCGAAGACGCGGGTGCGCTTCCAGAGATCGAGGATCTCGAGCTCCGCCTCGGGAAAACCCGCGCGGGCGCTCACGGAAGAATACCTGGGCATCAGCCAAGGATACCGGCAGATCGTCGCGGGCCGGGCATGGTCGCAGTCGCCTACGTGGGCCGGCTGCCGAAGATCGCCCGTCCGATCCGGACCATGGTCGCGCCTTCCTCGACTGCGACCTCGTAATCATCGCTCATGCCCATGCTCAGCTCCGGGAGCGCCCAACCGCTCACGTGTTGCATGTGGTCGCGCAGGTGGCGGAGCCGCGTGAAGAACGGCCGCGCACCCTCCGGATCCTCGGCGTGCGGAGCGATGGTCATCAGTCCCATGAGGTGAATCGCCGGCACGTTGACGAGTTGGTGGATGACGCTCTCGACATCGGCTTCGGGGACGCCGAAACGGGTCTGCAGCCCGGTCAGCTCGACCTCGAGGAGGACCACCATCGGATCGCGACTGGCGGGCCGGTTCGCGGAGAGCGTGTCCGCAACACGCCGGCTGTCAACCGAGTGCACGACGTCGAACAGCCTCGCGGCGCGCGCGGCCTTGTTGGTCTGGAGGTGACCGACCAGATGCCAGCGCGCGATGTTGGTGACCTGGCGCTGTTTGTCGGCGGCCTCCTGCACACGGTTCTCACCGATGTTCTCGACGCCGGCCGCGATGGCTGCGTCGACGCCGGCCGCCGGCGTGCCCTTGCTGATGGCGATCAGCGACACCTCAGCAGGATCACGTCCGGCGCGTTGCGCGGCGGCGGCGATCCGGGCGCGTACCTGTTTGATCCTAGCCGCTATGGGCGTTGTCGCCACGTCGCCCATCTCACTTGCCCAGGTCGAGTGGGAGCTCACGGCCCTCGGTATCGCGGCGTTTGCGCTGCCGCCGCGCCGTGTCGGGCCGGGTCCCGGGAGGATGCGCCAGGACATCCTCGATGGTCGCGCGCATCTCCTGCGCATCCTTGAACGATCGGTACACCGAGGCAAAGCGGATATAGGCGATCTCGTCGAGGTCGCGAAGCCGGGTCATCACCATGGCGCCGACCTCACGGCTCTGCACCTCGGAGATGTTCTGACTGCGCAGCGCGTTCTCGATCTCTGCCACCATCAACTCGAGGGTCGCGGGGGCAAGCCTGGTCTTCTTCGCAGCCATGACCAGTCCCGACAGCAGTTTTGGACGGCTGAACTCCTCACGTCTGCCGTCCTTCTTGACAACGTAGAGCGGCGGCACCTCGACTCGCTCATACGTCGTAAAGCGCTTGCCACAGCTGAGGCACTCGCGCCGGCGCCGGATCGCTTCGCCCGTCTCCGAGTCCCGCGAATCGACCACCTTGATCTCTGTCTCGCCGCAGAACGGGCACTTCACCGTGCAATCCCCACAAGGTCAGGGAAGATGCCGCTCACGGTGCTGAGCGGCATCGACCCCGACGGCGATCCTAGCGACGGTCCCTCAGAAAGGCCGGGATGTCCAGGTCATCAACGTTGTAGGGCCCGGTCGGACGGCCACCCACGGTGAACGCAGGCTGGCGCTGTTCCGAAGCCACCGGCCGCGCCGAGGGCTCGTAGCTCAGGGTGCCGATGACGTCGATCTGGCCGGTGAAACCGGTGGCGATCACGGTGATCTTCACCTCGCCCTTCATGTGCTCGTCGATGACGGTCCCGAAGATGATCTGCGCATCCGGGTCGGCCGACTCACTGACCAGTTGCGCCGCCTCGTTGACCTCGTAGAGCGTGAGGTCCGGACCTCCGGTGACGTTGAGCAGGATGCCCTTGGCGCCGGCGATGGTGGTCTCGAGCAGCGGGCTCGCCACCGCGTCCTTGGCAGCGTCCGCTGCGCGAGTATCGCCGCTGCCAAACCCGATGCCCATCAACGCCTGTCCCTGTCCCTGCATGATCGTCTTGACATCGGCGAAGTCGAGGTTGATGAGGCCGGGGAAGACGATCAGATCGCTGATCCCCTGGACGCCCTGGCGCAACACATCGTCGGCGACCTTGAAGGCGTCACCGATGGGCGTCTTCTTGTCGACCACCTGCATGAGCCGTTCGTTGGGGATGGTGATCAGGGTGTCGACGCGGCCCTGCAGGTTCGCGATCCCCTCCTCAGCCGACTTCTGACGGCGCAGGCCTTCGAATCGGAAGGGCTTGGTGACCACGCCGATGGTCAGCGCACCGGTCTCCTTGGCGATCTCCGCGATGATCGGCGCGGCGCCCGTGCCGGTGCCACCGCCCATGCCCGCGGTGATGAACACCATGTCGCTGTCGGCGAGCGCCTTGGTGAGCTCGTCGCGCGACTCCTCCGCCGCCTCCATGCCCTTCTGGGGATCACCGCCGGCGCCGAGGCCACGCGTGAGCTTCCCGCCGATGCGAATCTTGATGTGCGCCGACGACGAGCTGAGGGCCTGGTGATCGGTGTTGATCGCGATGAACTCGACGCCCTTGAGGTTGCTCCGGATCATGCGGTTCACGGCATTGCTGCCGCCGCCGCCGACCCCCACGACGCGGATGCGGGCGTTGCCTTCGAGTGTCCGGTCGAGGTCTGCCATGACTATCTCCTCGCGTTGCGGGTTCATTTCTCGAGATGGGGGTGAATGTGATGGTGATTTGCGACGGGCGAGGGCATCACCCGGCTGGTCGAGCCCATGGGTGCGCAGATGATCAAAAGAGCTCACGAAACCACCTCGAGAACTTGGCCCCGGCGGCCGCGGCGCCGTCCGAGCTCTTGCCGTTGGAGCGTGACGGTCGGCGGCCGAGGTTGCTCCGGGCTCCCCAGCGCAGCAGGCCGACCACCGTGGCGTGGCTCGGTCCACTGATCTCGTCGTTCATGCCGTGCAATCCCTGCGGGGCGGCGACCCGCGCCGGCAGGTTGGTCTGCTGCTGCACCACCTCGGCAAAGCCGCGCAGCAAGGCTCCGCCACCGGTGATGACGATGCCGCCCGGGAACATGCCGAGCGGTCCGGCACGCTCGACCTCTATGGCGATCAGCGAGGCCATCTCGCGCGCGCGTGGACCGATGATCTCTGCGAGGTAGCGCTGTGGAACGCCGACCGGTTCGTCGTATCCCATGGGCGTCAAGGTCACCTCGGCGTCGGCCGGGAGAGTCAGCTGCAGGCAGTGACCGAAGTTGCGCTTCACGGTCTCGGCTGTCTCGAGGTCGCAGCGCAGTCCCACCGCAAGATCCGCGGTCACGTGATTGCCGCCGACCGGGATGACGCTCGTGTGCACGATGCTGCCGCGCGCGAACACCGCGATATCGCTGGTCCCACCACCGACATCGACGACCACCACACCACGCTCGATCTCGTCCTCGGTGACCACCGCCTCGGCGGATGCGAGCACCTGCAACACCATGTCGTCGACGTTGAGACCAGCCTTGTGCACCACCTTGACGACGTTCTGGATTGCGGTGTTCGCGCCGGTGATGATGTGAGCATCGACCTCGAGGCGATTGCCGGCCATGCCGATGGCGTCGCGCACTCCCTCCTGGCCGTCGATGGTGAACTGCTGCGGGAGCACGTGCACGATGCGTCGCTCCGAGGGAACGCTCACCGCGCGCGCCGCGTCGATGGCGCGGTGCACGTCCTGGTCGCGGACCTCACGGTGTCCGGCGGCGACCGCGACCACGCCGCGGCTGTTCTGGGAGGTGATGTGCCCACCGGCGATGCCGACCACCGCCGAGTCGATCGGCACCCCTGACATCTGCTCGGCCATGTCGACAGCCTCGGCGACTGCCTCGGCCGCGCGGTCGATCTCGACCACGGCGCCCTTGCGGACCCCTTTGGAAGCGACCACACCGACACCCAGGACTCGGAGACCGGTGCTCTCCAAGTCGGCTGCGGCGCAGCAAACCTTGGTCGTTCCGATATCGAGTGCGAAGACGCGGCGAGGACGGGTCACTGTATCGGTCTCCGAGTGTAGCCGTCGCGGGTGCGCCTATCAAGGTTTTTGGGCGCAAAACCGCAAGATGCTGGGTTCGCGGGCCCAGTATGCCACAACATGTTGGTTGTCGATGAGTGGGAGCGGGGTGGTTCCGGTCCCCTGCAGCCGCTCTCGGGCGCGGCCCGGAGCGGCACTCCCCCAGGAACGAGAACAGGGCCCCGCCACTGCACCTGGAAGACGAGACCCTGTACGCCGCGGTCTCGGGCGACCGGCGAGGCTGCGCAACCGTAGCACCGCCCGGTTTCGCCGTCTACGCCCCGCTTGCAACCTCCAGAACGATCTTGCCGCGCAGGTCGCCGCGCGCCATCTCGGCGAACGCCGTCGCGGCATCCTCGAGGTGGTGCGTCGATCCGATGAGCGGGCGAAGCGCGCCGGTGGCGCAGAGATCCACGAGCATGCGCAACTCGCCACGCGTCCCCATCGTCGTCCCGGCGACGGTGATGCTCCGGAAGAAGATCCGATTCAGCTGCGCCGGCGGGTTCGGCCCCCCGGTGGACCCGGGGACGACCACGATGCCACCGGGTTTGACAGCCTTGAGGCTGAGCTCCCAGGTCGGCTCGCCGACGGTGTCGATGACCGCGTCGACACCGATCCCGCCGGTTGCGCCGACGACCGCGCGCGCGGTCTCGCGCTCCAGCGGAAACGCGGCCTCGGCGCCGAGGTCGACCGCCAGGGCCCGTTTCGCCTCATCGCGCGAGGTCGCGAAGACGGTGATCCCGGCGAGCCGGCAGAGCAGGATGCAGGCCGTCGAGACACCGCCGCTGGCTCCCTGTACGAGCACGTTCATGCCCGGCCGCAGGGCCGCGCGGATGAAGAGGGCGCGGTAGGCGGTCAGGTATGCGGTCGGCAGGCACGCGGCGTCGGCGAAGCTCACCTGGTCGGGAAGCGGGATCAGGTTCGCTGCCGGGATCTCGACGTATTCGGCCAGCGCACCGCCGAGTGGCGGCTCGCTCAGCATCCGCAGCGAGCGGCACGCCAGCGGCTCGTCGCTGAGGCATGCCGCGCAGGTCGCGCAGGTGGTGATCGGGTAGACGACGACCCTGCTGCCCTCAGCAGGCGCCCCGGGCGGGGGATCGCCTCCGTACCCGGCAACCTCGCCGGCGGCGTCGCAGCCGAGGATCTGGGGCGGAGTCACCGTCGTCGACGACACCCCGCGCAGCGTCCAGATGTCGTGATGGTTCAGCGACGCCGCGCGTACTTTGACCAGCGCCCAGCCCGGACGTGGAGAGGGCGCGGGCAGGTCGCCGACAGCGAGATTCGCGAGCGGATCATCGCCGCCGATGGCGGCCGCATATGCCGCGAGCACCGCTTGACCGTAGCATGGTGCCTGCGATGCGTCTCGACAGCGTCCTCGAGGGCAGCCGGCAGCCGGTGTTCTCGTTCGAGTTCTTTCCACCGAAGACCGACGACGGCGTCCGCCAGCTCTTCGAGACCATCTCCCACCTGCGCGAGCTCGAGCCCACGTTCGTGTCGGTGACCTACGGCGCCGGGGGATCGGTGCGCACGCGCACCGTGGACCTGGTCACGCGGATCCGGAGGGAGCTCGACATCGAGCCGGTGGCACATCTGACCTGCGCGGATGCGACGGTAGCCGAGCTGCGCCTCATCCTGGATGGGTTGCGTGAAGCCGGCATCGACAACGTGCTCGCGCTGCGCGGCGATCCCCCTGATGGAGTCGAGCGTTTCGTCCTCACCGACGGAGGTCTCGCCCACGGCAACGAGCTGATGGAGCTGGTCACCGGCGCGTACGGGTTCTGCGTCGGGGGCGCGTGCAACCCGGAGAAGCACCCGGAGTCGGCCAACACCGAAGAGGATGTGCGCTCCGCAAAGCGCAAGGCCGACGCGGGCGCCAGCTACCTGATCACCCAGCTGTTCTTCGACAGCAGCAGGTACTTCGACTTCGTGGCGAGAGCTCGCGCGGCCGGGGTCACGGTGCCCATCATCCCGGGGATCATGCCGGTGACCAACGTCGGTCAGATCCGCCGTTTCACGTCGAAGATCGGCGCCACGATTCCCGAGCCGTTGCTCCAGGCGCTGCGTTTGCGCGAGGCCGATCCCGACGCCGTCCTGCAGCTGGGCGTCGCGTGGGCGACGCTGCAGTCGGCGGAGTTGCTCGCGGGCGGGGCGCCCGGGGTGCACTTCTTCACCATGAATCGCTCACCCGCGACGCGAGCGATCCTCTCTGCGCTGCGCGCCGCGCGCCCCTGGGATCGAGTTCGCTAGCGCTGCTCCTGTTCAGGCCGACGGCGAGGGCGACGGAGAAGGCCTTGGGGTGGTGGGCACGGTCACCGCGCCGGCAGTCGGGCTGCCGCTCGGCGACGGCGAGGGAGTCGGGGTGGGCTGCGGCGTCGGCGGCGGCACCGCCGACACGGCAGGAGGCGGCTGGGTTGCCGGGGCAACTGGGAGGAGCGCGGCGACGACCTCCGCCGGCAGCCCGGGGCGACCGCCGATCACGGGATCGGCCGGCGATTCGATGTCGAGGTAGCCGAACGCGGGCTTTGCATAATCCAGCTTGCCCTTGAGCGCTGCCATGGTCTCGATCTGCTTCGGCAGCGCCTGCAGGGCGAGCTCGGTGTCGAGCGGTCCGAGCACCGCGCGCCACCCCGAGCTCGTCCAGAGACTGACCACGTCGTCCGATCCCCACAGGTAGGCGGCGACCGAGCAGCCGAAGACGGCCGGAAAGCGCTGCGCGATGGCCCCGAGCATCGCCACGAGCTGCGGGTTGAGTGGCTGCGGGGAGCCGGCGCGATCGTCGATCAGCACCGGGATGCCGCTGCGTGCCGCGGGCGTCGCGTCGATGCCGGGCAGCGTCGCGCCGTTGGCGGCGACCAGCGTGTCGCCTCCGTCGCGGCGAATGCGCAGCACCGGGGCGCGCTCGACGATGTTGATTCGAACCGTCGCCGGCAACTGAGTGGTCACGACCGCGCTCGCCACCCACGGCAGCGCCAGCACCCGGCCCTGGATCGCCGCCCCGTTGATGGTGAAGATGCTCTCCTCCGGGACCCTCGCGGCGGCCACCACCGCGGTGGTGGTGACCAGGCGGGTGCCGGCGACCATCACCCGGCGCACCTGGAACGCGGGCAGTGTCAACGCCAGCGCGAGCAGACCCACCTGCACGGTGAGCGCCGCGACCGCGATGAGGCGGCGTCGCCAGGAGGTGCTTCGACGCGCGGCGGGCGGCGCCGGCTGGGTGCGGCGCGCGTGCCGGCGCTTGCGGGACGACGCCTGCAGCCGCGTCCCGGGCCGGACCACCAGGCGGGGCACCGGTCGCGCGGCGTCGACGATCAGCGACGCCTGGGCACGGACGAGGGCGACGTGGCGCGCGCGCTCGTCGAGCACCTGGGTGCTCACGAATCGGGCTCGGTGCGATGGGGACAGTGCATGAACGCAGGCTGAGACGTGACGTGAGACGTTGAGGCCGCACGGGGCCGGGCCGATTATCCCCCAGGAGCAGCCGGAGTGACCGGCCTGGCGCGCGACCCGCGGGCAGCGGGGAGATAGGTGTCCGGGAGATCGTTTGCGAAGAGGACGACGTCGCCGGACTTCGACAGCCGCTGGAGC
The DNA here is from genome assembly GCA_036833315.1 of Candidatus Dormiibacterota bacterium. GTDB lineage: Bacteria > Chloroflexota > Dormibacteria > Aeolococcales > Aeolococcaceae > Palsa-851. Next base: position 49,133 of record DAITPY010000005.1, read on the forward strand.
ACCGTGGTCGCCTCATCGAGGCTGTCGACGATGTGGATGCGGTCCTCGCGCATGCCGGCGCCGCGAAGCCCCGCGCACAGTGCCTCGCTGGTCTTCGCCGACATCACGATGACGTGGTCGCACACCGTCGCGGCGTGGGCGCCGTAGCGGCGGTTCTCCGCGTCCTCGACACTGCCCAGCTCGACGAGCCCCGGGGTCACCAGGAACTTCGCGCCTCCCGTCATGGCCTCGAGCACCTCGAGACCGTTGTGCACGCCGACCGGGTTGGCGTTGTACGAGTCGTCGATGACCGTCAACGGGCCGGCGGTGCGCATCAACTGGAGTCGGTGCTCGACCTGCTCGAGGGACGCGGCGGCTGCGATCGCGGCATCGACCGAGTGGCCGAGCACGCGCACCGCGGCCAGCGCCGCGCTCACGTTCGCCACCTGGTGGCGGCCGAGCAACGGGATGACGACCGCGCGGTCCAGGCCCTCTGCCGTCCACCGCCATTGGAAGGCGCACCCCTGCGCGCTGATGCGGATCGACGTGGCCACAACGTCGGCGTCTGTCGTGGTCCCGGTGTCCGCCAGCTCGTAGCGGATCACCCGATGCGGCGCCGCGCTCGCGCGGCGTGCGAGCGCGGCACCCGGCTCGTCGCCGGTATGCACGATCGCGGTGCCGTCGACCGGGAGCGCGGCGACGACCTCGTACATCGCGTCGGTGATGCGGTCGAGGGTCCCGAATCGCTCCATGTGCTGGGGTCCGATCGCGGTGACGATCGCCACCTGGGGATGCACGAGGTCGCTGATCGCGGCGATCTCGCCGTGCGCATAGGCGTCCATCTCCACGACGAAGACGCGGTGCGCGGGCTGGAGGTCCTCGTTGATCGTGCGGCTCACCCCCATCAGCGTGTTGAAGCTCTTGCGCGTGGGCAGGGTGTTCACGCTCGGCTGGAGGAGCTGGGCGAGGATGTGCTTGGTGCTGGTCTTGCCGTAGCTCCCTACCACCGCGACCACCAACGGGTCGACCTCGGTGAGCCTTGTCGCGGCCAGGGCGAGGTAGTGGCTGCGGATGCGCGCCTCCGCGGGTTTCGTGACGACATTGGCAGCAACGAGGAGGACATCACTCAGGCTGGTCACCAGGCCGGCGGCGACCAGGACCAGCACCGCCGCCACGATCGGGTGCAGGGCCAGGATCCCGAGCGCGACCCCGGCGGCCAGCAGGACCGCGAGAAAGCCGCCGGCGATGAGCAGGCGGCGCATCCGCGCGGTCATCACCAGTGGTCGCTTGGGCGCGGTCCATCGCCAGGTCAGTTGCGCCGCCGCGCCCGAGGCCAGCCACGCGATCGCGATGGCCAGGGTCCGAGCCGCGGGGAGCACCGCCGCAACGGCGAGAGCGAGCACGCCGACGGCGAGGCCGAGCCAGACGGTGCGATGGGCGAGCCACTGGCGGGTCATGCCCCATCGCAGGAACCGGATCGACTCGTACTCCTCGATCTGGAACATGCGCGCCGCTACCAGGATGATGCGCACGACCAGCAGCAACCAGACGATGGCGGCGGCCGCAACCAGCGGTCCGAGCAGCGGGCTCACGCGCCGTGCACAGCCGTGGCGTCGCGAAGGAACACGTCGACGATGCGGCAGAAGCGGTCGGGTTGCTCGAGGTACGCGTAGTGGCCCGCGCCCTCGAACACGACGAGACCGGCATCAGGGATGAGGCGCTCCATGAGCCGGCCGTCGTCGACGGGGGTTTCGGTGTCGCGCTCGCCCCAGATCAGCAGCACCGGCATGCGCAGCGCCGGCAACAGTGCGCGCAGGTCCTCGTTGACGATGCGCACCAGCGTGCCTCGCATCGCCCCCGACGCGGCGCGATAGTCCGCTGAGCCGCGCTGATCGGCTCTGCGCTTCGCGCCGCGGCGCACGACGCTCGGCACCGCGGCCGACCGTTCGAGAGCGCGCAACACCTTGTAGGTGCGGACACGCGCGGCGTCGCGCACCGTCCGCCGCGGCCGGATGCCGGCGCTCCCCGCCAGCACCATGCTGCCGATCCGTTCCGGGTGCGCCGAGGCCAGGACGATCCCGATCCGGCCACCGTTGGAATGCCCGATCAGGTCGCATTGCTCGATGCCGAGGCGATCGAGCAAGGCGACGCACCATGCCGCGTACTCATGCACCGACCACGCGGTGTCAGGCTCCGGGGTGGTGCCGAATCCTGGGAGGTCGGGGACGATGAGCTGCCGCCCACCCTGCAGGCCCGCGAGGATCGGCGCGAAAAGCTCGGACGACACGCCCCAGCCGTGGAGCAGCAGCAGGGGTCGCCCCGTCCCCGCAACGGTGACGGTTGCGCGGGGGATCTCCCCTGAGGCAGCGCCCATGATCGCCCGCTCCCCGCTCGGGTCGCCGTTCAGCCCGGCCTGCCGGTGAGCAGCCATGTGTCGATGGAGGACGTGGTTGCCTGTTGCTCGCGATAGCGCGACATGGCCATGTCGACGAGACGTGTGAGGAGCGCGTCGAAATGCACCCCCGACGCATCCCAGAGGTAGAAGGAGAGCGAGCCGGGCAGGGTGTTCAACTCGTTGACGACGAACGAATCGCTCTCCGGTGACACCAGGAAGTCGACGCGCGCCACGCCGGCGGCGCCGACGGCGCGAAACGCCGACGCTGCCGCGTCCTGGATCCGTTGTGTCAGAGCATCGGAGATGGGTGCGGGGATGATCCGCTGCGAGCTCTTCATGCCCGTCGCGGGCGCGGTCGCGCTCCCCTTGCTCTTGGCGCCGCTGAGATATTTGTCGGCGTAGCTCAGCGTTCCGGCGCTCACCGGCTGCTCGCACACCGAGACCTGGACATCGTCGCCGTGCCCCAGCACCGAGCAGTTGATCTCGATGATGCCGTCCTGTGCCGGCTCGGCGAGGACCGACGTGTCGTAGCGGAACGCAAGGTCGAGCGCGTCACGAAGCGCGTCGTTCGCCGCCACGCGCGCGACCCCGATGCTCGATCCGAGGCGACGCGGTTTCACGTACATCGGGTAGCCGGGACTGCGCTCGAGCTCGGCGATCACATCGTCGGGTTGGGTCAGCCAGCGGGCGCGGGCGATCGCGACATCGTCGAGCACCGGAAGGCCGGCGCCGCGCAGCGCCGTCCTGGCGAGCCGCTTGTCCATGCTGACCGCGGCCGCCGCAACACCGCATCCGCAGTAGGGCACTCCGGCAAGCTCGAACAGCCCCTGGAGCGTGCCGTCCTCGCCATTCGACCCGTGGACGAGTGGCATCGCGACGTCGAAGCGCGCCGCCGCACGCGGGGACCCGCCAAGCAGCGCACGGCGCCCATCGACCTCGATGAGATCACCAGCGCTACCAGGCTCCGGGCGCATCGTGACCCGCGTCGACGCGGCGACCAGCCTGTCGATGTCCTTGTAGCGTTCGAGCTGGAGCAACAGCTCGCTGGTGTACCAGGCACCGGACTTCGCGATGTAGACGGGGACCGGGACGAGATGGTCCGCGGGCATCGCCGCCATCGCCTGCTGCGCGGTGATCACCGACACCTCGTGCTCAACAGAACGGCTGCCGAAGAAGACGCCGACCCTGAGTCGATCGGTCATGCGTCACCGGGTGCGGCTGAGCCGAGCAGGATGATCTCGCGCTCCAGGTCGACCCCGAACGCCGTGTGCACCGCATCGTGCGCGACCCGCACGAGCGCAAGCACGTCAGCCGAGGTGGCGTGGTCGACGTTGAGGATGAAGTTCGCGTGCTTCGGCGAGATCTGCGCCCCGCCGCTCCTCCGCCCCTTGAGCCCGGCAGCCTCGATGAGCCTTCCGGCCGTGTCGCCTGGGGGGTTCTTGAAGACACTGCCGAGGCTCCGGATCCCGTATGGCTGGGATGCCTTGCGCTGCGCCTGGACCTGGTCCGTTCGCTCGCGAACGAGCGCGGGATCGTCGCGATGGACGCTCAGCCGCGCGCTCACCACCACGTGGCCGCGCAGGTCGCGCTTGAAGCGGGAGTCGCGGTATCCGAACCCGCACCCAGCCGCATCAAGGGTCACCGGCTCTCCGTCGGGGGCGAGCGCGGTGCAGTCGACGAGCACGTCGGCGATCTCGGTGCCGAATGCACCGGCGTTGCCGAACACGCTCGCACCACAGGTGCCGGGCACGCCGACACCGAACTCGAGGCCGGCGATCCCGCGCGATGCACAGTCAAGCGCCACGCGCGGCATCATGCAGCCGGCGCCGAGCTTCACGATGTGATCGTCCACAATCGCCAGCATCCGATCGTTGTGGCGGATCACCAGCCCGTCGATGCCGTCGTCGCTGATGAGCGCGTTGCTGCCCGCTCCGAGCATGGTCACGCTGATCCGCGACTGGTTGCAACGCGCGAGCAGCTCGCCAAGCGCTCCTGCATCACGGGTCGTGATGAACCACCGGGCCGGACCGCCGACGCCGAACTGGCTGTGACGCGCAAGCGGCTCGTCGACGCGCACCCCGGGCAGGGACTCGAGCCAGTCACCCGCCGACACCCTGGGCCTCCAGGGCGCCGAACAATCGCGGCGCCAGGCGGTCGAAACCACCGAGAGAGAGGACGAGGAGCACATCACCCGGACGGATGGTGCCGGTGATCAGCTCGATCGCATCCGCGCTCGATGCGACGACATGGACCTCCGCGGTCGATCCCGCGCGGGCGGCGACATCCTCGCTGGAGACGGTCTTGGGCATCCCCCGCTCGCGTGCCTCCTCGATCGGGCCGATGATCACCACGTCCGCGCCGGTGAAGCTCCGCCGGTAATCGTCGAGCAGGCGGGTCACTCGCGAGTACGTGTGCGGCGTGTGGATGGCGATCAATCTTCGTCCCGGATAGCGCTGCCGAGCCGCGTCGATTGCCGCATACACCTCGGTTGGGTGATGCGCGTAGTCATCCACCACCGCGACTCCCCCGCGCTCGCCGAGGATCTCGAAACGCCGTGCCGGACCGCGAAAATCGGCGCATGCGCGCGCGCCGACCTCGGGATCCACGTCCGAGTGGTTCGCGAGGATGAGCGCAGCGCACGCGTTCTGGGCGTTGTGGACACCCGGAAAGGTGAGCCGCACCTCGAGCTGCGGCAGGCCGCGCCGCTCCACCGCGAAGCGCTGCACGCCGTGTTCGTCTCTCGCGTCAATGATCCGCCAGTCGCTCTCCCGGTTCAAGCCATAGGTGACGACAACAGACCCGGTCGCGGATGCGAGCGCGAGGCACTCAGGATCGTCGGCGCAGAGCGCCAGCACGCCGGTGGTGGGCATGGTCGCCGCAAGCTCGATGAAGGGTTGGCGGTAGGCGTCGAGGTCGGCGTACACATCCGGGTGGTCGAGCTCGAGTCGGGTGACGCAGGCGCCGTCCGGCTTGGTGTGGAGGAACTTCGGCCGCGGATCCCACGGCGCCGACGTGTACTCATCCCCCTCGAAGACGAACGCCCCGGTCCCCAGCCTCGCGGTGCCGCCGAGGTCGAGCGACGTCGAGCCGAGCCTGAACCCCGGGTCGAGCCCGGCGCGGTCGAGGATGTGCACCAGCAGCGCGGACGTGGTCGTCTTGCCGTGAGTGCCGCAGACCGTGAGACGGGTGCGATCACCCGCAAGCGCCACGTAGAACTCGATCTCACTGACGCATGGAAGTCCGCGCTCGCGTACCGCCGCCAGCTCGGGGTTCGCCGCGCGCGTCTGATTGCCGACGACCACCAGGTCAGGGACGCCCCACCGGTCCAGGTTCGCGGGGTCGCTCCGGTTCTCCCACTCGATGCCGGCGGCGGTCACCGCCTCGCTCATCGGTGGATAGGCATGGTCGTCCGACCCGGTGACCCGGTCGCCCTTCGACAGCGCGAGGGTTGCGGCGCCGAAGGTCGCGTAGCCGCAGATCCCGAGCACGTGGACGTGCCTGGTCACGCGACGTTGCTCCGCCTGCCCGGGCCCGCGGTCTCGACGATGAGCTGCACCACCGAGGCGGTGGCGTCGGGAAGACCAAGCGCAGCGCTCGTCGCGGACATCCGCCGCCACCGTGCCGGGTCGGTCACCAGCGCGGTGATCTCGGCGCGGAGGCGCTCCGGCGTGCACTCGGCGTCGTCGATGAGCATCGCGGCTCCTGCCTCGACGTACGGAGCGGCGTTGTGGCGCTGATGCCCGCCGGCGTGGGGATAGGGAACGACGATCATCGGACGTCCGAGGGCGGCGCACTCCGCGAGTGACGATCCTCCCGCGCGCATCACCACGAGATCACTCTGAGCGATCCGGACGGCCATGTCGTCGAAGAAGGCAGACACGGTGTATCGCGATGCCAGGGCCGGCGGGAGCGCACCGGCCGCCCGGGCGACCCGCTCGTAGTCGAGGCTCCCGCACTGGTGGACGATGCTCAGTTGGGGGTCGTCGCCGAGCAGTACGCCGACGCACCCGGTCACGGCCCGGTTGAGGCGGCGCGCTCCCTGCGAACCTCCGGTCACCAGCACCGTCCGCAAGCGCTCGCCGATCGGCCGCGGGCGAACTGCGCGCACCTCCGCCCGGACCGGGTTACCGGTGTGGACCACCCGTGCATTGGGCAGGTGGCGGGCTGTCTCGGTGAACGACGCCGCCACCACCCTGGCTCTGCGGGCGAGGAGCCGCGTCGCTCGGCCCGGAACCGCGTTCTGTTCGAGGAGCACCACCGGGATGCGCTGCGCCAGCGCCGCGGCCACCACCGGCACCGAGACGTATCCGCCGGCCCCGACGACGACGTCGGGCCGCATCCTCTTGAGCAGTCGCCGGGCCGCCATGGTGGCGCGGGTCAGCTGAGTCGTCGCGCGCGCGATGCCTCCCGGGCTGCGCACGTCGACGCCGCTCACATCGAGGGTTTCAAGGCGAAGTCCCGCGGCGACCACCAGGCGTTCGGCCACCCCGTCGCGGCGGCCGACCACGACCACCTCGTCGTCAGGCCGAGCGTCTCTGAGTGCGAGCGCCACCGCCAGCGCCGGGGTCAGGTGGCCCCCAGTCCCCCCCCCAGCTATCAACGTGCGCACGATTCTTCGTCCCTTGCCGTCGACCCTGGGCGGAGATGTTGAGCAGGATGCCCATGCCCACGAGGGTGGTCGCCAGCGAGGTGCCACCGTAGCTGATGAACGGCAAGGGGATGCCGGTCGTCGGGATCACACCGGTCACCGCCATCACGTTGATGAAGGCCTGCATGCAGATCCACGATGTGATGCCTCCCGCGAGCAGAGCGCCGAACCGGTCGGGCGCGCGCAGCGAGGCGCGCACTCCGCGCCACGCCAGGAAGAGAAACGCCACGAGCACCGCGACGGTTCCGATCAAGCCGAGCTCCTCGCCGATGATCGCGAAGATGAAGTCGGTATGGGCCTCGGGCAGCCACTCGTACTTCTGCACCGAGCTGCCGAGCCCGACTCCGAAGATCCCGCCCGACCCGAACGCATAGAGCGCCTGGCAATTCTGGAACCCAGAGCCGAGCGCGTCGGCGCAGGGGTTGAGGAAGTGGGCCAGGCGGTCGGCGCGATACGAGACCAGCGCGACCAGGCCGACGCCACCGGCCCCGAACAGGGCGAGGATCAGGATCAGGTGGCGCTTCCGCGCGCCGGCGAGGGCGAGCAGGATCAGCGCCGTGGTCGCGATCACTATCGAACTCCCCAGGTCGCGCTCGGCGAGGACGAGCCCGAGGAGGGCGAAGAGCACGACAAGGTAGTCGCGGACGCCGCGCAGGCTCCGCACCGTGGCATCGCGGTCGGTGAGCCAGCGGGCGAAGAAGACCACGGCGACCCCGACGGCGATCGCCGAAGGCTGCACCGAGAGCGGTCCGATCTGGAACCAGCGCTGCGCCCCGAAGTGCCGGGAGCCGACGTGGGGGATGAGCACCACCAGGAGCAGGAGCAGCACGAGGAACATCACCGGCCTGGCGAGCGGGGCCAGGCGGTGGTAGTCGACACGCGCGGCCACCACGAGGCCGACGCCACCGAGCGCGGCGCCGAGCAACTGGTGCGCGAAGAAGTAGTTCGGGTCGTTGTACCAGAGGAAGCCCAGCGCCTCCGAAGCGCTGTAGACCATCACCAGCCCGAAGCCGACCAGGCCGACGACGATGATCATCAGCCAGCCGTCGACCCCGGCAGCGGCCGCGGCGCGATCTGCGCTGGCGAATGCGCCGGCGACTCGTGAGCCGCCGCGCCAGCGTCCTGCGAGACCTGTGAGCCTGCCGGCCCGTGCGGCCATCAGGCGCTGCCCGCCACGGAGTGCGCGATGCCGCCGACGAGCACCGCGAAGGTGTCGCCACGATCCTCGAAGTCGCGGAACTGGTCGAAGCTCTTGTACCCGGGCGCGAGCAGGACCACGTCACCATCCCGGGCGATCTCCCCGGCCGCGCGCACCGCCTCGGCGAGGGTCGCGACCACCAGCCGTTCTGCGAAGCCGCGCTCGGCGAGGGCCGAGTCGAGCTCAGCGGCGCTCGCCCCGTTGAGGATCGCGAACCGTGCCCGATGAGCTACCTCGTCCGCGAGGCCGTCGATCGAGAAGCCGGCGCCCTTGCCACCGCCGATCCAGATGATCGTGCGACCGGGGAAGCTGCGCAGCGCGGCCACCGCTGATTCGACATTGGTCGCCTTGCTGTCGTTGATCCAGAGCACGCCGGCCTCGTCCCGAACCGTCTGGAGGCGGTGTGGCACCGCCCGGAAGTCACGCACCGCGCCGGCGATCGGTGGGGTGTCGACTCCGGCGGCGCGAGCGACGGCCACCGCGGCGAGCACGTTCAGCAGGTTGTGCTCGCCGAACAGGGGCACGTCCGCCACCGGCATGACGGTCGTGAGCACGCCTGCCGTGACGCTGACCACGTCGCCGTCACGCTTGGCCGCGCCGTCGCTGATGCCGGGCTGCAGGCCGAAGTGGTGCACACGGGAATGGGCGACTGCCGCCATCTCCTTCGTGATCGGATCGTCCCAGCCGAGCACCGCGTCGTCGACGGCGAATCGCACCAGGCGTCGCTTGGTCTCGGCGTATGCGGCGAGGTCGCCGTGGCGATCGAGGTGATCCGGGGTGACGTTGAGCACGCATGCAATCGAGCAGCGCGGCTCGCGAACCGACTCGATCTGGAACGACGAAAGCTCCAGGACCACCCAGTCGGAATCGCCGACGTCGTCGAGTCGGTCGAGCATGGTCACACCTATGTTCCCGCCGAGGTGGACGCGCTCCCCGGCGCGCTCGAGGATGGCGGCGACCAGTGCCGTCGTGGTGGTCTTGCCGTTGGTGCCGGTGATCCCGCAGATCCGCGCCCGGCAGCGTTCGAACACGAGGTCCATCTCGCTGCGCACCGGGACTCCGTGGGCCCGCGCGACCTCGAGCTCGGGCGCGTCCCAGGGAACCCCCGGGCTCGGGCACACCATGAGCGCGTGCGCAGCCACGTCGTCGGGATAGCCGCCGAGGCGCACGTCGACGCTTTCCGGGAGGCTCGCGACCCGCTCGTGGATCGCGGGCGTGTCGGCGCGGTCGACCAGCACGACGCGATGACCCTCACGCGCGAGCGTGCGAGCGCAGGCGAGACCACTCCGTCCCGCGCCGATCACCACCACCGGCTGATCGGTCACGCCGCTGTCCCTGCCACGTGCGAGAAGAGGACTGTCACCGCGGCGCCGACCGCGGCGGCCGCCGCGAAACAGGCGACAAGCCGTTGCTCGCGAAGGCCGATCTCCTCGAAGTGGTGATGGATCGGGCTCGCCCGAATCAGGCGCCGCCCGAACCTCCGGATCGCGGTCACGTTGGCGACCACGCTGGCCGCCTCGACGACGAACACGATGCCGAGCACCGGGAGGAACCAGATCAGGTGCAGCTCGGCGGTGAGCGCGACCACCACACACCCGAGCGCCAGCGATCCCGTATCACCCATGAAGACCCGCGCCGGAAACCAGTTGAAGAGCAGGAACGCTGCGACGGCTCCGGCCAGCGACGCCGCGAGCACCGCGACCGTGGCATCACCGCGGGTGACGGCGATGATCGCGATCGCCACGAGCACGATCACCGTGCATGATGCGGCGAGCCCGTCGACCCCGTCGGTCAGGTTCACGGCGTTGCTGGTCGCCACCACGGCGATGGCGACGACCACCGCCAGCCCCAAGCCGAGGTTGGGGGCCCCGAGCCCCGGGAAGAACTGATGGGTGAACCCGGCGATGGTCAGGCCGATCCCGACGAGCACGCCGACCACCCCCTGGAGGCCGACCTTCTGCCATACCGTGAGCCCGAGCCTCCTCGCATCGCTGATGTTGACGATGTCGTCGAGGCCACCCGCGATGGCGCCGGCGACGAGCGCAAAGATCGGGACGAAGCCCTGGCGGGAGCGGTCGACTGCGAGCCACACCACCACCGCGACGGCACAGAAGAGCGCCCCGCCGAGGGTGGGCGTTCCCTCCTTGGCGCGGTGGCTGGCCGGACTGTACGAGGCGACGTGCTGGCGTGCGCCGGTGCGAACCAGGATCCCGATGAACGCCGGATAGAGCGCCACTCCCGCCGCGAAGGCGATCACCCCGACGATGATCGCCTGCCTCATGGGGCGATCCGCCAGTCGTTGATCATCATCTCCGCCATCTGCTTCCAGATGGGGGCGGCCAGCAGGGAGCCGAAGCGCCCGGTGTGGCGTTCCTGGGGCTCGTTGAGGATGACCATCATCGTGAACTGGGGATTCTGCACGGGCAGGAAGCCCACGAACGACGCGACGACGTTGGGCCCATAGCCTCCGCCGTTGGGCAACGCGACGCTCGCGGTCCCCGTCTTGCCGGCGATCTGTCCGATGTACCCGGGGATCTTCGCCTTGAAGCCCTCCCCACCTGGGTCGTCCACCACGCCCACCATCATGTGCGCGAGGGTGTGTGCGGCGGCGGGCGTGATCACCCGGCGACTCACCGGAACGACCGGCGTGGTGGTCCCCGTGTTGGGATTGACGATCGCGTCGACGGCGTGCGGCTCGACCCAGATGCCGCCGTTGGCAACCGCGTTGATGGCGGCCAGCATCTCGACCGGAGTGGCGACGATGCCCTGCCCGAAGGAAGCGGTCGCGTACTTGAGCTTGTTCCACGACGATTGCGCGTGCAGCGGGCTGTTGACCTCCCCGGCCAGGTCGATCCCGGTGGGCGCACCGATCCCGAAGGCGAGGAGATTGGAGTAGAAGGCGTTCGGTCCCTCCATCTTCTGGGCGTCGATGGCGCCGTTGTTGAGCGAGTCGTCGAGCACGAATTGCATGCTGACGTGGCCGTGGGACCGGCCGTCCCAGTCGTGGATGAGATATCCATCGATGCGCTGCTGGCGCTCGTCGATGACCGTGTTCGGGGTGAACGCGTTGTTGTTGAGACCGCCGGCGAACGTGACCACCTTCATCGTCGATCCCGGTTCATAGGGCTGGGACACCGCCAGGTCACGGAAGTCGGCGACGTTCGACGACCCGTAGCTGCTGGCGTTGTAGGAGGGGTACTGCGCCCAGGCACGGATGGCTCCGGTCTTGGTGTCCATGACCATCAGCGTTCCCGACGCCGACTGCGTGGAGTTGACCCCGTCGGCGAGCGCGATCTCCGCGTCGTACTGGATCTGCGCATCGAGTCCGAGCACCAGGTTGTCGCCATTTGCGGCAGGAACCTTCTGCTGGCGGCCGAGGACGATCGCATTGCCGTTGACATCGGTGAGCGTCGACTCGTGTCCGCTGGTCCCGGCGAGCAGCGCGTTGTAGTACCCCTCGAGCCCGTACTGGCCCACCCCGTTGGCGTTCACGAAGCCGAGCAGGTTGGCCGCAAACGACACTCCCGGGACGGGCGACGGCTCGTAGACGCTCTGCTCCGACGGCACCGTGCCGATTCCGCTCAGCCGCAACGCCTGCAGTTTCTGGTTCACATCCTGGGACACGCCCTTGGCGAGGTAGTCGAACTGATTGTTCTGGGAGATGGCGTTGAGGACCTGCGCCGAGGTCACCTGCAGGATCGGCGCGAGCATCCCGGCGACGTTGGCGCGATCACCGGGACTGATGAGCGCCGGGTCGGCGAACACGTCGAAGACCTGCACGTTGCTCACCAGGACGCGTCCGTTGCGGTCGAGGATCTGCCCGCGGCTGGCCTGGAGCTTGATCGATGTCGTATGGGTCACCGCCGCCTGGGCGGCGAGCGACTTCCCCTGGATCACCTGGACCTGCACCAGCCGCCCGAAGACCGCCGTGGCCATCGAGAGAAAAGCGAGCACCAGCCAGAGGCCGCGACGGCGCACGTCGGGACCCTCGTTGAATGCGCGCACGTCCTGTGACCGCCCTGTTCGCGTAGAGCGGCGCCGGACGGTCATCGGCCGTTCGCGCTCCTGCCGAACGCTCCGGCGAGAGCGGCCACGAGTTGCTGCAGCGTGCTGTCACTCTGGCTCGAGGCGAGTTGGTCTGCCGGCGGCGATCCGATCACCGGTGACGGGGACGTTGCGACGAACGCCCAGCGGGCGGCGGGGTGCATGCCGAGGTGCTGTGCCGCGGCGATGATTCGCTCCGACGACTGCAGCCGGGCGAGCTCGCTGCCGAGCTGTCCCGCCCGTGCGACCAACTGCTGCTGCTCGGCGGCGAGCCGTGTCGCCTGATAGGTCGCGGTGGTGACGTGGGCGGTCTGATTCACGTAGGCGATACCGATGCCTGCGGCCACGGCGATCACGGGGAGCAACGGCAGCGGCGTGCGCGGCCCACCTCGCCGGATGCGCAACCGGCGCACCAGCGGCTCGAAGGGGACGTCGTCGACGCCGGTCGCCGGAGTCGAGTCGCGCGCGCCGCCGCGCGCGGGGCGGTTGTGAGGCACTGCCTTGTTCTCCAGTGGTGGGACGTTGTGAAAGACGATGGAGGGGCCACCGGCGGTGCCGGGCGGCGTCGAAAGTCGTGGCGGGGGGAGCCGCTGCGAGCTGCGGCTCCCCCCTTGGGGGAGCGAAGGAGGCTAGGGGGCGAGCTTTTCGGCCACCCGCAGGCGCGCCGAGCGAGACCGCGGATTGGTGGCGAGCTCGGCCGCGTCAGGTCTGATGACCTTGCGCGTGAGGAGAAAGAGAGTGGCCCGGTGGACGCAGGTGCAGTGGGGCTGTTGGGGCGGACAAACACAGTTCTGTGCTGCGACGTGGAGTGCGTTCTTTACAAGGGAGTCCTCGAGGGAGTGAAAGGAGATGACCCCAAGACGCCCACCGGGCCGGAGGATGCTGATTGCTGCCTGCAGGCCTCGTTCGAGGCTTTCGAGCTCGTGGTTCACCGCGATGCGAAGCGCCTGGAAGGTGCGCGTCGCGGGATGGATTCGCTTCGGCCAGAAGCGTCGCGGCACCACTTGCTCGACGAGCTCACGAAGCTGCGTCGTGGTGGTGAGTGGCACGAGCTCTCGGGCCCTCGCGATCCGGTTCGCGATGGGCCTGGCAAAGCGCTCGTCGCCGTACTCACGGATGAGTGACGCCAGCTCGTCGGCGGTCAGCGAATCCACCAGCTGCGCGGCGGTCTCGCCGGAGCTTGGGTCCATGCGCATGTCGAGCGGACCGTCGAGGCGGAAGCTGAATCCTCGGGCCGGGTCGTCGAGCTGGACCGAGGAGATGCCGAGGTCGAAGACGACCGCGTCAGCGGCGACCACTCCGAACGAATGGACGATGGCATCGAGGTCCGCAAAGTCGCCCTGGGCGATCTGCACCGCGTCGCCATCCGCCGCGAAGCGAAGGCGCGCGGCCTCGACAGCGTCGTGATCGCGATCGATCGCGATCACCCGGCCGCCGGGAGACACGCGCTCGAGGAGCGCGGCCGTGACGCCCCCGGCGCCGAGTGTGGCGTCGACGGCAGTCTGCCCCGGCCGGGGCTGCAGGCTCTCTATGAGGGGTGTGAGAAGGACCGGCCGGTGGCCCGCGCCGTCAGGCGCCGGGGCACCGGGCGTGGCGTCGTTCGGCTTCCCCATGTCGGCCACGATCGGCATGGGGATCGTCATGTGTCGAGGCGGATCCGTCTGGGGCGCTCACGCCGGCGACGGAGAGGCGGACGTTCCGCGCTGGTGGACCAGGTCCCAGACCTGGGTGAACTCGTCGGGGACCAACTCCGCCTGCTCCGATTCCCAGAGCTCCGCCGCGGTGATCTCGACACCGTTGTCGAGGCCGACGAAGACAACCGTGTCGACGATCTGGGCAAAGGCCCGCTGGCGCGCCGAGAGGAGCAGCCTCCCCTGGGCATCGAGTTCGAACAGGTAGGTGTTGCCGATCAGCCGGCGCATGAACCGGCGTTCCTGGGCGGGGGTCTCGGCGGTGCGGCGGAAGAGTTCCTTCTTCAATGCCCACTCGTCCGGCGGCCAGATCATGAGCCGGCTGTCGGGCCCCGGAGCGACGACGCTTCCTTCGGGCAACCAGCGGCGCAGCTGGGCGGGGATCGCGACCCGTCCCTTGTCATCGATGTGGTGCCGGTACGTCCCGCAGAACGTCACCGGAACGCGCACATCTGTCTGCGCCTGCTCGACCATCACCGTAGCTTCCTCGGAACCCCCACTACTCACCACTTTTCTCCACCAGCGGGCCGAACCCTAACAGGTGTGTGGTGAGGCGTCAACGCAAACAAATGTACGCATCACATCAGACGTCGTATCGGGGCGACTCCCTGAGCAGCGCCGACAGATCGGCCGGGGGGCCCACCTGCTCCGCTGCCGCATCCCTTCGGAAGACGACCGCGCCACCCGTGCCGCGCAGCGACATCGCCGGCCCGTTCACCAGCAGCCAGCTCTGCTCACGGAGCGCGACCACGGTGACGTCGTTCTCCTCCAGGAATTCCTGGAGACGCTCCTCACGCGTCTCCCCGACGCGCGCTTCGGGCGGTGGTGGATCGATGTAGTGCGGGTTGATCTGAAAGGGGACGAGGCCGAAAGCCGCGAAGCTCGGCGGCTGCACGATCGGCATGTCGTTGGTGGTGCGGATCGTCGGACACGCCACGTTGGCGCCCGCACTGGCGCCGAAGTACGGCACCCCGCCGCTGATCGCCGAGCGCACCACGTCGATGAGCGACAGCATGTGCAGCGCGTGCACCAGCCGAAAGCTGTTGCCCCCGCTGACGATGATCGCGTCGGCCTCGACCACTGCCGTGACCGGGTCGTCGAACCTGTGCAGCCCAGTGACCTCCAGGCCCTGCGCCGCAAAGCGATCGTTGAAACGCGCCGTGGCACGGTCGTGGTCCTTCTGCGCGTAGGGAATCATCACGGCGCGGCGCGCACCCCGGAAGTGCTCGAGGATCTCCGCGCCGGCTGAGGCGATGTCGCCGCCCGCGTGCAGCATCAGTCGTCGATCCACGTGCGCAAGCCTCCGTGTCCTGTGGGAGCAGCCCAGAGGATAGACTCGTCGGGCAAGCCGGCCAGACGGTCGCGGACGCCAACACCGTCCGAGGAAAGTCCGGGCTCCGCAGAGCAGGGCGCTGGGTAACGCCCAGTCGGGGTGACCCGAAGGAGAGTGCCACAGAAATGACACAGCCCCGGACCCGTCCGGGGCAACGGTGAAATGGTGGGGTAAGAGCCCACCGGCGGCCGGGTGACCGGCCGGCCAGGTAAACCCCGCCCGGAGCAAGGCCGAACAGAGACCGAGCGCTTCGGCGCTCAGGAGCTGCTCGCTCCCCGTGTCTCAGGTGGGCCGCACGAGGCGCCGGGCAACCGGCGTCCTAGATGGATGACCGTCCCTCGTCCGCCGCGCGGATGTGGACAGAACCCGGCTTATCGGCCGGCTTGCACTCTGCCCTGGGTCATCGCATCGCCCCTCCCGCGGCCCTTGTGGCAATCATCCGCTGGGTCTCCTCCACCGCCAGGCTGTCGACCCGCTCGTTGCCCGGGATCCCGCTGTGACCGCGAACGTGCTCGAAGCGCACTCGGGAGTCGATGAGTGGATCGATGCTCGGATAGAGATCCAGATTCTTCTTGCGTTTCCACGTTCGCGTGAGCCAGTTGATGACGCCGAGGCTGTCGGTGCGCACGACCACGCGCCACGCCGGATCGTCACCGATGCGCGAGCGAATGCGCCGCAGCGCCTCACGGACAGCTTTCAACTCCTCGCGGTTGTTGGTCGTGTCCAGGTCGCCGCCCGCGGCCTCCTCGACCTGTCCGTCGGGCCACTCCAGCCGGTACGCCCACGCGCCCGCCCCGGGGTTTCCCGAGCACGCGCCATCGGTGTACGCAATCACCGTCGCCGTCACGGCGCCAGTATCCGATCGCAGTTCGCGCACTGGGTGAGACCGGTGCCGGTGCGCACGGCGCGACGTTCCTCGTTCGACACCGGCATGCGGCAGCCTCCGCAGAACTCGCCCGCGAGCTGGGTCACTGCCGGCCGCCGGCGGGAAGCGATCCGCGCGTATAGCGAAAGGTCAGCCGGATCCGCCTCAGCCCGCAGCGCGTCACGCTCTGCGTTCGACGTTTCGAGCTGCTCCACCAGTGATGCAAGGCGGGCGCGAAGCGGTTCCATCGCGTCGGCCCGCTGTGCCTCACGCGCCACCACACTCGCCGATGCCGCGTGCACCGTGGCGAGCGCCGAGTCCACCTGCTCCATACGCTCGAGCGCGTCATCCTCTGCAGTCGACAGTCGAACGCGCATGGCGTCCAGCTCGCGCTGCATCTCCATGAGTTCCGCGGGGTTGCGGATCGTGCCGCCGTAGAGACGCTTGTCCAGCTCTCGGATACGCGCCTGCAGCGACGCCGCCTCGAGCTCGGCGAGCCGTGCGCTTGCGCCGGTCTCGCGATGCTGTCCTTGCGCCGCGGTCTCCGCTGCGCGCAGACGGTCGAGCTCGGGATCTCCGCGCAGCGAGGCTTCGACCGACGCGATCTCGGACTGCAGCGCAGCGATCCGATCATCGATCTGCTGGAGGCGGAGCAGCACGGATGCGCGGCTCATGCAGCGGCCTCACGTGACACTCGGACGAGCGTCGCCAGCGACCGTCGCGCGGCGCCGGAATCGACGGCTTCTGCGGCGACGCCGATCCCTTCGCGCAGCGTGGCGACGCGGTCTGCCGCGTACAGCACCGCGGCGGTGTTGAGCAGCACCACGTCGCGACGCGGACCAACCTCCCCGTCGAGGACGCTCAGGATGATCGAGGCGTTGGTCGCAGCGTCGCCACCGCGAACCGCGTCCAGGGGGGCCGTGGCGATGCCGGCGTCCGCGGCGTCGAGGATCGACTCGCTGACACCGTCCGGAGTCACCTCGTAGCAGTGCGCCGTTCCGTCGACGCCGAGCTCGTCGACGCCGTCGTGGCCGGCAAAGACCAGCGCGTGGACGTGTCCGAGTCGATGCAGCACCTCGGCCATCATCGGTGCCATCCGCGGGTTCGAAACGCCGATCAGCTGATGGCGCACCCGCGCGGGGTTGGCGAGCGGCCCGAGCACGTTGAACACGGTGCGGATGCCGAGCTCACGGCGCACCGGTCCCACGTGGCGGAGCGCCGGATGAAAGTCGGGCGCGAACAGAAACCCGATCCCGGCCTCTTCCACACACCGCCGCACGCCCGCGGGTGACAGCGAGATCACGACTCCGAGAGCTTCGAGGACATCGGCGCTGCCGCATCGTGACGACGCGGCACGGTTGCCGTGCTTGGCCACAGGACATCCGGCCCCTGCCGCCACCAGCGCGGCCGCCGTCGAGATGTTGAACGTCCCAGCACCGTCGCCGCCGGTGCCGCACGTGTCGACTGCATCGACCGAGAGCGGGACAAAGGTCGCGTGCGCGCGCATCGACTCGACCATGCCCGCGAGCTCGTCCACCGTCTCACCCTTGGTGCGCAAGGCCGCGATCAAGGCCCCGACCAGGGCGGGCGTCGCCTCACCCTCCATCATCGTGTCCATCACGGCGCGAGCCGAGGCAGTGTCCAGTCCGCGACCGGAGACGACCTCTTCCAGTGCCTGCCGCATCACCTCCTCGCCCATCGTCGGCGACGGTAGCACCGAGCCTCACGAGGGC
>DAITPY010000006.1:0-18497 GCA_036833315.1 Candidatus Dormiibacterota bacterium
GCGCTGCTGCCCGCGATCCCACTCTTTCAGCAGTTGATCGTCAACACCTACTCCACGAGCCTGTTCGGGGTGACGCAGAACGACCTCGTCCCCGACTTCGACACCGCCGCGTGGTACTGCGCCGGCGCCAACTGCGCGGGCTGAGAGCGCCGGTCGGCGCTGCGGACAAGCGGCGGCCCTATACTCCGGCCTCGTGCGTCAGGTCAGCGAGAGAGCGCTCGATGCGGCCTCCGCGGCCGGCGCCTCCTATGCCGATTGCAGGGTGATCAACCGGACGGTGCAGAAGCTCACCGTCAAGAACGGCCTGGTCGCAGCCGTGGAGCTGCTCGAGGATGAGGGTGTCGGCATCCGGGTCATCGTCGACGGAGCCTGGGGATTCGCGTCGGTCGACGAGCTGGACTCCGCAAGCGTGGAGGAAGCCGCCCGCCATGCCGTGCAGATAGCCAGAGCATCAGCGCGGGTCAACCATGTCGCGGTGCGTCTCGCGCCCGCCCCGGCATTGACCGGTGTCTATCGAACGCCGGTGGTGCGCGATCCGTTTGCGGTGTCGCTCGACGACAAGGTGGACCTGCTGCTGCGCACCGATGCGGCGATGTCGCACCTTCCACAGATCCAGATCCGTGAGTGCTCCCTCGAGTTCGTGCGCGAGGAGCGTCATTTCGCCAGCAGCGAGGGCGCGGTGCTCGATCAGACCATCATCGAGTCGGGAGGTGGTCTGGACGCGACCGCGACCAGCGACGACGAGGTGCAGACGCGCAGCTTCCCGAACAGCTTCGGCCGTCATCAGATCTGCGCGGGATGGGAGGCGATCGAGGGGTTCGATCTTCCCGGCAACGCCGGGCGGATCGCCGAGGAGGCGGTCGCGCTGCTCAGCGCGCCTCCCTGTCCCGCGGGGACGATGACGGTGATCCTCGACGCGACCCAGGCCGCGCTGCAGGTGCACGAGTCGTGCGGTCACCCCACCGAGCTCGACAGGGTGCTCGGCCACGAGGCCGCGTATGCGGGGACGTCCTTTCTCACCCCCGATCTGCTCGGCACGTTTCGATACGGCAGCGAGCAGGTGACCATGACCGCCGACTCGACACGTGCGCCTGGGCTGGGAACCTTCGGTTGGGACGACGAGGGCGTCGCCGCGCAGCGCTCGGTGCTCGTCGATCAGGGTCTGTTCACCGGCTATCTCTCCTCGCGTGAGACCGCCGCCGCCATCGGCCAGCTGAGCAACGGCACCATGCGCGCCGACGGCTGGTCGCGGCTGCCGATCATTCGCATGACCAACGTCAATCTCGAGCCCGGGACGTCGTCGCTCGAGGAGATGATCGCCACCACCGAGCGTGGTGTGTACCTGCAGACCAACCGCTCGTGGAGCATCGACGATCGCCGCCTCAACTTCCAGTTCGGGACCCAGAACGGATGGGAGATTGTCGACGGGGTGGTGACCCGGCTGGTGCGCAACCCCATCTACAGCGGGCAGACGCCGGAGTTCTGGAGGTCGTGTGACGCGGTGGCCGGCCCGGCGGAGTGGCAGATGCTCGGCGTCGTGAACTGTGGCAAGGGCCAGCCCTCGCAGTCGATGCACGTCGGTCACGGTGCCGCCCCCTGCCGTTTCCGCAACGTGCGCGTCGAGCCCTCACGGTGAGCAGCGACGACGAGCTGCTCAGCGTCGGCGACCAGGCGCTCGCCAGGCTTGCGCACGGCGAGGCCGAGGTCGTCATCGTCGATGATCGCAGCGAGCTCACCAGGTTCGCGGGCAACGAGATCCATCAGAGCGTGGCGGAACGATCCCGCTACGTGCGCGTGCGCCTGATCGACGGGGGCAGGACCGGTGTCGGCGAGGTGCGGGGTCACGGGGCCGACGCCGTCGAGCGTGCCATGACCGCGGCTGAGGAGAGCCGGCGCGTCACCACCGCACCCGACAGCTCCCCGCTGCCCGCGCCCGGCCAGGCGGACGGGCGGCCGGTTGCGTTTGCCGCGGCGACGGCGGCGGCAACCCCGGAGGAACGCGCCGAACTCGTGTCGATCGTCACCGCCGCCGCGGCAGCGCAACGCCTCAACGCCTACGGCGCGCTCAGCACCACCACCGCCACCAGCGCGATCGTGAGCAGCACCGGACTTCGCCGCGCGGCGACGGCGACCCAGGCGAGCCTTGTCAGCGTCGTGCGTGGCGACGACGGCGGCGGGTACGCATCGCGTCACTCCGCGGACATCGGAGCACTCGACGTCGAGGGACTCGCCGGCGAGGTCGTCGACACGTGCGTGCGCAATCAGCGCGCGACCGCGACCGATCCGGGCGACTACGAGGTGGTGCTCTCCCCCTACGCGGTGACCGACCTGCTCGAGCATCTCGCGTGGGTGGGCTTCAGTGCGCTCGCGACCCAGGAGCATCGAAGCTTCATGCGCATCGGCGAACGCATGATGAGCGAGCAGGTCACCATCCGCGACGACGCGACCGCGCCCGAGGTGTTCCCGTACCCGTTCGACGACGAGGGTGTGTCGACCGTGCCCGTCAATCTCGTCGACAAGGGTGTCTGCGCCGGTGTCGTCTACGACACGCCCACCGCCTTGCGGGACGGCGTGGTCTCGACGGGCCACTCGCTGCCGCAGCCGAACACCTGGGGACCGATGGCCCGCCACATGGTCATGGAGCCCGGTGACACTCCGTGGGAGGAGATGGTGGCCTCGGTGTCACGCGGGCTCTACGTCACGCGGTTCTGGTACGTGCGCGACGTGCACCCGTTGCGCACGCTGATCACCGGGATGACCCGCGAGGGAACGTTTCTCATCGAGAACGGTCGGATCACCCGTCCCGTCAAGGACCTGCGCTTCACGCAGAGCATCGTCGAGGCGCTCGCCAACGTCGTCCGGATCAGCCGCGAGCGCCGCCTGGAGCTCGGGGAAGGCGCGTCGGGGGTGCTGACACCCTGGTTGCAGATCGGTCGCTTCACCTTCACGTCGTAGCTCCGTCGGCGATGATGCACCCATGACGCGGTCACCCCTGATCGGCCTCACGCTGCGCGCGCCGGCCGAGCTGCACCTGGTTCCTGCCGTGCTCGCTCGCAATCGCGCCTACTTCGATGCCATCGAGGCCGCCGGGGCGACCCCGTTGGGGATCAGCGCGTCGCTCTCCGAAGCGCGCCTTCGCGAGCTCTTCGACCTCTGCGACGGGATATGCCTCCCCGGCGGCCCCGACGTCGAACCGACGCTGTACGGCGAGGAGACGCGGGCCGACTGCTCTGTCGAGGTGGATCCGGAGCTCGACCGCGCCGAGATGCTGCTGGTGCGCTGGGCCCTCTACGACGACAAGCCGCTGCTGGCGATCTGTCGCGGCGCCCAGGTGCTCAATGTCGCGCTCGGCGGGACGCTCTGGCAGGACGTCGCCACCATGCGCGCCACCGAGCACGACCATTACCCGGCGAGCGCGCGGGGCGAGGTGACCCACAACATCGAGGTGTCCGCCGCGTCGCGCCTGTACGCCATCGCCGGCGGGGACCGCGTCGACGTGAACAGCATGCATCACCAGGCGGTCCGCGACCTCGGCGACGATCTCGTGGTCAGCGCCCGCGCGCACGACGGACTGGTCGAGGCAGTCGAGCACCCGGGGCGGCGGTTCGTGATCGGTGTCCAGTGTCACCCCGAGGAGCTGTACCTCGAGCGTCAATGGGCACGACGGCTCTTCGTCGACTTCGTCGACGCGACGCGTGGGTGACCCGAAGGTCGGCACGGGGCGGGATCGCCGCTGGATCTGGATCGGCGCCTTCGCGGTATGCGCCGGGCTCGTGGTGGTCCGCAACCTCGTCGACCTCTCCGGCTCCCCGCCCGGCCTGTACGTGGACGAGGCGTCGATCGGCTACAACGCCTGGGCCGTCGCGCACTTCGGCGTCGATGAGCACGGGATCCCTGTGCCCCTCTTCTTCGAGGCTTTCGGGGAGTACAAGAATCCCGTCTACATCTACGCGCTCTCGGGGCTGCTCCGCCTCCTGCCCCTGACGGCCGCAGTCGAGCGACTCCCCGCCGCGATCTTCGGGCTCGCGGTCGTCGGGTTCCTCACCGCGGCCGCGTGGCGGGTCACCGGGTCCCGGGTGATCACGCTCGCCACACTGGTGCTCACCGCGGTCACCCCCTGGGTGGTCATCGAGAGCCGGGTGGGGTTCGAGACCATCTCGATGGTGGCGCTGCTCGCGGCGGCGCTCTGGTGCCTGGCGGGGAAGCAACCGACCCCGCGCCAGTTCGGGCTGGCCGGGGTGTTCCTCGCCATCGCCATCTACGGCTACACCACCGCTCGGCTCGAGATCCTCGTGCTCGCGATCGCGCTCGGCATCGCCTGGGGGCTGGCGCGTGCGCCGGGTTGGTGGCGGGCGCTGGTGCCGGTCGTCGCCGGGTACGCCGTGCTCGGCGTGTACTGGCTGCTCAACCCGGGGGCTCTGACCGGAAGGTTCGGCCTGATCAGCATCTGGGCCGACGGCGCGCCGCTGAACGTGGTCGCCGATCGCTTCCTCACCAACTACGTCTCGTATTTCAGCCCCGGCTTCCTTTTCATGCAGGGCGACGCGAATCCCCGTCAGAACACCGAGATCGGCGGGATGCTGCTCTGGGTGACCGCCCCGCTGCTGCTCGCCGGCATCCTGGTCTGCTGGCAGCGGCGGCGCGAGCCGTTGGTGCGCTTTCTGATCGCCGCCATCCTGCTGGCCCCGATCGCCGCCGCGCTCACCAACAACGGCACGCCACACGCGCTGCGCTCGTCGGTGATGCTGCCATTCCTCATAGTCCTTGCGTTCCTCGGCGCCGACGGCATCCGCCTGGCACTGCGCGGTCGGGCCGGGCTCGGTCGCGCGGTCACGGCCGTGCTCGGCCTCGGGCTGCTGGCTCAGGGAGCCGTCTACACGGTCAACCTCTACGCGGTATATCCGCACGGCGCTGCCGCGGACTTCGACACCGGCGAGATCGCCGCCATCACGACCGCGCGCGCAGTTGCGAACGGACACCACGTGTACCTCTCGAACACCCTCGATCAACCCTATATCGAAGCCTGCTTCGCGCTGGTGCCGCGGCCGCCATCGCGCCCGGTGACCGACAACGCAACGCCCGTCCTCGAAGCCTTCGGGCTGCAGGTGGTTTCCCCGGGATCGGTCGAGGCGAGTGCATCGTCCGGGGATATGCTGGTCCTGACCCAGTACGACCTGCTGCCGCCGAGCGGGTGGCTGCGCGTCGACGCAGAGCGACCGCCGCCCAACCTCATCGATCTCTTCACCCCCAACCCGCCTCTGATATCCATCTATCGCTTCGGCGGGTGAGGCGAGGCCCGCTGCTAAGGTTGGCGATCCGACAACATCTGGAAGTGAGCACGCATGACTGACGTCGTGATCGTCGAGGCTGTCCGCACCCCGCTGGGCCGCGGCAACCAGCGCAACGGAGATCTCCGCAACGTCCATCCGGTGATGCTGGCCGCCCACGTGCTCCGCGAGGTCACCACACGCGCGGGCATCGACCCTGCGATGGTCGGTGACGTCGTCTTCGGTTGCGTGATGCAGACCGGCGAGCAGGCGGTGAACATCGCGCGCCAAGCCGTGCTCGCCGCTGGATTCCCGGTCGAAGTCCCTGCGACGACCGTCGACCGCCAGTGCGGGTCATCGCAGCAGGCGATCCATTTCGCCGCGAACCTCATCCAGGCGGGCGTCTGCGACATCACCATCGCCGCCGGCGTCGAGAGCATGAGCCGCGTGCCCATGGGAAGCACCGTCGTCCAGGGTCCGGGGGCGCCGTTTCCTCCCGAGTTGCTCGAGGTCTACAACCTCGTGCCCCAAGGCCTGTCCGCCGAGTTGATCGCCGAGCAGTGGCACATCACCCGCGAGCAGGCCGATGAGTACGCGGCGCGATCGCAGCGCCGCGCCGGCGAGGCCCAGGCGGGCGGCCGCTTCGACCGCGAGATCGCGCCCGTGGTGGTCGGCGCAAACGGCGACGGGCGGGTGGTCAGCCAGGACCAGGGGATCCGTCCCGACACCACGGCGGCAACGCTGGCCGCGCTCCAGCCCTCGTTCAAACCGGACGGGATCATGCACGCGGGGAACAGCTCTCAGATCACCGACGGTGCCGCGGCCATCCTCCTGATGTCGGTGGAGCGGGCCAATGCTCTCGGCCTCGCGCCTCGGGCCCGCATCGCCAGCCAGACCGTGGTCGGCGTCGACCCCGTGACCATGCTCACCGGGCCGATCCCGGCGACGACGCGACTGCTCCAGCGGTCCGGGCTCGCGATCGACGACATCGACCTCTTCGAGATCAACGAGGCCTTCGCGCCCGTGGTGCTCGCCTGGGCGCACGAGCACCACCCCGACATGGACCGGGTCAACGTCAACGGAGGCGCCATCGCGCTCGGTCACCCGCTCGGTGCGAGCGGCGCCCGGCTGATGACCACGATGCTGCACGAGCTCGAGCGCCGCGACGCCCGCTACGGTCTGCAGGCCATGTGCTGCGGCGGCGGGCTCGGCACCGGAACGCTCATCGACCGCTCGATCTGACGCGATACGGGGGCCGGTGTGCCGGGCGTGCGCGCAGCGGTCACGGGTTGGTCACGCACGCTCGGAGTCGCTGAAATGCCCGTGCTATATTCAGCCAGGCCCCCAGCATGACCCCAGCGACGAGTACCGCCATGAAGAAAGTCCTGATCATCGAGGACTACTACGCGCTCGCCGACATCGAGTCTCTGCTCTGCACGATGGAGGGCTATGAGGTGAAGGTGGCGAAGAGTGGTGACGAAGGCCTTGCGGCGTTCGGCGAGTTCCTTCCCGACCTCGTGCTGCTCGACCTGATGCTCCCCGGTGACCTCTCGGGAACGCAGGTGCTCGAACGGATCCGCGCCGACCACGGCAGCGACCCGAAGGTGCTGGTGGTGAGCGCGCTGGTCAATGCATCCACCACGCCAAAGCTCGAGGCCTACGGCAACGTTCAGACCCTGGCCAAGCCGTTCAAGATCAAGGAACTGGCCTCGCGCATCCAGTCGATGCTGGCCCCGTAGGCAGTTTTACACTGGGGGGGTCGATGCGAGCAGAACCACCGCAGCCGCAACGCGGCCGCCCGGAGCCCCAGCGCCAGTCGGCGCCGTCGCGCGCTGGGGGCCGGCGCTGCCCGTACCTCGAACAGATCCTCAAGGAGAGCGCGGGCCCGTTCGGCCTGCTCACCCGCTACAAGGCCGACTGCCACGTCGACCGCCGGACCCACAAGTTCACCGGCCGTCACCCCGTGCCGCCGTGCATCTCGTCCCCCGAGTCCTGCTCGCTCTACCAGCACGAGCACGGCGAGGAGGACGACCGCATTCGCAGGTACGTCGAGTAGGACCGGTTGTCCCGCGCCTGGCTAGGCGCCGACTGTGGTGAGCACCGATTCGGGTGCTCCCGGCGCATCCTCCTCGACCGCGGCCCCGCCGTACACGGCAAAGTATCGAGCCTCGGGATGGTGGAGCACGATCGCGCCGGTCGACTGCTCGGGCACGAACTGATATCCCTCGGTGAGGTTGACGCCGATCTCCGCGGCCGGGACGATCCGCATGAGGATCTCGTGGTCCTCCAGGTCGGGGCAGGATGGATAGCCCCAGGAGTAGCGCCGGCCCTGGTCGTCGGCGAGACGCAGCTCGCGGCGGATGCGGTGGTGGACGTATTCCGCCGTCGCCTCGGCCATCTGCGTGGCGAAGCCGTGCACGCGGAGCATGTCGTCGTAGGCGCCGTCCACCTGGAGGCGGTTGGAGAGCTCTGACGCTCCCGGTCCGGTGGTCACCACCTGGAGCGCGATGACGTCGCGCTCGCCGTCCGCCGCGTCCTCGGCGGAGCGCACGTAGTCGGCAAGACAGAGGCGGTGCTGCTCGCTCTGGCGCGGGAAGGTGAACCGCCCCAGCTCGAGGTCGATGTCACCCGGGTCGTACACGACCACCGTGTCGCCGTCGGCAAGTGCGGGCCAGTAGCCGTACACCGCCTGGAGCTGCAGCCAGCCCTCGCGGGCCGCCTCGTCCATCGAGCGCTGCAGGCGGGGCTCGAGCTCGGTGCGCAGCAGCTCGTCCCACTTGGCCGGGTCGCGCACTCCGCGGAACTGCCAGCTCATCTTGTACAGCGAGTTGCGATCGATGAACGGGTAGACGTCCCAGATCGGGATGTCGCGGAGCACGCGTGCGCCCCAGAACGGCACCGTCGGGATCGGCGCGTCACGGCGTGCCGCGCTGCGCGCGGGCTGCACGGCGACTCCGGCCGCAGCCGCGTTGCGACGCTCGACCTTCTCGTGCTCGCGTTCGCGATGGACTCGCGCCTCCTCGCGCACACGGGTCAGCAGCGCGTCGTGCCGGTCCGGATCGAGCAGCTGATCGACGGTATCGAGTCCTTCGAACGCGTCCTTGCAGTAGAAGACTCCGGGCTCGTACGCGCGTTGCTGGTCGAGGTAGAGGATCCGCCTGCCGAAACCGCGGTTGATCGCAGCGCCGCCGATGATCAGCGGGTATGAGAGGCCGCGCTCGTCGAGCTCCTTGACGCACGCCGGCATCTGTTTGCTCGTGCTCACCAGCAGCGCCGACAGCCCGATCGCGTCGGCATCGACCTCCTGGGCCTTGTCGATGATGGTGTTGAGCGGCACCTGCTTGCCGAGGTCGAACACCGTGTAGCCGTTGTTGCTGAGGATGGTGTTCACCAGGTTCTTGCCGATGTCGTGGACATCTCCGTAGACGGTGGCGAGCACGACCTTGCCTTTGGTGTATCCCTCGCGCTTCTCGAGATATTGCTCGAGGTGTGCGACCGCGCGCTTCATCACCTCGGCGCTCTGGAGCACGAAGGGCAGGATCAGCTCGCCCGAACCGAATCGATCGCCGACGTCCTTCATCGCGGGGAGCAGGACGGTGTTGAGCACGCTGACCGCGTCCAGATCGCGGAGCGCGAGGTCGATCTGCTCCTCGATGCCGTCCTTGCGCCGGTGGAGTATCTGCGCGTGGATGCGCTCCAGGGTCGTCATCCCCTCGAAGGGATCGGCGGTCTCGGGCAGTCCCGTGGCGCCGCTGCCCGCGTCGCCGTCGAAATGCGCGATGAACCGGGTGAGCGCATCAGGCGCGCTGTTGAAGACGAGCTCCTCAGCGAGGCGCCGCGTCTGCGGGTCGATCTCACCATAGGGAACGACGTGCGTGGGGTTGATGATCGCGGCGTCCAGCCCGGCCTCGACGCAGTGGTGCAGGAACACGCTGTTGAGCACCGGCCGCATCTGCGGCGCGAGCCCGAAGGAGACATTCGAGACCCCGAGCACCGTCAGCACTCCCGGAAGCTCGCGCTTGATGGTGCGGATGCCGTCGATGGTCTCGCGCGCCGAGTCGATCCACTCCGCCTCACCGGTGGCAAGCGTGAACGTCAGCGCATCGAAGATCAGCTGATCGGGTGCAAGCCCGAACTCGTCGCGCGCCAGGTCGTGGATGCGGCGGGCGATCTCGAGCTTGCGCTCGGCGGTGCGCGCCATACCCTGCTCGTCGATGGTGAGTGCGATGACGCAGGCGCCGTGATCGCGCACCAGCGGGAGCACCGCGTCGCAGCGCACTCGACCGTTCTCCAGGTTGACGCTGTTGACGATGCCGCGTCCCGGGTACGACTCCAGCGCCGCGTGGATCACGTCAGCGTCGGTGCTGTCGATCACCAGTGGCGCGTCGATGCTCATCTGCAGCGTCTTCACCACGGTGCGCATCTGCTCCGCCTCGTCGCTGCGCTCGGTGACCGCGACGCAGAGGTCGAGCGCGTGCGCGCCGCCCTCGACCTGGGTGCGTGCCACCCCGAGGATGCCGTCGTAATCGTCTGCGAGGAGCAGACGCTTCACCGCGCGCGAACCCTGCGCGTTGACGCGCTCGCCGATCAGCAGCGGCGCGGGCTGCTGGCGCAACTCGATGGCGTGCATGCTGCTGGCGAGCCGCGGCTCGACGTCGAGCGTGCCTCGTGCGCCGCGCGGCGCCGCACCGACTCGCGCGACGAGCTCGTGGATGTGCTCGTTGGTCGACCCGCAGCAACCGCCCACGATGTTCACCCCGTACTCGTGGACGAAGCTCGCCAGCTCGGTCGCCATCGGCACCGGCTCGAGCGGGTAATGGGCACGCCCGTCGACGTTCACCGGAAGACCGGCGTTGGGAATGCATGCCACCGGGAGCGCGGTGTGGGCGGTGATGTAGCGGATCGGTTCGCGCATGTGCTCTGGACCTGTCGAGCAGTTGAAGCCGATCACGTCGACATGGAGTGACTCGAGGATCGCGAGCACCGCGGCGACGTCGGTCCCGAGGAGCATCCGGCCGGTCACGTCGAGCGATACCGACGCCATGATCGGCACCGGGCGTCCGCCCGCGGCTGCGGCGGCGCGGGCGCCGAACACGGCCGCCTTGGTCTCGAGGATGTCCTGCTGGGTCTCGATGATCAGCAGGTCGGCGCCCCCTTCGATGAGCGCCGCCGCCTGCTCGCGAAATACCGGGACGAGCTCCGCGAATCCCAACCTGCTCATCGCCGGGTCACTCGACGCCGGCAGGAACCCGGTCGGCCCCATGCTCCCGGCGACGAAACGCGGGTGTCCGTCGCCGGAGTACTCGTCGGCGACGCGGCGGGCGAGCTGCGCGGCCGCGACGTTGAGCTCCCTGGTCAGCTCGCCCTGGCCCCACTCCTCGAGGCGTGGACGGGTGGCCTGGAAGGTGCAGGTTTCGACGACGTCGCAACCGGCCTCGAGGAATCCGCGATGCACGCGCTCGACGATCTGGGGCGCGTGGAGCGCGAGGCCGTCCATCCATCCCTCGAGCGCGGCACCGCCGAAGTCGTCGAGGCCGGGGTTCTCGGACTGCAGACTCGTCCCCATCGCACCGTCGAAGACGATGACGCGATCGCGCAGCGCATCCATGAATGGAGATCGATCCTGGCCCGACATTGATATGACGTTACCAGGGAACGGCTCCGTGATACGCTCGCCAACCGCCCGATCCGCTTCTAGGAGACCCTGTTTGGCACGACGCCCACCCCGGCCCGGCAGTACCCGCCGGCGCGGTCCCGTCCGGCGACGGGACGTCACCGACGGCACCGCTCAGGTCGAGGTCAAGGAAGAGACCATCGAGATGGACGCAACCGTGGTCGAACCGCTGCCCAACGCGATGTTCAAGGTACGTCTGCAGACAGGACAGGATGTGCTCGCGTACACATCGGGAAAGATGCGCAAGTTCTACATCCGGATCCTCATCGGCGACCGGGTCCGGGTGGAGCTGAGTCCGTACGACCTGTCGCGCGGGCGCATCACCTTCCGCTACAAGTAGCCGCGGGGACCCACGGTGCCGGCGATATACATCATCGCCGCGGTCCTGGTGCTGCTCTTCCTGATCGGCGCATACCGCAGCATGGGCGCCGGCGCGTCGACTGACGAGGACCCGAAGGCCGTGCTCGTGGCGGTCCTTGCCAGCACGGACGAGGCGGTCACCTCCCTTGACGCGGTGTCAGCGGTCGAGGGCGATACGGCTCGAGGGGTACGGCGGCGGCTCGATGGATGCGCGCAGGCGCTCGAACGCATCGCCGCGACACCCGTCGACGAGTCGCTCGACCAGGCTCGGAGCGCGCTCGAGCTCGCTGTCGACGAGCTCAGCTGGTCGGCGCGGCTGGTGGAAACGCCCGGCTACGCGCGGGATCCCGGACTGCGAGAGGCGGTGCTTGGACTTCGCGGCCACGCCACGACAAACCTGGCCAAGGCTCACTCCCTGCTCGACGCCTAGCTCGCGCTCCTGAAGAAATCGACGGTGGTCCGCAAACCGTCCTCGAACGGAATGCGTGCCTCCCAGCCGAGGTGCTCGCGCGTGAAGCTGGGGTCGAGGCACGAGCGTCGCTGCTCGCCGGGCTTTGCGGGCCCGTGCTCGGAAGCGCCCCGGACCCCGCACGCCGCTGCGAGCATGCTGTACAGGGTGTTGACATCCGTCTCCACCCCGGTGCCGATGTTGTACACGCCAGGCTCTCCGCCGACAGCCGCGAGGTTAGCGCGCACCACGTCCTCGACGTGCACGTAGTCTCGAGTCTGCGTGCCGTCCCCGTTGATGACCGGGGGGTCACCGTTGATGAGGCGCGTGGCGAAGATCGCGATCACCCCGGCCTCACCGTGCGGATCCTGCCTGGGTCCGTAGACGTTGGCGTAGCGCAGCGCCACGAACTCGAGCCCGGCCTGGCGGTTGAAGGTTCCCCCGTAGGCCTCGGCGCAGAGCTTTGCAGTGCCATATGGTGACTCCGGAAGACACGGATGGCTCTCGGGTGTCGGGATCACCGCGGCATCGCCGTAGATGGCGCCGCCGCTCGATGCGAAGACGACGCGGCGCGCCCCTGCATCGATCGCCGCACGCAGCAGGTTGACGGTTCCCACCACGTTGATATCGGCGTCATGGAGCGGGTCGCGCACCGACTCGCGCACATCGATCTGGGCGGCGTGATGAAAGATGACCTCGGGCTTCGCCGCCGCCACCGCCGCAGCAAGCCCGTCCGATGTGATGTCGAGCTCGACGAAGCTCGCGGCGGCGTTCAGCTGCGCGCGCCGGCCACGCGAGAGGTCGTCGACCACAGTCACAGCATGGCCCGCGTCGATGAGCGCGTCGGCGATGTGCGAACCGATGAACCCGGCGCCGCCGGTGACGAGCGCCCTCACCCCTGGGTCGCGATCCGCCGCGCTTTGGGGACGTGGATGTGCGTGAAGATGAAGATCACGAACCCGATCACGATCAGGCTTGCGTAGCTGATGCTGCGGTCGAGCAGCGTGATGGAGACCGCCGCCGAGTTCGAGACCCCGCCGACGGTGATGAGCACGCCGATCATCCCCGCCTCGACGAGACCAAGTCCGCCCGGGAGGAAGGGAACGGTGGTCAGCAGCGCTGCGACGAGCGCGATGAGCAGGAACTGTGAGGGCCCGAGATGCACACCGGCTAGGTGCAGCGAGAACACCACGAGGCCGAGGCGCGTTCCTTCCGCGGCCCAGACCAGGAGGGTCAGCGCGAGCAACGTGGGCAGGCGGGCAAACGAGTCAACGGTGCCGAGACGGAGGCTCTCGTAGCGATGAAACACGGCCTCCGGGAGCAGGCGGAGAATCCGCTGCCCGCGACCGGCACGCATCACCAGGATGACGCCGACGCCCGCGAGGCAGGCGACCACGCCGATGATCACGTACGGGATGAGGATGCCCGGCGCCTTTGTGCGGAACACCACCGCGCCGGCCGCGAGCAGCAGCGACATCAGCACGATGAGGTCGATCAGCCGCTCGGCGATGATGGTGCCGAGCGCCTTGCTCACCGGCACCTCGAGCTTCTGCTTGGCGAGATACGCGCGGTAGATATCACCCATCTTCGCCGGGACCACGCAGTTCACGAAGAACGAGGTGATCACGATCCCGATCAGCGAACGCGACCGCTGCTGCTCTCCGGCGTTGCCGAGCAGCACCTGCCAGCGAACCGACCTGACGACGAACGACGTGTAGTAGACCGCAAGTGCCGCGAGATAGAGGAGCGGGTTGGCGTGGCGGATGTTGTCCCAGGCGGCGCCCCAGTCGATCTGCGCCCGCCAGACCGCAACGGCAACGATCACCACGGCGATGCCGAGGGACGCGAGCGTTCGGATGGCGAAGAGGCGGCTGGTCAGCGAAGGGGGTGTTTCGCCGGCTTCCGGCTCGCCACGCACGAGCGTGGAGGTCACAGCGGGGACCGTACCACGCGCTTCGAACTGCCTCTGCGCCGTCGACAACCGCGCGACAGGTCCGAGATCACGCCGAACCCGGCGGGCGTCGTATCCGCGACAGCACTGGACGGAGGAGCGGTGCGGGGCCACCCCCGGCGAGGTTTCCCTCGCGCTCGGCGAGGATCCGCGCGAGCTGGTCGAGCTCCGCGTGCTCGTCGCGCTCGCCGGCCGGCCGGCTGTCCCACTGGCGTATCTGGTAGACGCCCTTGAGCGCCGCGTAGGGGATCGCGATCGTCCGCAGCTCGGTTGATCCCGGCTCGACGATGTGCCACACGCCGCCGTGGCGGCCGAGGAGCGCGTCAGAACGAATCGAGGCCTTGAGCACGGGACCGTCGATGAAGTGGAACGCAGCACGGTCCCACCCCGCTACCTCGGCTTCCGCGGGCGCCGGCTCAGGGTCGCCGATAAGAATCTGACGGATCGCGCTGACGGGAAAGATGGCGCGCTCGCTGTTCTGGTTGATCGAGCGGATCTCGGCGTCGAGGACGGCGAGATCGAAGGTGATCTCGGGCGCCTCCGCGAGCACGACCTCCCCGTCGACGAAATTGATGACCACAACCGGCACCGGAAAAGTGTCACATTTCGATCACAAGTCGCACCGAGCACGGACCTACGATTTTGGCGGAGGTGACTTGAAGACAAGGGTCCGGCCGTTCCTACCCGGGCTCGAACGAACTCGCCGTGCCGCCATCCGCCCTGTCCTGGTCCTGCTCGCCGCCGGTGTCCTCTTCGGGCCGGCAGCGACGACAGCTGTCGCCTCCGGGTCGGACGGCCACGGTGGCGCGCATTCCGGAGATGGCGAACCGGGGGAACGAGACCATGCATGCGACCGCG
The DNA here is from genome assembly GCA_036833315.1 of Candidatus Dormiibacterota bacterium. Classification (GTDB taxonomy): domain Bacteria; phylum Chloroflexota; class Dormibacteria; order Aeolococcales; family Aeolococcaceae; genus Palsa-851. Next base: position 14,559 of record DAITPY010000006.1, read on the forward strand.
CGCACGCCGAGCGCCCCTCGAATCATCACGGGCAGGCGGAGCGGCCCTCGGTGCATCGGGCGCGCGGACTCATCTGCGGCTCTTCCCCACCCCCTCGGCCGCTTGCGGCCACACCACCCGTGCAGGGTCCGCCCCCTGCGGCACTACCGGCGGCCGGGGGCACAGCCTCGGTGAGTCCTTCCCACCCCAGCATCGCCGTGCGCCGGCCCATGATCGTCACACCACGGGTGGCGCGCACACCCGTCGGTGAGCGACCGCCACCGCTTCCGCCCCCGGGGTTGACGGCGCCATCCCCGGCGGTCGTGGGCGCGGTGCCGACGAGCTCCGCCTCCGTCTATGTCATCACGCTGTCGATGCTGCTGGTGGCCACGGCGATCGCGATCGCCGCGCTGGTCCTGGTCCGGCGTTCCGACTGAGACATCGCCATGAGAGGGGTTCGATGGTTGACCGGCGCCTGGCGAGGGGCGTCGTTCTCACTGAAGTTCGCGGCGGTGATCCTGGTCGCCGGCGTCGCCGTCGCCATCGTTCCATTCCTCCTCGCCGAGTCGACGAGCCGGAGTCAGGCGGAGAACGGCGCCGCCGACAAGGTCGGTGTCGCATACAACCTCATCCAGGGTCAGCGTGAATCGCTGCGCACCTTCGTCGCCGGCGTCGCCCGCCTGGCCACCGCCGAGCACGCATTCGCAACGCCGGCGTCGACACGGACAGCCCTCGAAGCCGACGACGCGGTCCTGGAGCCCGCCGACATCCTCGGTGTCGTCCAGGCTGATGGCACGGTTGCCGCGGTGCAGGGTTCGAGGCTACTCTCCGGTGCCGACCCGATCACGCGAGCTCTCGTCACGGCGGTGGGCTCGAATGCGCGTACCGCAGCGACGCCGGACGGGAACGCGTGGCTCGTCGAGGAGTCGAAGCTTCCCGGTGTCCTTGCCACGACTTTCGTCGCACGACCGGTGACGGCATCGTTCATCAGCGCCATCGATCACAACATCGCGACCGCGAGTGACCGCGCATCAGTCCTGCTGATCCGCGGCGGCGCGCGATTCGCGCTCGCCGGGACCGTCGCCGGTGCGCAGGTCTCGGCCGGGGAGGCCGCCGGCACGACTCTGCGCAGCGCGCTCTCGTCATCGGCACCCTCAGTCATATCGCTGCATGGGCATCAGGTCGCCGTCGCGTCGGCCTCCATCGGGGCCGGATACACGCTGGCGCTGATCTCGCCGGTGACCGGAACACCCGTGGCGTGGCAGCCAGTCGTGCTGCTGTTCGCGGTGATCCTGGTCGCCATGCTCTTCATCGTCGTCGTGGTGCAGATCGATCTCCGCGCGCCGCTGCGCAGACTCGACAGTGCAGTGGCGGCGCTCGGCAAGGGTGACTTCGACCGGCCGGTGCGCGCCGGCTCGGTGGACGAGGTGGGGAGGCTCGGTGCGAGCTTCGAGGCGATGCGAATCCAGGTGCGCTCGACGATGCGTGCGACCGCGGCGCGCGCAACCGTGGCCATGGAGCTCAGCCTCGCGCAACCGCTCGAGAGGGCGCTCGCCCGGGTGTGCGATGAGTTGCGCGACTCCATGGAGGCCGGCACCGCGATGATCGTGGTCAACGCATCGGAGATGAGCGATGCCTTCGCGGTCGCGAGCGGTGGGCGCCGGGTCGACATCGATGGCTTTCTCGACGGGAACGGTCCACTCGGCGAGGGCTACCGCCACCCCGGCCGCGGAGCGATCCTGCTCGGGGCGACGGCGGCGAGTCACGAGGCGCATCTCGGAGTCCGCGAGTTCTGTGTTGCACCGCTGCGGCTCGGCACCTATGTCCACGGCGTCCTGGCGGTCGCGCGCCAGAGCGGGTCGTTCACGACCAGTGACAGCGACCTGGTGGCGTCGACCGCGGAACAGATCTCGCTGGCGCTCGAGCGCTACCGCTTCCTCGCGGTCGTGCAGCGCCAGGCGAGCACCGACGACCTCACCGGCCTCTACAACCACCGCTTCCTTGTCGACTCGCTGGGTCAGCAGGTGGCGCTCGCGGAGCGCCTCGGAGCCCCACTCGCGATCCTCATGCTCGACATCGACCACTTCAAGCAGCTCAATGACACGCACGGGCACCAGGCCGGCGACCTGGCGCTTTCGACCTTCGCGCGAACGCTGGTCAACAATGTGCGCCGCGCCGACCTCGCCGCGCGGTATGGAGGCGAGGAGTTCGTGGTCGTGATGCCGAACACTTCTGCGAGCGAGGCATTCATGGTCGCGGAGAAGATCCGCCTCGCGGTCGCCGCCACCGACGTCGGTCTTCCCGATCGTGGCCCGGTGCGGCTCACCGTCAGCATCGGTGTGGCGGCGTACCCGGAGAACGCGGAGAGCGCCACCGAGCTGTTCAGCCTCGCCGACGAGGCGTTGTACCGAGCCAAGCGGAGCGGCAGGCAGAGGACCTGCGTCGCCGGGGCGGCGTAGGCGAACCCCCCGCGCGCGACGCGGCCGATCCTTCAGGATGCGCACGTGAGTGTCGATGCCTGAGACGGTCGACCTGCGAAGTGACACGCTGACGGTTCCCGACGAGGGCATGCGCGCCGCCATGGCGCACGCTGAGGTTGGCGATGACGTGTGGGGCGAGGATCCGACGGTGCGACGTCTCGAGGAGGAGATGGCCCGCCGGCTCGGCAAGCAATCCGGTGTGTTCGTTCCGAGCGGCACCATGGGCAACCTCGCATGCGTCGCGGCCCAGACGAGACCGGGCGATGAGGTCATCGCCGACTCGGAAGCGCATGTGGTGATCTACGAGGTGGGCGGCACCGCCATCGTGGCCGGCATCCAGCTCCGCCTCCTCGACAGCCCCGACGGGATTCCCGACGCCGAGCACGTCATGGCGGCTGTGCGCGAGACCAACATCCATCAGCCGGTGTCGAGCCTGCTCTGCATCGAGAACACCCACAACCGCAGAGGAGGAGCTGCGGTCGACGTCGATCGTGTTCATGCCGCGGCCCGCGCGGCGCACTCGCTCGGACTGCGGGTCCACTGCGACGGCGCGCGGCTCTTCAACGCGGCGGTCGCCCTGGGCGTGAGCCCGGCTGACCTGGTCGACGAGTGCGACACCGTGTCGGTGTGCGTGAGCAAAGGCCTCGGTGCGCCGGTGGGCTCGGTGGTCGCCGGAGACGCGCCGATCGTGGATGAGGTGCGTCGCTGGCGCAAGCGCCTCGGTGGCGGCATGCGCCAGGCAGGCATCATCGCGGCCGCCGGCATCTATGCCCTCGAGCACAACGTCGAGCGTCTCGCCGAGGATCATGCCAACGCCGCGAACATCGCGCGCCGGCTCGAGGAGTGTCCCGGAGCAACGGTGCGCAGCCCCTCGGTGCCGACCAACATCGTCCTCATCGAGACCCGCACCTCCGCCCCGGACCTTGCCGCGACGCTCGGCCGCGAGGGGGTGCTGGTGAGCGTCATGGGGAGCCGTGCCATTCGCTGCGTGACTCATCTCGGCGTGACCGCCGCGGATGCGCGCCGCGCTGCCGGGGTGATGGCGGACCTGCTCGCCGCTTAGGTCGTAGACACGGCGAAGGCCCCCGGCACTGCCGGAGGCCTTCGAACTACAGAATGATCTGGTGCTGTCGAGTGACTAGCTGGTCGTCGTGGTCGTTGTCATGGCGACCGGCGGTGCAGCGGCGACCGTCTTGCGGACGACGCGGCGGCGGGTCACCGGCTTGCGAGCAGTGGTCTTGCGAGCGGCTGCCGGCTTGCGCGCGGTGGTCTTACGGGCCGTGGTCTTACGGGCTGTGGTCTTCCGTGCGGTGGTCTTGCGAGCCGCGCCCTTGCGAGCCGCGGTCTTGCGAGCCGTGGTCTTCCGTGCGGTGGTCTTGCGAGCCGCGGTCTTGCGAGCCGTGGTCTTCCTGGCGCCGGCGCGCTTCGCGGTCGCCCGCTTTGCGGTGGCGCGCTTCGCGGTCGCCCGCTTTGCGGTGGC
>DAITPY010000006.1:18597-53260 GCA_036833315.1 Candidatus Dormiibacterota bacterium
TCGCGGTCGCCCGCTTTGCGGTGGCGCGCTTCGCGGTCGCCCGCTTTGCGGTGGCGCGCTTCGCGGTCGCCCGCTTTGCGGTGGCACGCTTCGCGGTGGCGCGCTTCGCGGTGGCACGCTTTGCGGTCGCCCGCTTTGCGGTGGCACGCTTCGCAGTCGCACGTTTAGCAGTCGAGCGCTTGGCACCCCTGACCGCGGTGCTCGCGCGACGAGCAGCGCCACGCAGGCCCGTCTCAAGTCGCGCGACTGTCTTCTCAAGGCCCGCAAGGCGCTTCTCCAGCTCGCCGACGGGCAAGGCCTTCACGAGGTTCTGCACCGCTTTGACGAGATCGCCACCAGCGGCGGGTGTGCGACGGCGAGCTGTCGTCCCTACGCGCCTCACGGTGCGTTTGACGGCCTTCCCGGCGCCGCCTCTCCTACGTCTGGTCCTGGCCATATCGTATGGGCCTCCGTGTTGTTTGTGACAGGTGATGTCCAAAACCTCCTGTCGATCGTGCATAGCATGCTGGTTGTGATCGTGATTGTCAATGATTGGCGCGATACGTTGCTGCCAGGGCAGGCAACTACACGGCACGTCGGAGTCCCAATCGCGGGTGCTGACCCGCCGCAAACGGAGGTCCTGTTGCGTATAGTTCGACCTGCGCATGTCCGGGACCAATGAGCGCTCCGCGCTGAGCATTGCCCAGCGGCAGTTCGACGCCACCGCCGACGCCATCGGCCTCGACGACTCCCTGCGGGCAGTGCTGCGCGAGGTCAAACGCGAACTCGTCGTGCACTTCCCCGTCGAGATGGATGACGGCTCGTTCGAGGTCTTCACAGGGTTTCGCGTGCAGCACAACATCGCCCGGGGACCGGCAAAAGGGGGACTGCGCTACCACCCGGCGATGACCCTCGACGACGCGCGTGCCCTGGCGATGTACATGACCTGGAAGACCGCGGTCGCCGACGTCCCATTCGGCGGTGCGAAAGGGGGCGTGGTCTGCGATCCGCATGCGCTGAGCCTCTCCGAGCTGGAGCGACTCACGCGGCGATTCACGACCGAGATCTCGCTCATCGTCGGTCCCGACCGCGACATTCCGGCGCCGGACCTCGGGACCGGTCCACAGGTGATGGCATGGATCATGGACACGCTGTCGATGCACGCCGGCTTCTCCGTCCCCGCATCGGTGACCGGAAAGCCGCAGGCGATCGGAGGCTCGGAGGGACGCTTCACGGGACCTGGTCGTGGCCTGACCATCGTCACGGTGCTCGCGATGCGCGACGCCGGGATGGATCCGTCGGACGCGACCGTCGCGATCCAGGGGTTCGGCAAGGTCGGCGGCGTCAGCGCGGAGCTGCTGACGGCCGAGGGCATGCGCGTGGTGGGCGTCTCCGACAGCACCTGCGGTCTCTATCGCGCCGACGGACTCGATTTGACGGCGCTGCGCCACCTCAAGGAGGAGGGCGGGCACTTCATCGACTACGACGGCGCCGAACAGATCGCAGGCGAGGACGTGCTCACGCTCGACGTCGACCTGCTCGTCCCCGCTGCGCTCGAAGCTCAGGTCGGTCAGCGCAACGCCGGCCGGGTTCGCGCAAAGGTGGTGGCCGAGGGTGCCAATGCGCCGCTCACCACCGAAGCGGATGCGGAGCTCAGCGCGCGCGGTGTGCTCATCCTTCCCGACATCCTGGTCAACGCAGGTGGTGTGGTCGTCTCCTATTTCGAATGGGTGCAGGACATCCAGTCGTACTTCTGGGGGTCGGGAGAGGTCAACGCCCGGCTTCGTGAAGTCATGACTCGGAGCTACCAGCAGGTCAAGGGCGAGGCGCAGGAGCACGAGATCAGCCTCCGCGACGCTGCATTCCGCATCGCAGTCGGCAAAGTCGCGGAGGCGACGCGGGTCCGGGGGATCTATCCCTGAACGCGTGAGAGCGGATCCAGCCTCCCGCGCTCGAGATGAGGGTGGGGGCGCACCACCAGATATGGTGGCTGAGGTTGGGCGGCTCCACAAGATGGTGCGCTGTCAAGGCAGGACACCCCGGCCACTCCTGTAGAATCTACAGATGGAATTCGAGTTGGGCAGAGGCAAGCGGGCTCGCCGGGCCTACGGCTTCGACGAGGTTGCCCTGGTCCCCGGTCGGGTGACCGTCAATCCGGCAGAGATCGACGTCAGCTTCGCGGTCAATGGCACCACCCTCGAGATCCCATTCATCGCAGCGGCGATGGACGGCGTCGTCGACACCCGGTTCGCGGCGGAGATGGGCCGTCTCGGTGGTCTCGCGGTCCTCAATCTCGACGGTGTGCAGACTCGCTACGAGGATCCCGCCGAGGTGCTCGCGACGATCGCGGAGTCACCGGTCGATCAGATCAATACGCTCCTCCAGAAGATCTACACCGCTCCGGTGCAGGACGGTCTCATCGGCCAGCGGATCGAGGAGATCACCGGCGCCGGCGTCGCCTGCGCGGTGTCGACGGTCCCGGCGCACGCCGAGCGGCGTGCTCCGATCGTGCAGGAGGCGGGCGCGCACATGCTCGTGGTCCAGGGCACGGTGCTGACCGCGCGACACGTGAGCAAGTCGTACAAGCACCTGTCGTTCTCGGAACTGACCCACTCCATCGACATCCCGGTGGTCGCCGGCAACTGCGTCGACTACGCGACAGCCCTCGAGTTGATGGACACCGGGATCAAGGGGCTGCTGGTCGGTGTCGGTCCCGGAGCGGCGTGCACCACCCGGGCCGTGCTCGGTGTCGGTGTGCCCCAGGTGACCGCCACCAGCGATTGCGCCGCAGCCCGTGACGATCACTTCCGGCGCAGCGGGGAGCGCGTGGCAATCATCACCGACGGGGGCATGCGCCTCGGCGGCGACGTCGCCAAAGCGTTCGCGAGCGGCGCAGACGCGGTCATGATCGGCTCCATCTTCGCGGCCTCCGCGGAGGCCGCCGGCCACGGCAATCACTGGGGCATGGCCACGCCCGATCCCAACCTGCCGCGCGGAACGCGGATCAGGACCGGCATCAAGGGCACGCTCCGCGAGATCCTCTTCGGCCCGGCACACGTCGACGACGGCAGCATGAACCTCGTCGGTGCGTTGAAGACCGCGATGGGCGTGTGCGGCGCCCGGAACATCGCCGAATTCCAGGAGACGGAGATGGTGATCGCCCCCTCCATCAAGACCGAGGGAAAGGTGCAGCAGCGCGAGCAGCACGTCGGCATGGGGTCGTAACGACGAGGTGGACGGACGGCGATGACGGTCGCGACTGACGCAGGCGCCGTGGCGCGCGCGCCTGCGCAGATCGCCCAGGACACGATCCTCGTCCTCGATTTCGGCAGCCAGTACAGTCAGCTGATCGCGCGGCGCGTGCGCGAGGCGCGGGTGTACTGCGAACTGGTACCGGGCAGCATCTCCGCCGCCGAGATCCGCAAACGGAATCCACGCGGGCTGATCTTCAGCGGCGGGCCGGCATCGGTGTTCGAGCCCGGAGCGCCGCACCCTGACCCCGCGGTCTACGACCTCGACATACCGATCCTCGGCATCTGCTATGGCATGCAGCTCCTCGCCGTGGATCTCGGTGGCGCCGTCGCTCCGGCGGAGCGTCGTGAGTACGGGCATGCATCGGTGACGGTTGACGACGAGGCGGGGCTCTTCGCGAAGCTGCCTGCGGACCTCTCCGTCTGGATGTCCCACGGCGACGTCGTCACCGAGTTGCCCCCGGGGTTCCGCCCGATCGCGCATTCGCTCAACTCGAAGTGCGCGGCATTCGTCGGACCCGGAAAGCGCTACGGCATCCAGTTCCATCCTGAGGTCGCGCACACACCGCTGGGACGCGACATCCTGCGCAACTTCCTCATCGGCGTCTGCGGGTGTGCGGGAACGTGGGAGGCTGCGTCGTTCATCGAGATGACCATCGCCGCGCTGCGCCGCCAGATCGGCGACGGACGGGTGATCTGCGCGCTCAGCGGCGGCGTCGACTCGGCCGTCGCGGCGACGCTCGTGCATCGAGCGGTCGGCGACCAGCTCATCTGCGTGTTCGTGGACAACGGCCTGCTCCGTCGCGGCGAGGGCGACCGCGTCGTCGATGTCATGCGCACCCAGCGCCATATCCACCTCATCCACGTCGACGCGGCCGATCAGTTCCTCGACGCGCTCGCCGGGGTCGTTGACCCGGAGGAGAAGCGCCGCCGCATCGGAGCGACCTTCATCCGGGTCTTCGAGGAGCAGGCTGCCGAGCTGGGAGACATCGACTTCCTCGCCCAGGGGACGCTCTATCCGGACGTCATCGAGTCGACGTCGCACGACACCCACAACGCGACCAAGATCAAGACCCATCACAACGTCGGCGGGCTCCCCGAGAACCTCCGCTTCGAGCTCGTGGAACCGCTGCGCTATCTCTTCAAGGATGAGGTACGCAACGTCGGGCTCGCCCTCGGCCTTCCCGAGGACATGGTGTTCCGCCAGCCGTTTCCCGGTCCCGGGCTCGCGATCCGGATCATCGGGGCGGTGACCCGCGAGCGGCTCGAGACGCTTCGCGCCGCCGACTGGGTCGTCATCGACGAGGTCAAGCGCAGCGGGCTCTATCGCAAGGTCTGGCAGTCGTTCGCGATCCTCACGCCGATCTCCTCGGTGGGCGTGATGGGCGATTACCGCACCTATGGGAACGTCGTCGCGGTCCGCATCGTGGAGAGCGAGGACGGCATGACCGCAGACTGGGCGCGGGTCCCCTACGACGTGCTGGCGGTGATCAGCAGGCGCATCGTCAACGAGGTGATGGGCGTCAATCGCGTCGTCTACGACATCTCGAGCAAGCCGCCGTCCACGATTGAATGGGAATAGTGCGAGTTCTCATCGTCGGGGGTGGCGGCCGCGAGCACGCGCTTGCATGGGCATGCCGTCGCGATGCCCGTGACGCCGAGATCATGGTTGCGCCAGGCAACGGCGGCACCGCCGATCTCGCCGAGAACATCGCGCTCGATGTCGAGGACGCTCAGGCGGTGGCGCGACTCGCCGTCGATCGAGACGTCGATCTCGTGGTCATCGGACCCGACGCGGCCGCGGCGGCGGGCGTGGCGGACGCCTGCACCGAGCGCGGCATCGCGGTGTTCGGTCCGAGCGCGGCCGCGGCCCGCATCGAGTCATCGAAGACGTACGCCAAACAGGTGATGGACGAGGCCGGAATCCCGACGCCGCGATGGGTCGCGGGGGGCGCCGAGGACCGCAGGCGGTTGAGCCAGTTCGTCGCGGAGCGAGGGGGCGCCTGCGTGGTGAAGGCCGACGGGCTTGCACTCGGCAAGGGCGTGCTCGTCTGCGACGGCATCGAAGAGGCGGAGCGCGCGCTCGACGCGTGCCTCGGCGAGATGCGTTTCGGTGACGCCGGCCGTCAGGTGGTCGTTGAGGAGCGTCTCAGCGGCGTCGAGGTGAGCGTGTTCGGACTGAGCGACGGACACCGGGTGCGCACGCTCGTCCCCGCGCGCGACCACAAGCGCATCTTCGACGGGGATCGGGGACCGAACACCGGCGGCATGGGCTCCATCGCCCCGCCATCTGACATCGATGCTGCCGCGTTCGTCGCCGAGGTGTCGCGCACCGTGCTCGGCCCGTGTGTCGACGCACTGCGGGAGCGGGGAGCGCCCTTTGTCGGATGCCTGTACGCGGGATTGATGGTCACCGCCGGGGGTATCCGCGTGCTCGAGTTCAACGCGCGCTTCGGCGACCCAGAGGCGCAGGTCGTGTTGCCGCTGCTCGATGAGCCGGCGCTCGAACTCTTCATGCAGTGTGCGCGTGGGGAGGTCGAGGCGGGCGCAGCGCGCGCCGCGGTCGGCGCCGCGGTCGGCGTGGTCGCGGCGGCGGCCGGATATCCCGGCGACGTGCGCCGCGGTGACGTGATCACCGGCATCGACTCGCTCGACGCCGACGTGCTCTGCTTCCACGCCGGCACGCGTCGGGACGCCGACGGCACCCTGCGCGCCAGCGGCGGTCGCGTGCTCTGCATCACCGCCACCGCATCAGACATCGAGTCGGCGCGGACGCGCGCATATGCCAACCTTGCACGCGTGCATTTCGACGGCATGCAGGCCCGTACGGACATCGGCCTTCCGGTGATCGCGGGGGCCCGGGCGTGACCGCACAGCTGCGCGTCGGCATCGTTGTCGGCAGCGAGTCCGACCTGACGGTGATGAACACATGTGGCGAGGTGCTCGACGCCTACGGCATCGGCTGGGAGATCGGCGTGATGTCGGCGCATCGAGCCGGGGACGTCGTTCGCGCCTACGCGCTCGCGGCCAAGGAGCGCGGACTGCGCGTGCTCATCGCCGGTGCCGGCGCCGCCGCGCACCTGCCCGGTGTGCTGGCATCGCTGACCACGCTGCCGGTGATCGGCGTGCCGCTGGCGGCGACCCCGCTCGCCGGGTTCGACTCCCTGCTCTCCATCGTCCAGATGCCGCCCGGCATCCCGGTCGCAACCGTTGCGGTCGGTTCGATGGGCGCGCGCAATGCCGGCCACCTCGCGGCGGAGATCATCGGTCTCTTCGACGAGGAGGTCGCCGCTCGGATCAAGGAGCAGCGCGCCCGCATGCGCGCGACCGTGCAACTTCCCGAAGGATTCACCTTCGAGTAAGAGGGCGCTGCGGGCGTACCCGTAGAATGGCCCGGCATGCCCCGTCTGGAATTGGTGGAGACGTCGCTCCGCCATGGGCAACAGTCGCTCCTGGTCAGCAGACTGCGCCTCCGCCACGCCCTCCCGGTCGCCGAAACCCTCGATCACTGCGGGTTCGCAGCACTCGACGTCTTCGGCGGATCGACCTTCGAGGCGTCCCTGCGATTTCTCGCCGAGGACCCCTTCGCGCGTCTGCGTGCGATCAGGGCCGCGGCGCCGATCACACCGCTCCTGGCAGTGATCGGTGGGCAGTCCCTGGTGGGACACCGCCAGGTGTCTGACGATCTCGTCGACGCGTTCATCGAGACCTCGGCGGCTGCGGGCGTCGACATCTTTCGCTGCTACGACCCGCTTAATGACGTGCGCAACCTCGAGCGCTGCGCGACCGCAATCGCGACCACCGGCAAGCAGGCGGAGGGGGTCATCGTCTACAACGAGGTTCCCGGTCGCGGTCTCGAGGGCCTCGGCGAGGTCGCGCGGCGACTCGTCGACGCGGGGTACCCGACGATCTGCCTGCACGACCCACTCGGGGTGCTCGGGGCTGCCAAAGCCGCCCAGGCTGTCAATGTGATCCGCGAGGCCGCGGGCGTTCCCGTGGCGGTCTCGATCTCGGCGCAGACCGGCCAGGCAGCGCTCGCATGCCACTCCGCCGCGCTCGCCGGCGCATATCGCGCCGACTGCGCGCTCTCGCCGCTTGCGGGTGGTGCGTCGATGCCCGCCGCCGAGGCGCTCATCGCCGGGTTCGCCGGAACCCCGGTCGACAGCGGGCTGGACCTCGAGCGGGTCGCCGCCGCCGCGCTCGTACTCGAGCACGAGCTCGTGCACTACGCCGACGTGATGGACCCGCTGGCGGCGCGCCTCGACACGTCGGCGTTGCGCGGCCTGCTGCCGCCGTCGGCAATGGGGCACGCGATGGAGGAATTGCGCGAGCGCAACGCGCTCGGACGTCTCGCCGAGGTCGAGGCCGAGGTCGCCCGGGTTCGCGCCGAGCTCGGCTACCCGCCGCTGGTCACCCCGCTCGCCGAGATCATGGCAACGCAGGCCGTCTACAACGTCGTCGAGGGCGACCGCTACGCGACCATCAGCCAGGAGATCAAGGACTACTGCCTCGGCCTCTACGGCGAACCGCCGGAGCCGGTCGATCGCGACGTGCGCCGCCTGGTGAACGGGCGCGAGGAGCCGATCACCTGCAGGCCGGCCGACCTGCTCGAGCCGGTGATGAAGCCCACCCGCCGCGAGCTCGTTCGCGAGGGATACAAGAAGCCGAAGCCCGAGGCGATGGTCACCTACGCGCTCTTCCCCAACGCGTTCCTCGCGGTCGAGCGCGGTGAGGCGATCGCCGAGCGCCTGGGTGACGAGCCGGCCCCCGAGCCGGCCGCGGGCGCGACCGACGCGCAGCCGGAGGCGCAGGTGGCTCCCGCCGAGCCGGCGGGAGACCAGGCACCCGACGTCCCAGTCCGAGAGCTGACCGTGGAGGTGGACGGCCAGAGCTATGCGGTGCGCATCATCGGCGGAGTCGAAGCCGGGGCCGGCGCCGCTGCGGGCGAGACAGCCGCGCCCGCACAGCGCGCGGCGCCTGTCGCGCGCGAGGGAACCGTGGTGTCGCCGATGCAGGGACTGCTGCTCAAGGTGAACGTCACGGTGGGGGACCGGGTCGCGCTCGGCGACGTCGTCGCCGTGCTCGAGGCGATGAAGATGCAGAACGACATCACCGCGACCCGTGGCGGCACCATCACCGAGATCTACGCCACCGAGGGCACCGTGGTCGGCCCGCGCGCGCCGATCGTCCAGATCGGCGCCTGACGGCGCACGGAGGCAGCACGAGATGTTCGACAAGGTGCTCATCGCCAACCGCGGGGAGATCGCGTTGCGGATCATCCGAGGATGCCGGGACCTCGGTGTGCGCACGGTTGCGGTGCACAGCGACGCCGATCGTTCGGCGGCGTTCGTCCTACTGGCCGATGAGTCAGTGGAGATCGGACCGGCGCCGTCGGCGCAGTCGTATCTGGTGATCGACCGGATCATCGATGCGGCTCGCTCGACAGGGGCGCAGGCGATCCACCCCGGCTACGGCTTTCTCAGCGAGAACCAGCAGTTCGCACGTGCATGCGCGGACAACGGCATCGTCTTCGTCGGTCCGCCCGCCGACGCGATGGCGGCGATGGGTGAAAAGGTGCCGGCGCGTGAACGGATGCGCGAGTCCCGCGTGCCGGTGGTCCCGGGCAGTGACGCGCTCGGCGACCTCGAGGAATCGGTTGCCGCGGCGGCGCGGATCGGTTACCCGGTGCTCATCAAGGCGAGCGCGGGCGGCGGTGGTATCGGCATGCGGGTGGCTCGCGACGAGCATGAGTTGCGCGCCGCCTATGACAGCGCGCGGAGCACCGCGCAGCGCGCCTTCGGGAACGATACGATCTTTCTCGAGCGCTACCTGGAGGAGCCGCGCCACATCGAGATCCAGGTGCTCGCCGACGCGCACGGCAACGTGATCCACCTCGGCGAGCGCGAGTGCTCGATCCAGCGCCGCCATCAGAAGATCATCGAGGAGGCGCCGTCACCGGTCATCGACGCGCAGATGCGGGCGCGCATGGGAGCGGCGGCGGTCACGGCGGCGAAGGCTGTCGGCTACGTCAACGCCGGCACCGTGGAGTTCATCTTCCGCGACGGCGAGTTCTATTTCCTGGAGATGAACACACGCCTGCAGGTGGAGCATCCGGTGACCGAGCTCGTCTACGGGATCGACCTGGTGGCCGAGCAACTGCGCATCGCCGCCGGCGAGCGGCTGAGCCTCACCCAGGAAGACGTGATCCCGCGCGGACATGCGGTGGAGTGCCGCGTCAACGCCGAGAACTATGCGCGTGGATTCCTGCCGTCGCCAGGTCAGGTCAACGGATACCACGAGCCGGCGGGCCCGGGGGTGCGCGTCGACAGCGCACTGGTCGGTCCCGGCCTTGTGTCGTCCAACTACGATCCCATGATCGCCAAGTTGATCGTCCACGCGCCGACGCGCGACGCGGCGCTCGACCGCATGCGCCGTGCCCTGCTCGAGTACGTGATCACCGGGATTCACACCAACATCGCCTATCACCTCGCGGTGATCGACAACGCCGACTTCCGTGCCGGCACCTACAGCACCGCGTTCATCGAGCAACATCCGGAGCTGGTCGCGGAAGCCGACGCATGGGCCAAACGTCAGGAGCCGCTGCGACGCGTGGTGCGCGACCCCGTGCGGGTCGCGGCGATCGCCGCAGCGGTGGCAGTCTCGGGGTAGCGCACGTGGGACCGCGGTTCGGGCGACTCTACGCGAATGCGGTCCTGCGCCCGCTCGCCGAGCAACTCGTCGCGGAGCTCGGCGCGCAGCCGGGCGACACAGGCTGCGATCTCATCTGCGACTCGGGGACTCTCGGCAGCGCGCTCGGCGCCGCCGTCGGGACGCGGGGAAGCGTGCTGCTCGTCGATACCGACGACGCCGCGCTCGATGCCGCTGCGAGCGATGTCGCGGCCACCGGGTGCGCGGTATCGACCGCAATGGCCGGGGCGCATGGCGTCGCGGTCGCCGGCGCGTCGTGCGACCGGGTGGCTTCTCTCTGCACGTTCGGGTTCTGGCGAGGCACGTCGCTGCTGGTCGAGGCGGAGCGCATCACGCGCGGCAGTGGGAGTGCGGCGCTCGTCACCTGGGACCCCGCGCGTCCACCGGCGCACGAGGGCTCGCTCGTGGACGCGCTGCTCGACGAGGTGGGCCTGCATTCACGATTCCTCGAGCAGTGTCTGGAGTCCGCGGCCTTCGCCGAGCGGGCGCACTGGGACCGCACCACCCTTCGCGATGTGGTGCGCTTCGACGGCATCGCGCACTACTGGGCGGCCATGGTCGTGGAGCGACCTGTCGCAGCGGAGTTGGCCCACGAGTCCGATGTGGCACTGCGCGCCGTGCGGGCCGCGTGCGAGCGGGCGCTGCAGCCGTTCACCGCCGTGGATGGGACGATGCGCATCCCTGTGGTGGCGACTCTGCTCTGCCGTCGCGCGACCGACGAAAGCTAGGAGTTGGCTCCGACCTTGGTCTCGAAGCCGCCCGCCAGCGTCTGTCCGTTGACGTCGTTGAGTGAGTTAGAGATGTCGAGAGTCAGCAGACCTGCCGGCGCTTGCGCGATGATCACCGTCACGGTGCGCGAGCCGGGGTCGTAGACGGCTGTCGACGGCAGGATCGCTCCGGACGGCGACGCGACACTGATGGCGTTGGCGATGGTTTGCGCATTGAGATCGCTGTCGAAGCTCACCTGGAGCGTGGTGACACCCCCCTGCGTGCTCGAGGTGACCTGCACCACGTGCGGACCTGCGGACTGATCGCGCAGAGAAATCGAAACGATGTTGTTGACGACGTATGCACCACCAGCAGCACTGCGCGCCAGTGACAGCGTCTCGCCGGCCACGCCCGCTGTGGTGTGGCCTTCCGTCGGGTCGACGACGAGCTCGACGCTCGCGGTCACCACACCCTGCGGGTTGAGGTAGGTGCTGATAACGTACGCGCGGCTGAGGCCACGCGGGGTGCTGCCCGCAACATCCACGCCGGGCGCAGTCAGGGTGGCGAGGGTCGCAAGATCGCCGCGCACCTGAGCGTCGACGAAAGCACGCAGCGTCGAGCCGGCCGCCGCTGGGGGCTGCATTCCGGTATGAGCCCCTGTGGTGCCGGGAACCGCCGCGAGCTCCACCGCGGCGCCGTCGGTGTTGTTGGAGACGAACGCGACCTGGTCGCCCGCCGGCGAGAGGACCAGCGCGGAGGCGTTGTCCGCCGTCGCCACCGCCAGCGGTGTGCCGCTCGGCAGCTGTGCGACCACCAACTGCGTGGATCCCGCGGGATTCGTCATGAGGTATGCGACCTCGTCGCCGTCCTGGTCGAGGGTGATGTCGGCGAGCGTCACCGGGGAACCGGGCACGGACACCGACGCGGGCGCATCCTGGCCGACCGCTTCGCTGAAGAGGTGCACCGGGTTCGTCGATTCGTCCGCCCAGGCGACCGTGCTGCCATCTCCGCTGAACGCAACGTCGGCGACCGAACCACGCAGCGCCTGCTCGGTTCCGGTGGCGATGTTGAGCAGGTCACCGCCGGTGCCGCTCTGCGCCGCGACGTATGCATATGCACCGCCCGAGTCGAGCGTGGAGATGGTCCCGCCACCAGTCAGCGAATACAGCGTGCTGACCTTCCCCGAACGATCCACGGCACTGATCGAGATACCGGTCGTGTAGACGATCCGATCGTTGGACGACCAGCTAAGCGCGGTGACCGGATTGGGCGAGTCGACCAGCTTCTGTCGCTGGCTGCCGTTGCTCAATCTGACAATGATCTTCGAGCCGCCGTTGCCGTCGTCGACCGCGAACGCCAGCGTGGTGTGGTTGGGCGAGTACGCCGCCGCGGTCGCGGCGGAGCCGAGCACCACTGGGGTACCACTCGCCGGAAAGTCCACCAGTGATCCGGCCGCCGGCGCACCCGCGACCCCCTCGGGCGCCGGCGTGGGGCTCGCGGCCGGCGTTCCGGCTCCGGATTGCGGCAGCAGTCCGACGGTGCTGACCACCGAGCCGTCCGGTGCGAAGAGGAGTGACCCGTCGGCGCCGTTGGCTCCGAGGACGGACGGAACCAGCGTTGGTGGCATCGCCAGGCTCGGTCCGGGTGGCGGCGTGGGGGCAGTGCCGAACGTGAGGGTGATCGGCTTCGTCGCCGAAACCCCCGAGGTGGCGCGGATCGATGCCTGGGCGATCGTGACCGTGTACGGGGTGTTGCCGCTCAGGTGATACACCGGGGAGATCACCAGGGTGTTGCGCAGCCACGAGTACGAAACCTTGGTGGCGGGCTGGATGTGGACGCCACGCTCGACGGCGAGCTCATCCATCGGCTGGTTGAACGCGACGGTGATCACGTGATCGGGGCTGACCGAATGCTGCGCTGTGAGGTTCGAGATCGCCGTGATCGTCCGGTCCACCTGATGGTTCGAGACGAAGGTGAGCACCGTCGCACCGATCAGTGCGAGCCCGAGCGCGGCGCCTCCCCAGGCGACGTGGGTCGGTCCCAGATGCCAGCGACGGCGTATCCCGAACGCACCCCGGCCGCGTGATGACTCGGCGATAAGCTGGGCGCGCAGCCGGTTGCGGAAGCGCGGGTCGGCCTCGGCGTCCGGACGCGCCGCCCGTACCCGCCGTGCGGTCTCGAGCAGTTCCGGCTCGTTGCGGAACAGCTCCTCGAGCTCGGGATCGAACCAGCCGCCGAGCCAGGACATCAGCGCTTCTCCTCGACGGTCGCCACCACACCGAGGCGCAGGCGAACGCCGATCATCCCGCGATGGATGAGCAGCTTCACTGCTCCCTCGCTCTTGCCCAGAATCTCACCGATCTGAGCGAGCTTGAGATCCTCGCCGAGCTTCAAGGTCATCGCCGCCCGCTGCTGCGGAGGGAGGTCGTCGATCGCCTCCCAGACGCGGGCCGCCTCCGCACTGTCGACGACGCGCTCGTCAACGGGGCGAGCCGGGTCGGCGACAGCGATGGCGCTGTCGAGGCTCGAGGTCGGTTTGCGGCTTCGGTAGTAATCATTGATTGCATTGACACTGATCTGGTAGAGCCAGGCACTGAAGGGGTGACCGGCGGGCTTGTAGCGCCCGATCGCCCGAAGGGCCTTGAAGAAGACCTCTGACGTGACGTCCTCGGCGGCTTCCTGGTCACGGAGCCGGCTGAAGACGAAACGGTAGATCTGCCCGAAGTAGTGGTCGTAAAGCTCCCCAAATGCGGCGGCGTCCTGTTTGGCACGCTCGACAAGCTGATCCTCATACGCCCGAGGTAGCGTCATCTCGGGATCACCGGGCGCACTCGATCGGTCAACGCCGGGCGCAATGGTCCGGTTACGAGGGCTGGCATGGGATCTTCCTGTGCGTCGCGTCGAGCGAGCTCCCGGCGGGTCTCGAGCGCGAGGCCGGGCAGGTCGGTGATTATCCCTGCCACGCGACCATCTGCGAGATAGCTACGAAGCCGGTGTGGCCCGTTGACGGTCCAGACCATCATCGGGAACCCGCGCTGCCTGGCCTCGGCGAGCAACCCGGTGCCGGGCGCCCGCCGGGTTCGGCGGCGCAGCGGCGCCAGCCATTGATGCACCACGAGCACATCCGCCCCGCATCGCTCGGCGAGGTCGAAGGGCAGCGCCTCGTAGCGCTGGGCGCGACTTCGCAGCCGCCTCGCGCCGAGCAGGAGGCCGCGGTGGGCGCCAGGGTCCCGATCTCTGATCGTGCTGAGCACGGACTCCTCGAATGAGGTGTACAGGACCTGCTCGCGCGAGAAACGGCCCGAAGCCCGCTCGATCACCTCCGCCTCGAACCCAGGCTCCTTGATCTCGATATCGAGCGCGACCCGACCCGCGCAGAGATCCAGCACCGTGTCCAGGGTCGGTGGCTCATATCGGCTCAGACGCACCAGCGCCGCGTAGCTGAGCCTCGCCACCGGGACGCCCCGGCGCGACACGTTGTGGTGGACGACCAGGACGCCGTCAGAGGTCCGGCGCACGTCCAGCTCGACTGCGTCGACGCCGAGCGCGATCGCTGCCTCGAATGCCGCCGGCGTATTCTCCGGGGCCTCGGAGGACGCGCCGCGATGCGCGATGACGAGAGGCAGGGGGGCGCCAGCGGTCACCCCGATAGAATGAACGTACGTGATCCCCCGGTACGCCCCGCAGCAGATCGCGACGATCTTCAGTGACGGTTCACGACTGCAGCGCTGGCTGGATGTCGAGTTGCTGGCATGCGAAGGATGGGCGGAGCTCGGCCGGATTCCGATCGAGGCGCTCAGCAAGCTGCAGGGCGCGAGCATCGATGCGGAAAGGATCGCGGAGCTCGAGGCGGAGCAGGGACACGACGTCGCCGCCTTTGTCGCCGCGGTCCAGGAGACGGTCGGCGACGCGGGACGCTACTTCCACCTCGGACTGACCTCGTCCGATGTGGTTGACACCGCGCTCGCGACCCAGCTCCGTGACGCGGCGCGGGTGATCGACTCCGACGCCGAGTCGCTCGTCGCGGCGCTTGTCGAGCAGGCGGAGCGGCACCGGCTCACAGTGATGATGGGCCGCACCCACGGAGTCCATGCCGAGCCGCTCACGCTCGGGATCAAGCTTGCCAACTTCGTCGACGAGGTCCGCCGGTCCCGTACGCGGCTCGCCGCGGCGACTGCCGAGATCGCCGTCGGTCAGATCACCGGCGCGGTCGGGACCCACGCGAGCGTGCCCCCCGAGGTCGAGGTGCATGTGTGCCAGGGTCTCGGACTCGCCACCGCCCCGGTGGCAACCCAGGTGCTCGCGCGCGATCGACACGCGTCGTTCGTGACCGCGCTGGCGCTGCTCGGAGCGGTGCTCGAGCGGCTCGCGACCACCATCCGCCTGCTCCAGATCACCGAGGTGGACGAGGTGGAGGAGCCGTTCGGCAAGCGTCAGAAGGGCTCGTCCGCGATGCCCCACAAGCGCAATCCGGTGCTCTGCGAGCGTATCTGTGGGCTCGCTCGGGTGCTCCGTGGCTACGCGGTCACATCCATGGAGGACATCGCGCTCTGGCACGAGCGCGACATCTCGCACTCATCGGCGGAGCGCGTGATCCTTCCCGACGCGTGCGCACTCGCCGACTATGTCGTGCGCCTCTCGACCCGGATCGTCGAGGGACTCCGCGTCAAGCCCGAGCACATGACCGAGAACCTCGAGCGCCACGGCGGCATCGTCTTCTCACAGCAGGTGCTCACCGCGCTCATCGTCGAGGCGCACTGGCCGCGCGAGCGCGCCTATCGAGCAGTCCAGGTCCTCGCCACCCGGGCTCGCGACGATGAGGGCCCATTTCGCGACCTGGTGGCAGCCGATCCGGAGATCGCGGACGCGCTGCCGGCGTCGACCATCGCGCGGTGCTTCGACGTGGCCCCGTACCTCGCTCATATCGACGAGACCTACCGGCGCCTTGGGCTTTCCACATCGCCAACCCACGTTGCACCGGCGGCGCAGCCGTCGATGCTCGCCGCAGAGGCCGGCATTGCCGGCGGGAGGATGCACTGATGCAGGTGTTGAGCGTTGCAGACACCGCGGATCTCAACCTGTACCGGCGCGGCAAGGTGCGCGACACCTTTCAACTCGACGACGGAACCTTGCTCATGATCGCAACCGATCGCCTGAGCGCGTTCGACGTCGTGCTGCCGACTCCGATCCTCGGGAAGGGCACGGTCCTGACCCAGATGTCGCGCTGGTGGTTCGGACAGACCGCCGGCATGATGCCGAACCATCTGCTCCCTGATGTCGAGGAGGCGATCCCCGAGGTGGTGCGGAGTGACTGGCTGCCGCGATCGATGCACGTGGCTCGTGCCCAGCGCATCGATGTCGAGTGCGTGGTGCGTGGGTTCATCAGCGGCTCCGGCTGGAAGGAATACCGAGACAAAGGGACGCTCGCCGGCGAGTCACTCCAGGAGGGGCTGCGCGACTCCTCACGGCTGCCCTCGCCGAGATTCACGCCCGCGATCAAGAAGGACGACGGCCACGACGTCAACATCTCCCGCCAGGAGCTGCGCACGCTGGTCGGCCAGACCCTTGCCGATGAGCTCGAGTCGGCGTCGCTTCGGCTCTTCGATTTCGCCACGGCGCGCTGCGAGAGCGTGGGCATCTACCTCGCCGACACGAAGTTCGAATTCGGTTACGTCAACGGGACATTGACATTGATCGACGAGATCTTCACTCCCGACTCGTCGCGATTCTGGGAGATCTCGGAGTGGAAGGAGGGCGAGCCCGCCGTCTCGTTCGACAAGCAGTTCGTGCGCGACTACGTCGAGAAACTCGGCTGGGACAAGACCGATCCCGGGCCTGCACTCCCCGACGACGTCGTGCGCGGTACCACGGAGCGCTACGTCGAAGCGGCGCGTCGCATCTGCGGGATCGACCTCAGCGAGACCGTCGCCGTATGACATATGCCGTGGAGGTCATCGTTGCGCTGAAGCCCGTCGTCAACGACCCGCAAGGGCTCGTCGTCCGCGACAGTCTTCACCGCCTGGGGTTTGACGGAGTACGCGGAGTTCGGGTGGGCAAACACATCGAGGTCGAGGTCGATGCCGACACTGAGACCGACGCTCGGGAGCAGGTCGAGCGCATGTGTGAACAGCTGCTTCGAAACATGGTTATCGAAGACTCGCGGATCGCCTCTCTTCGCGTCATGACGGAGAGCGCCTAGACATGAGGCGTTGCAAGGCGGGGAGGGCAAGGGTGGAGCGAGGCCATCTCGGAGCCCGGGTGGTCCCCCGGGCGAGAGCTGAGGGGCGAGGACGCCAAAGGCGTCCCGACCCCGTGCCTCGCGTAATCCTTGCCCTCCCCGCCCACCACGACACAGGGCAATGATGCGTTTCGGCATCGCGGTCTTTCCCGGTACTTGGTCCGACCGCGATTGCAAGCATGCGGTCGAACTCAGCGGCAATGACGCGGTGATGCTCTGGCATAAAGAGCGCGAGCTGCGCGGTGCCGACTGCGTCATCTTGCCCGGCGGCTTCGCTTATGGGGACTATCTTCGCGCGGGCGCCGTCGCTCGCTTCGCGCCACTGATGGAGTCGGTCATCGAATTCGCCGATGCCGGTGGACTCGTGTGGGGCATCTGCAACGGATTTCAGATTCTCTGCGAGGCGCATCTGCTTCCTGGGGCGTTGACGCGTAACGGCTCGCTCGAGTATCGGTGCGAGGCGACGTGGCTCCGCGTCGAGAACGTCGACACGGTGTACACCGCGGAAGCCGACCTTGGCTCTGTGCTGCAGATTCCGGTGTCACATGGCGAAGGACGCTATGTCGCAGACGAGGCGACGCTCGACATGCTCGAGCGCGAGCAACGAGTGGCGTTTCGCTATGTGGCGCGCGATGGGTCGCCGGTCGGCGCTGCCTCTCCGAACGGGTCGATGCGCGACATCGCGGGCATCGTGAACGAGAGGCGCAACGTGCTGGGGATGATGCCGCACCCCGAGCGCGCTTGCGAGCTATTGCTCGGGTCCGCGGACGGATTGCGCCTCTTCGAGAGCGTGGCGAAACAGATAGCCCGCAACGGTGCGGTGCCTGTTGCCGCGGTGCCGTGACCGGGGTCCAGGTCGCCGCACCCACCGACGCAGCGCTCGCCGAGGTTGCCCTCACCAGGACTGAGTACGCGCATCTCGCGGATTCGCTCGGACGCGAGCCCAACCGGCTCGAGCTCGGCATCGTCGGCGCCCTGTGGAGCGAGCACTGCAGCTACAAGACGAGCAGACCGCTGCTCGGGTCGCTGCCGACCAAGGGACCCCGCGTGCTCCAGGGTCCGGGGGAGAACGCGGGCGCAGTCGACATCGGTCACGGGCTTGCGTGCGTCTTCAAGATCGAGTCGCACAACCACCCGAGCGCCATCGAGCCGTACCAGGGCGCGGCAACCGGTGTCGGCGGGATCCTGCGCGACATCTTCACCATGGGCGCGCGTCCGATAGCGCTGCTCGACTCGCTGCGCTTCGGTCCGCTCGCCGAGCCGCATCAGCGCCACCTCTTCGACGGCGTGGTCGCGGGCATAGGTGGGTACGGCAACTGCATCGGCGTACCCACCGTGGGTGGCGAACTGTACTTCGACGACTCGTACCGAACCAACTGCCTCGTCAACGCGATGTGTGTGGGGGTCGTCGAGCACGGCCGCATGGTCCGCGCCGCCGCGAGCGGGCCGGGCAACCTCGTGCTGCTCGTCGGCGCCGATACCGGCCGTGACGGTATCCACGGCGCGAGCTTTGCGTCGGTGGTGCTCGATGAGAGCAGCGCTGCTCGCCGGCCGGCGGTGCAGGTGGGCAACCCATTTCTCGAGAAATGCCTCATGGAGGCGTGCCTGGAGCTCGCCGGCGATCCGCGCGTGATCGCCATGCAGGATCTCGGCGCCGCCGGGCTGTGCGGCAGCACCGCCGAGCTCGCGCACCGCGGAGGCTGCGGCATCGAGGTCGACGTCGCTCGAGCTTCACGACGCGAAACCGGGATGACTCCTTATGAGGTGATGCTCAGCGAGTCACAGGAGCGGATGCTGATCGTGGCCCGGCCTGGCGATGTCCGCTCGTTGCAGGAGGTGTTCGAGCGCTGGGACCTGCATTCGGACGTGGTCGGCGTGATCCTGCCGGACTCGCGCTTCGTGGTCCGCGACGGCCCCGAGGGCGTGTGCGATCTGCCGCTCGACCTCCTTGTCGACGGTGCCCCGGCGCGCGAAGCGCCCGGGCCACGTCCCGCGCGGTCGGACCGACCGAGCCCGCGCGATCAGCCGGAAACGGCTCTCTCGACGAGGTCGTGGACGGCCGGCGAGGCGTTCCTCGAACTCGTCGGCAGCCCGAACCTGGGCAGCCGGGCCCCGGTATTCCGCCGCTACGACCATCAGCTCGGGGACTCGACGGTGGTCCTTCCGGGAGGTGACGCTGCCCTGGTCCGCGTCGACGGAACCTCGATGGGCCTGGCGCTGGCGACCGACGGGAACGCCCGCTACACCTCGCTCGACGCGAAGCGGGGAGCGATGATCGCGGTCTGCGAGGCCGCGCGCAACGTCGTCGCGACCGGGGCGACGCCGGTCGCAGTCACCAACTGCCTCAACTTCGCCAACCCGGAGCAGGCGGCGGTCTGGTGGGACCTGCACGATGCCATCGACGGCATCGGCGAAGCCTGCCGGGCACTCGAGATCCCGGTGGTGAGCGGCAATGTGAGCCTCTACAACGACACCGGGGGCAGCGGGATCGACCCCACGGTGGTGATCGGCATGGTGGGGGTCATCGACGATGTGGCCAGGCGATGCACCGCGGGATTTATTGCCGAAGGTGACCTCATCGCGCTGGTCGGCCCGATCGGGGACGAGCTTGGCGGGAGCGAATACCAGAAGATCACCCAGGGGGTCAATCGAGGCAGCCCGCCCAATCTCGACATCGATCTCGAACGGCGGGCGCACAGCTTCATCCTCGATGCGATCTCGGCAGGTCTGCTCCATTCCGCACACGATTGCGCTGAGGGCGGCATCGCCGTCGCACTCGCCGAGTCATGTCTGCTGGGCGACTTAGGCGCCTCGGTGGGTATCGACGAACTCGATCTTGGAGGGTTGATGGAGAGGGAGGCCGGTATACTGTTCGGTGAGAGTCAATCTCGGTTCCTCATCAGCTTCGCCAGGGAGGCACTGGTGCGATTGCATGAGCTGGCTGGACGGCATTCGGTCCCACTGCGCGGGGTCGGCTCCGTCGGAGGCGAGCGTCTATGCGTGACGGGTTGCATCGACGTGCCCTTGTCTGAAGTGCGGCGCGCGCACCAAGGAGCATTGATCGAACGTGAGTGAGCTGGCCGGTTTGGACGCCTTCGACGACGACCACTTTCATGATGAGTGCGGCGTTTTCGGGGTGTTCCATCCCGGAGAAGACGTCGCCAACCTCACCTACTTCGGCCTGTACGCACTCCAGCACCGCGGACAGGAGTCCGCCGGCATCGCCGTCAGCGATGGGCACGAGATCCGCATCAGCAAGGAGATGGGACTCGTCTCGCAGGTCTTCGATCAAGAGACCATCGATGGCCTCAAGGGCAACATCGCGATCGGGCACACCCGCTACAGCACCACGGGTGGTGCGCGACTCATCAATGCGCAGCCGATGCGCATGGACCATCCGCAAATCGGGCCCATCGTGGTCGGACACAACGGCAATCTCGTCAACGCCAGCAAGCTCCGCGACGAGCTCGCCGCCAAAGGCGTTGCATTCGAGACCACCAGCGACACCGAGGTGCTCGGTGCGCTGCTTGCGCAGACCACGGCTGACTCCCTCGAGCACGCGCTCGCCGAAGCGTTGCCGCGCGTCGAGGGTGCGTACTGCCTCGTCTTCCTGACCCGCGATTCGCTGGTGGCGGCGCGTGATCCGCTCGGTATCCGCCCGCTCTGTCTCGGCCGCTTCGGCGACGTCGACGCGCCCGGTGGCACCGGCTACGTCATCGCCAGCGAGACGTGCGCACTCGACGTCATCGGTGCGACGTTCATCTGCGAGATCGAGCCCGGCGAGATCGTCACCGTCGACGCAACGGGTATGCGCAGCACCAAGATCCAGCGCGCAACCGCGCACCGCGCCATGTGCTCGTTCGAGTTCATCTACTTCGCGCGTCCGGACAGCGTGATGATGGGCACGTCGCTCTACGAGGCGCGCCGGCAGATGGGCCGTGAGCTCGCGCGCGAAGCGCCCGCTGACGCCGATATCGTGATCACGCTTCCCGACAGCGGGACGCCCGCTGCGATCGGTTACGCGGAGGAGGCGGGGCTGCCCTTTGCCGAAGGCATGATCAAGTCGCGCTACATCACGCGCACCTTCATCCAGCCGACGCAGCGCCTGCGCGAAGCGGGCATCCGGCTGAAATTCAACCCTATGCGCCATGTGCTGGAGGGCCGGCGTGTCGTGCTCGTCGACGACTCGATCGTGCGCGGCACAACATCTCGCCGCATCATCGACGAGCTGCGTCGCGCCGGCGCGGCGGAGGTGCACATGCGCATCGCCTCACCGCCGATCGCGTGGCCGTGCTTCATGGGCATCGACATCGCATCGCGGCGTGAGCTGATCGCGGCAGGCCACACCGAGCGTGAGATCGGACAGATGCTCGGCGCCGATTCGCTTCGTTACCTCAGCCTTTCAGGGCTCCGCCGCGCGATGGGCCAACCCGATGGCAATGGATTCTGCTTCGCGTGCTTCACGGGCTCGTACCCGGTCGATGTTCCAGCGCAGCTCGAGATGGACAAGCTCGCACTGGAGATTCCGGTAGCGGTCTCGTCCTGACGGGACCTGGTGACAGACCGCGCCTGGGGTGACGACCACCTCACGCAGATCCGTCAAGCTGCCGCTCGGATCCAGAACCACGTCCGCAGGACGCCGCTGCTGGGGAACGACATCTCGACGGGGTTGCTGGTCAAACCTGAGTCCCTGCAGGTGACCGGATCATTCAAGGCTCGCGGCGCCTTCAACGCTGTGCTCAGTCTGCTCGAGCGGGAACCGGACGTTGCCGGTGTGGTCACCCACAGCTCGGGAAACCATGGCCAGGCGCTGGCGCGCGCGGCTCAAGCAGCGGGACTGCCCGCGACCATCGTGGTGCCCCAGGGAGTGACTCCGGCGAAGATCGAGGGCATCCGGTCGTTCGGCGCCACTGTCGTCAGCGAGGATGTGACCTTCGACAACCGGGAAGCGATCGCCGAGCGCATCGCTAGAGCGCAGCGGCTGCGGTTGATCCATCCGTTCGACGACTGGGACGTGATTCATGGTGCCGGCACAGTCGGTCTCGAAATGCTCGAAGACTGTGCGGCACCTGGCGCCGTCGTGGTGCCGATCGGTGGCGGTGGTCAGATCTCCGGGATCGCGCTCGCGCTCTCGACGCTCTCGCCGGAGACGGCGGTCATCGGTGTGGAACCGGAGGTCGCCGATGACGCGGCACGCAGTCTGCGAACCGGAACGTTGCAGTCACTGACGTCCGACCCGCCCACACTCGCGGAGGGGGTGAAGAGCAAGTCGATCGGCAGTCGCAATTTCGAGGTGATCATCGGCCACCGCCTTGTGCGGGATGTCGTCACGGTTTCCGAGCCTGAGCTCAAGGATGCCTTGCGGGCGGCCTGGAAACGCCTGAAGCTTGCCATCGAACCGACGGCGGCGCTGGCCCTGGCCGCCTACCTCACCGGAAGAGTGCCGGCAGGCAGCTCAGAGCATCCGACGGTGATCGTTCTCAGCGGCGGGAACTTCGATCCGCCAACAGTCGCGGCCCTTCTCCTCGAATGACGGCGTAGGCGGTCATGGATGGTAGGTGTTGACCATGACGCCGGTCGGAAAGGCGACGGTGTCGACGAGCGTCAGCGTGCGACGCGGCACGTTGTCGAAGAGCCGCTTGGTGCCGTTGCCGAGGATGAACGGATACACCATCAGGCGGTATTCGTCGATGAGGTCGTGACCGGTGAGGAAGTCGATGAGCTGGCCGCTGCCGGCGATGAGGAGATCACCGCCGTCCTGCTCCTTGAGCTTGCGGACCTCCGCGGCGACGTCACCTTTGATGATGGTGGCATTCCAGGTCGCGGTGTCCAGCGTGCGCGAGGCGACGTACTTCGGCATGCTGTTCATCTTCTCGCCGAACTCGCCGGTACCTTCCATGGTCGGCCACGCGGCGGCGAACCCCTCGTAGGTGAGCCGGCCGAGTAGCAGCGCATCGCCCGCCCACAGCTCACGGGCCTTGAACTGCGAGGCTTCGTCCGACCAGAACGGGAACGACCACATGCCGGGCTCATCGATGAAGCCGTCGAGGGTGACGTAGGTGCTGGCGACTACTTTTCTTGGCATCTCATGCTCCTTGAGGTTGACTGATAACGAGCGTACAGCGCGTCGCTATGCCTGTTCTGACGGCGCCGGGCAGCAGGACTCATCGCTCAGGCGCCGATGAGTTCGGGTCCCCGTGGTCGTCTTAACTCGCAGCCGTGAACAAGCAGACCACGATCAGCATCGTTGTCCGGGGCCCGATCGCGCGTCCTGACGTTTCCGGCCTCTGCGATCACGTGTCTGAGCTGCTCGAGATGAGCGGCGCTTCCATCGCCCTGTGTGACGTCCGCCGTGTCGAGCCGGGCGCGGTGAGCGTCGACGCCCTCGCCCGGATCCGGTTGGTCGCTCGAGAGCACGGCTGTGACGTGAAGGTGCACGGACCCTCGGACGATCTGCGCAGCCTGATCGCGTTGATGGGATTGCAGGAGGTTCTGCTGGGTTGAGCGAGCGGCCGGTGGCGGCTAGGAGTCGAGGCGCGCCGGGAGTTGAAACAGCGGAAAGAGCCGCTCCGTATCCAGGAAGAAGGTGAGCTCGGAGATCTCGCCGTTCTGGAACTCGAGCACCTGCAATGCCCACGGGTCGAACCCGCTCCCCGTGACACTCGGCTTGTATTGACCGAAGGCCACGGTGCCGTTGGTCGTGGCCACCGGCACGAGCCGCGAACCACTCGACTGGGCGAGGGAGACCTCCTGCATGGGGCTCACGCTATGACAGTTCCTCGGTCGGCCAGGGAGTCACCGGGGTCACGGGTACGGTGGCGCGAAGGGTGGTGCCGGCGCCCACGATCGATTCGATCTCCAGCTTGCCTCCCAGCGCGTCGAGGCGGTCCTCCATGTTGGACAATCCGGCGCCTCGAGCGGCCGTGCGCACGTCGAACCCGCGACCATCGTCGCTGACCTCGACGCCAAGCTGACCGCCCGACTCGCGCAGGCGCACCGCGACAGTTGAAGCCGCAGCGTACTTCTGCACATTCTGTAGCGCTTCGAGGGTGCAGAAATACAATGCCGACTCGGTTTCCTGCGGGTACCTGCGCACCCCGTCGGCGTCAACGTGCACCGGAAGGGTTGCTTTTGCTGCCTGCGAGCGAAGCGCAGCGGCGAGACCCTTGTCGGCGAGCAAGGGTGGGTAGATCCCACGAGCAAGGTCGCGCAGCGTCTCGAGTGCTTCATCGGCCTCGTGCTTGAGGTCGGTGAGCACGGACCTGGCCTGCTCCGGGTCGCGCGCGGCGAGCATCTCCACCAGTCCCAGCTTCACCTTGAGTGCAACCAGGTGCTGCTGAGCGCCGTCGTGCAGGTCGCGTTCTATTTTGCGTCGCTCGTTGTCTTGCGCTGCGACGAGGCGCTGCCGGGAGGAGCGCAACTGATCCAGTCGAGCCTGGAGTTCGGTGGTCAGCCCAACGTTCTTGAGCACAAGCCCGGCCTGATGAGCGAGGTCGGACAGCAGCTTCTCCTCAATTGGCGTGAGCGATTCGCGACCATGCTTGGTCACGCTCAGGGCGCCGAGCAGCTCGTTCTGCTGGCGGACCTCGACAACACGATCGGTGTTGGGAAGCGCAGGAACCGCGCCGTTCGACAGTGCGACGGTGTCACTGGCGCCCGCATCGAGCGGCCACGATGCCGCGGGTTGCAACATGTGGCCGTTGCGAAGCCAAACGTCGGCGCGCTGAGCTCCCGTCCCCTCCGCGAGCACCTGCGCCATACGCGGTAGGACGTCATCGACCGAATAGCTCTCCGCGACCCGGCCGGCGAACTGGGACAGCACCTCGTACGGTGTCGCCCGCGTGCCGTAGACGAGCCGGTTGGCGACTCTCTGCAGCCATTGTCGAGCAGGTTGAAAGCCAACCGCCACGATACCGGTCGCCAGGATGGAGAGGCCAAGATTCGGCCTGCCCCCACCGCCGATTGCAGCGCCGACGCCGACGGCGATCCCGATGTACACCGCGGTGATGGACAGCGCCAGTGTGGCGTAGACGAGCGTGCGGCTGATGACGACGTCGATGTCGTACAGGCGGTGTCTGAAGATGGCGATCCCGGCAGCCACGGGCACGGCGACACCAAACCCGACGGCAATGACGACATCACTGACCAGGATGGGAAAGGCCTGATCGAAAAAGGAGGCGAGCACAGCCGGGATGTAGACCGCGGCGCTGAGGATCACGGCGTACGCGATCCACTTCAACTGCTGCCGTTCGTCACCGCGCGACCTGCGCATCCGTATCAGTGGCGCAGCTGCCGCCGCCGCAAACACTGCGAAGCCCACGAGCCAGAGTGCGTCGAGCGCGTTCACCACATTTCCCACGGAGCCATGAGCCGGAAGTCCAAGCGGGTTGAGCGGGGTCGCGTGGGTGATGGTCGTCAGCAGCGGGCCCGGAGCG
This sequence comes from Candidatus Dormiibacterota bacterium, assembly GCA_036833315.1. Classification (GTDB taxonomy): domain Bacteria; phylum Chloroflexota; class Dormibacteria; order Aeolococcales; family Aeolococcaceae; genus Palsa-851. The sequence continues at coordinate 43,917 of DAITPY010000006.1, forward strand.
AACGCTCCGATGGGGAGTGTGAGCACCAGAGTGACGATCACGGCGGCCGCGGCGACCGGCTTCCATCGCGGCGACGGGAGATGCCCATCGGGGAACACGAGGAGCAGGAATGTCAGCGCGCCCGGCGGGAAACACGAGGGTTACGATCCAGCTGTAGAGCCACAACGCCCAGACCCCGCCGGGCGCACCCGGGTGCAAGACCAACGCGATGAGTGCGTATCCCCCGGCCACCCCCTGGAGCCCAGCGACGAGGGCGACGCAAATGAACAACCACCCCGTCGCATTGCGTGGCTGGCGTGATGCGACCAGCGCACCAACCACGCCGAACCCAAGCGGAATGACGACTGATGGGAGACTGATATCGGTCAGGTCGTGGAATGAAGCCCAGTTTGCGAATGCGAACACACCGGACGCGAGACCAGAGATGACCCCCAGTGCCCCGGCGCTCCACGCCAGCGCGCCGCTGCGCGCTGCGGACATTCTCAAGGCGCTCATCCCTGGCCAGCCTAGCAACGCCGCTTCGGAGCGTCGCGGGTGCCACCATGCGACATCGAGGGATGCTGCCCACACCTGCAGCTTCCCGCACTACTCCGGAGGGGACTGGCCGAAGGTCAGCGAGACTGACGGATGTGTCCGTGCCAGCCGCGCCTGCACTCGTCCCAACGCGGTCGGAGACAGGCTGGCGACCGTCATCGCCTCGACGAAGTCGGAACCCTCGATACGGTAGACCGTGCATTGCGTCACGGCTTTCACGGTCGCGGTCCGCTGGCGGTGCTCGAGCAGGCCGATCTCGCCGAAGTAGTCGGGCGGTCCGAGAATACGGAGTGAACGTTCCACGCCGGCCTCATCGATGGCGAGCACTTCGACGTCTCCGGCGATGAGGACGAAGAAGTCGTCAGCGTCTGCCCCCTCGCGAATCAGCACCGTGCCCGCTTCGACTGTCTCCTCGGCTGCCGATCTCGCCAGCCGCTCCAGAGCCGCGCGAGTCGCGCCGGCGAAGATATCGAGGGTCTGCAGAGTCGCGATCCGTGGTGCGATCGCGGCCAGCTCGCGCTGCGCCCTGGCGTCGAGGACGCGGATCCATGGATATGCCGCGACGCACACTGCGGGAATCGCAAATCCCATGATCAACAGGGTCGCGTTCAGTCCGATGCTGCCGAGGAGGATGGGCATGAGGAGCGCGCCAAGTGAGATGGCCCCCAGCACGAGGGCGAAGAAGACCCCGAAGACTCGCGCCACGACATCGGGATTCACGAGGCGCTGCAACGCGGTGATGGCCGTCACGTCGACGACGATCGTCCCTCCGCCTCGGATCGCCTCCAGGAGGAATGCGATCCAGGGTGTGTGCACGATCGTCAGGAGCGACGTGGGGATGCAGTACACCGCCATCCCGATGACGATGATGGCTCCGAGCCGACGCGAGGCAGCGACTCGATTCATGAATCCCGCAACCAGGATGCCTCCGAGGCCGAGCGCGACGAGCAGGTATCCGTACCCGGTGCTGCCGGTCCCCAACTGCTCCTTGCTCACCACGACGAAGAGCACCGTGTCGGTCCCGTACACGAAGCTTGCAAGGATGCTGAATCCGGCCAGCAGGATCACCTTGGGAGATGACACGAACGCGCGTATACCTTCGGCCATCTGGTTGAGCGGCCCGACCGCTCCGCCCTGGCGCATGTCTGACGGGCGGTTTCGTGTGCGCACGCGGCTCACCAGGAGTGCGGAGAGCCCGAACGTCGCCGCATTGATGGCGAACACCGCCGCGGGCGGGCTGAACAGGAGCAACACGCCGGCGATCGCCGGGCCGACGATCATGGAGAGGTTCTCGACCGCAGACTGGGCACTGTTGGCGGCGGCGAGATGCTCCTCTCCAACGATGGCGGGCGTGGTCGCGCGCGCGGCGGGATCGTATGCAGACGTGCTCACCGACGTCAATGCAGCGAACACTATTGCCAGAACGACCGGTCCGTTCGCCGCCGCCACTACCGCCAGAGCAGCCTGGAAGGTGAGCGCGAGCGTATCGAGGCTCACCATGAGGCGCACGCGTTCCACGCGGTCGGCGATCAGCCCGCCGACAGGACTGGTGACGAGTGCGGTGAGAAAGCGCGTCATTGAGGCGGCGGCGACCCATGCCGGCGAGTGGGTGGCGTTGAAGACGAACACGACCAACGCGACGTTGTACGCCCACGATCCGCTCATCGAGATGGTGAGGCCGCTGAAGAGCAGCCGGTAGTCGCGGTTGCCGAACAGCGAGCGGTAACCGACTCGCGGTGTCCTCTCGTCGAGCCGCCGACCAGTGACGCGCGCTAGCACACGGCGCCTGATCGATGGTGTCTGCTCTGTGGAGACCTTCGTCATCAGATCTCGCCGGTCGCCCTGCTGCCGGCGGCGGCGAGGTGATTCATCGCGCGGAAGCGTACTCGCAACCGATACTGTCCGCACCATGCGGCTGCGCATCTGCGGTACCCGAGGGTCCACGCCGGCGCCCGGCCTCGATTTCGCACGTTATGGCGGGCAGACGTCCTGTGTGGCGGTGATGTCGGATGACGGAGCGTGCCGGCTCATCCTCGATGCGGGTACCGGTCTGCGCCGGTTGCCTGCCGCACTGCAAGGCCAGCCCTTCTCGGGCAGCATGCTGCTGACCCATCTCCACTGGGATCACACGCATGGATTGCCCTTCTGCACCTCGGTGGACAATCCCGACGCCCACACGACGCTGTACATCCCGGAGCAGCCGGGGGGTGATGCCGAGGAGGTCCTCGCGCGCGCCATGTCACCGCCGCATTTCCCGATACGACCGCGCGAGATGCGGGGTGATTGGAAGTTCGAGCATCTCATGCCTGGCGAGTCCCGCATCGAAGGATTCGATGTCCTCGCCCTCGAGATCCCCCACAAGGGCGGACGCACTTTCGGGTACCGGGTCTCGGATGGTCACGTGGCGATCGCGTACATGCCCGACCACGCGCCGTTCTCGCTCGGCCCGGGGCCTGAGGGGTTCGGTCCATATCACGAGGCAGCGATGCGCTTGACGAAGGGAGTCGATCTCCTGCTGCACGACTCGCAGTACACCAGCGACGAATTCCCTGCGCGAGCGCATTTTGGCCACTCCAGCATCAATTACGCCGTGGGGCTTGCCGAGCATGCCGGAGCGCGGCACTTGGCCCTCTTCCACCACGACCCGTGGCGGACGGACGCGCAACTCGACAGCATCGTCACGCAGTGGGCCGGCGCCTCGCTGCCGGTCACCGCCGCCGTCGAGTGGGACGTTCTTGACGTGGAGGGCGCCTCCGGCGACGGGCACCGAAGTACTCTGAGTACGTGAGATGCGGGGCCTGCGGAGCCGAGAACCGGGCGGCCCGGCGCTTCTGCGGGCGGTGTGGTGGTTCGCTCGAGCGCCTGTGCGCCGCGTGCGGTGTTTCGAACGACGCGGATGAAAGCTACTGCGGAGCCTGCGGATCGCCACTGGACATCCTCCCCGGAGGCAACCCCGGTGGCGCCGAGGTCGCCCGCGACGCTCGCGCGAGCCTCGCCACGAGATCGCCGACGGCGGAGCGCCGGCACGTCACAGTGCTGTTCTCCGACCTGGTCGGATTCACGTACATCTCGCAGCAACGTGACGCCGAGGATGTCCGTGAGCTGCTGACTCGATACTTCGACGCCGCCCGCACGATCATCAGCAGATACGGCGGCACGGTCGAGAAGTTCATCGGCGATGCCGTGATGGCGGTGTGGGGGATTCCCGCGATCCAGGAGGACGATGCCGAGCGCGCTGTTCGGGCTGCTCTCGACCTCGTCGATGCAGTAGCTGCCTTCGGTGAGGCGGTTGGGGCGGCGGGACTGCAGGCGCGGGTCGGCGTTCTCACCGGTGAAGCCGCCGTCAATCTCGATGCCACAGGCCAGGCCATGGTGGCCGGCGACCTCGTCAACACGGCCTCCCGGGCGCAATCGGTAGCAGCTCCGGGCAGCGTCGTGGTCGGCGAGGCGACGCGGCAGGCTACGGAGGCGGCGATCGTCTACGACGACGCCGGGACGCACGAAGTCAAAGGCAAGACGGAACCGCTGCGACTCTGGCGCGCCAAGCGCGTCGTCGCCGCTCGCGGCGGCCTGATGCGACCGACCGGAATCGAGCCGCCGTTCGTGGGGCGTGAGCGCGAATTGCGCCTGCTCAAGGAGATGCTGCATGCCACGGCTGAAGACGGCAAGGCGCGCCTCCTGTCAGTGGTGGGCGTGGCGGGTGTCGGCAAATCACGCCTCTCCTGGGAATTCGAGAAATACGTCGATGGTCTGGCCCAACGCATGTACTGGCATCGTGGGCGGTGCCTCGCGTACGGCGAAGGCGTTGCGTACTGGGCGCTCGCGGAGATGGTTCGGACCCGCACCGGCATGCTCGAGAGCGAGCCGATGGAGACCGCGCGAGTGAAGCTCCGGCGCTCGGTCGAAGCGTTCATCACCGACGACGAGGAGCGCCGCTGGGTGGAACCCCGACTCGCGCAGCTTCTGGGGATCGACAGTGAGATAGCGAGCGAGCCTCGCGACCTGTTTGCCGCGTGGCGGATGTTCTTCGAGCGCGTCGCTGCTGACGAGCTCGCGGTGCTTGTTTTCGAGGAACTGCAATGGGCGGACAGCGGCCTGCTCGACTTCATCGAGTACCTCCTCGAGTGGTCGCGAAACAGCCCGATCCTGGTGCTCACGCTGGCGCGGCCGGAGGTCGCCGAGCGCCGTCCTGGCTGGGGCATCGGCAAGCGCGGCCTCACGTCCCTCTACCTCGAACCGCTGTCGAGCGAGGCGATGGCCGCGCTGCTGAGCGGCATGGTCCCAGGCGTGTCCGAAGAACTTCGGGAACGCATCCTCGAGCGCGCCGCAGGAATCCCGCTCTATGCAGTGGAGACGGTGCGCATGCTCCTTGACCGAGGACTCGTCGTCGAGGAGGGTGGGGCATACCGCGCCACCGGCTCGCTCGACGCGCTCGAGGTGCCGGAAAGCCTGCACGCGATGATTGCCGCGCGGCTCGACGGACTCCAGCCATCCGAGCGGCATCTCCTCCAGGACGCTGCAGTCCTCGGTAAGTCGTTCACCCCGGCGGCTCTTGCATCGGTATCAGGGCGGCAGCTTCCCGTTGTCGAAGCATCGCTCGCGACCCTGGTGGAGAAGGATCTTCTCTCGATCCAGTCCGACCCGCGCTCTCCCGAGCGAGGCAACTACGTCTTCGTGCAGGACCTCGTTCGCGGCGTGGCCCAGGGCACACTGGCTCGAAAAGATCGGCGCTCCCGCCATCTGGCGGCCGCGGACTACCTTGAATCGTCGTGGGCCGGCGAAGAGGGCGTCGCAGAGGTGATCGCGGTGCATCTCATTGCGGCGTATGAGGCCGAGCCCGCCGCAGCTGATGCTCCGGCGCTTCGCGATCGGGCGCTGCGCGCACTTTCCCGGGCGGGCGATCATGCCGCATCGCTTGGAGCATCGGACTCCGCGCAGCGATACTACGAGCGCGCGCTCGAGCTGGCTGAAGGCGACAGGACGCGTGGCGAACTCAGTGCCAAGGCCGGTCTGGCGGCAAAGTTGCAAGGTCGTGACGTTCAGGCAAAAGCGCACTTCACCACCGCGCACGAGCTGCACTCATCTTTGGGTGACATACCCGCAACCGCGCGGGCGCTCGGCGGGATCGCCCACATCGAACTGCAGGAAGGAAAGATAGACATCGCCATCGAGCGCATGCACACGGCGCTCACCATGCTGATGAGCGCCGATGAGGCAGATCCGGAGCGAAATGCTGCGCTTGGCGATGCGGCCGCGTTGCTCGCCGCAACCGAATACTTTCACGGCGACCTGGACAGCGCGTTGGAGCATGCCGACCTTGCCCTACAGATCGCTGAAACGTGGCGGCTGCTCGATGTGCTGACGAGGGCCCTCGACACAAAATCATGGGTCCTGGCGGCTCGGGGCAGGCGCGAAGAGAGCGAGATCCTTGATGAAGGGGCGCTCAAACTCGCGCATGCGATCGGACTCAGCCGCGTCGGGACGATCGAAAGCAACCTTGCCGATACGCTCCAGGAGGCGGACCGCCTCGAGACCGCGGCGCAGCATTTCGAACAGGCGGCAGTCTCGGCGCGTAGAGCCGGCGACAGAGTCAGCGCTGCATTCGCTGACCTCGCAGGAACGGCCTCCCTGCTGGAACTCGGGCGCTGGGACAGGTGCGCCGAGATCATCAACTATTACCTCGATCACGACGCTGCGGACCTCGGCGGTCACATCCCCACGGTGGGCTACGCCGTCGGCGCGTCCTGGTTGTTCCTGTGGCGGGGCCAGCTCGACGGCGCGCGCAGGCTCGTTGGAGACGCCGACACACTCTTTGAGCGCGCCGGGCCCGGGAGCAATGTCGCCGTCGATCTGCGAGCGTTGCTCGCATCCGGCCGGGCTGCCCTGGCAAACGCCGACGGCAGGCACGGTGACGCCCTCGAGGTCGCGCAGGAAGGGCTTGCCATGTCGATCGCCTCCTACCCCACCATGGCCCGTCGCGCACTGTGGGAGGCAGTTGAGGCTGCGTTCGCGCTCGGCCGCGAGGCCGATGTCGTGAGCTTGATGGATACGGCGACCCGTCATCTTCCGGCCGGGACCCAGCCGTCCGTCGATGCTCACATCCTGAGATGGAAGGCCCGCTTGAGCGCTCACGTCAACGACGATGAGCCTGCGGCGCTCTTTGGCAAGGCGTTGGATGCGTTCCAGCGGCTGGGCAGACCATTCTGGTTGGCGGTCACGCGAGTGGAGCTCGGAGAATGGCTCATGAGCCATGGCCGTGACCGCGAAGCCCCGGTTCACCTGCAGCAGGCACGGGTCACATTTGCCGAACTCGCTGCCGAGCCGTGGCTCAGCCGTGTCGACTCGGGGCTGCGCGCGAATCTGCCGATTGCGGAGCGCTCGTCGGGAGGACACTGACCTCGTTGTCGAAGGACCCGGACGGAACTCCGCCCGGGCCCATCTCATTTCGCGAGATTTGGTGAGCCGCCTGCCACCCCACCTCCGTTGTTGCTGCATGGTTGCAGCCAGTGCTCGGGTTCTGGCGTTCGGCGAACCCCGACGTCAAGCATCGTGCTAGAGGCGGCGAGGTGCCTCTGCGCTGTGGCACCCTTGTTGTCGAGTCAAGCTTGACGCGTCCCGGACGCCGGCAGGGTGACCTCGAACTTCGCGCCACCCGACTCATTGTCATCGACGGAGATATGCCCTCCATGTATCTCGGCGATGACCTTGCACAGAGCGAGGCCGAGCCCTGCCCCGCCGGTCCCCGGAACCCGGGCGGGGTCACCGCGGGTGAACCGCCGAAAGATCGAGTCCCGGGTGCCGGCGGGAATGCCGGCGCCGGTGTCTGAGATGCTGACGTGCCACGTTGAGTCGGTCCTCTCGGCTCTGACTCGCACCTGTCCGCCGGAGGGTGTGTGCCGGACGGCGTTGTCGTAGAGATTGTTGAGCAGGCTTTGCAGCAACTCCGGATCGCCATTCAGCGACCCTTCATCCACGAGGTCGACGTCGATGCCGACTCCATGTGCGCTCGCCACCTTGCGCCACCGTTCCGCTGTCTCCTCGAGCAGATCTCCCACGTCGACACGCTGAATCGACGGCTGGAGCGCGCCGGCATCGGATCGCGCGAGGATGAGCAACCGGTTCACCAGCCGCCGCAGGCGCTCAACCTCGGCGAGCGCCACGCGCTCACTGGTCGCGTACTCGTGGGGCGTCCGCGCGCGCCGTAACGAAACCTCGAGCTCTGCCTGCAGCAGGGCAAGCGGTGCGCGCAACTCGTGGGCGGCGTCCGCGGTGAACTGTTGCAGCGAGTCGAACGCCACCTCGAGGCGGGCCAGCATGTCGTTGAATGTCGCGGCCAGCTCACCGAGCTCGTCGGCCGGGAGCCGTAGCTCGACACGACGGTGCAGATCGTGCTCGCTGATGTCACGGGCTGTTGCGGCCATCAACCGCACCGGGCGCAACGCTCGTCCGGCGAGTGCGTACGAGAGTGCGACCACGGCCACGAACAGCACCAGGACCACACCGGCGAGGAGAGCGCCAACCTCGAAGAGCGTCTGCTGCAGGTCGCCCACAGGTTGCCCGACCACGACCGCGTCGAGCGTCGTCTCATTCAATCGGACGGGTGTCGCCCTGATGCGCATCGGCCGTGCCGCGCTGGACACCGTTTCGGCAACGACGGTGTCGCCGGTGACTGCGCTGCGAGCCTCGGCGGCTGCAGTGGCGGACGGTAAGGCGATGCCCGAGCTCGAGAGCAGCCTGCCCCGCGCGTCGAACACTTTCACCCCAACGGCGACTCCCTGTTGGGTGTCGCCGACCGGGTCTCCGCCTTGAAACGAGATGCTCCCGTTCGAGTCCTGAAGGTTGGAGAGGAGGGATTGGGTGTAGCTCGTGAGGCTCGTATCGACAGCACCGTACTGAATGTGCGCGAAGGTCACCCAGAATGCGGCGGCTGCCGCTGCAGCAATGACCAGGAACACCGCCCCGACAGCTGCCGTCAGGCGGACGCGGGTGCGCGCGAAGAATCCGCGCACGCTTTCACCTCAAGACGATACCCGGACCCGCGCACTGTCGTGAAAGGATCCTTGGCGCCGGCCGCGAGCAGCTTGCGCCGGATTCTCGCGATGTACGCCTCGACGAGGTTCGACTCGGCGTCGAAGTCGTAGTTCCACACGTGGTCCTCGATCTGCGCCTTGGTGAGCAACCGTCCTGGTTGATGCATGAAGTACTCGAGGACGGCGAGCTCTTTCGCGCGCAGCGGTACCGGCGAGTCTCCGACGCTCACGGTCCGAGCCGCAGTGTCGAGCCGGATGCCGCCCCGCTCGATCACCGAGGATCGGTCGAACAGGTGGCGCCGGCCCAATGCCCGAAGCCGCGCAAGCAGCTCAGAGAAGGAGAAGGGTTTGACGAGGTAGTCGTCGGCTCCCGCCTCCAGGCCGCGCACCCGGTCGGGCACCGCATCCCGTGCTGTGAGCATGAGAATGGGGGTCTTCACCTGCATCTGACGCAGATCCCGGCACACCGCGAAGCCGTCCCTGCCCGGGAGCATGACGTCGAGCACGATGAGATCGAACGGGGTCGACGCAGCAGACGCGACCGCGTCGTCTCCCGAGGTCACGGTGTCGACGCTGAAGTCGGCTTCCTCCAGACCTCGCCGGAGGGTCCGGCCGAGACGTACGTCGTCCTCCGCGATGAGCACGCGCATCCCGAGAGTGTGGCGTCAGAACCTGACGTGAGCGTGACGCAGATTGGGTGTTCCGGGTCAGGGGAGGGTCAGGTCCGTCGAGCACCATGGCTGACAGACGAGCCGGCCAGCAGGATGCCGGTTCGATAGC
>DAITPY010000007.1:0-23605 GCA_036833315.1 Candidatus Dormiibacterota bacterium
CGCGGATAGATTCGACCTGCCAATCGTCACGAGGTACTGCAATGAGCGACGTCGCGCCCGAGCATCCGTTGGAGGAGTCCGTCGGCTCCGCGTTCCTGCACGTCACCGGGATCGGCAGTCGCCTTGCCAAGCGCGAGGCTGCCCAGGAAGCCTTGGACACCGTCGACGACAGGATGCTCGCCGATCTCGATCGCGAGTTTCACGAGCGCGGCGCGGAGGCGATCACGGGACTTGACCTGACAGTGCTGACCAAGGTGGACCCTGAGTTCAGCCCCGATACCTTCCTGCTGATTGCGCGGGACACGTTCCGGGTCATGCAGGACGCCCACAGTGCAGGCGCACCATCGCTGGACGCCGACATCACGTCCGCGGAGGTGACCGCGGCGTCGCTGGTTTCCGGCCGGGAGCAGGCGGTCGTCCGTTTCGGCATCGTCGGCGACACCGCGCCGGTGACGCAGGACTGGACGTTCGAGCGCGATCCGACCGTCGACAGCAGTGTCGAAGACGAGCAGCACGAGGTCGCCGACGGCGGGTGGACGGTCGCGCATCGCGGCTGGCGGCTCATCGGGATCGCCGCAGCCGCCTGAGCGTGAGACGGCTCAGGGGCAGGCGGTTGTGCGATATGAGCCGCTACCCAGGTCGGCGGCCGGCCGACCCATCACCGTGATCGTCGAACCGCGTTCGGGCGGCCCGCAGTCACTCGGGAACACCACGAACACACTGCGAGCGCCGGCCTGGATGTAGCCGTCGCACGCCGTCCTGGTGCACTGATAGGGCTCGAAGCTCCCTGACAACGTCGTGGTCCCATCAGGATTCACCCCCTTCACCGGATTGGCGAAGAGTCCCGTGAAGCCAACGACGAAGAGGACGACCACCGCAATGACCGCGGCCACCGCCACGGGAACACCCCACGCCGGCCGCCGCCGTATCCGGTCAGTCGCGCCCTCCCGATCGGAACCGTCGAGCGCGGTCTGATCAGGGGTCGTCTGCTGACGTTCCACGCCTGCTACGGTACCCAAGTCCGTGCGGCAGCCGATCGTGTTCGTCACCGACTATGGCCGCGACGACGCTTATGCGGCGGCGCTCGTCGGCGCTGCGTGGCGAGTCGATCCGCACGCGATCTGCCTGGAGGGAACGCACGGCGTCCCATCGGGTGACGTGCTCGCCGGCGCGTACCACCTCAAGTCGCTCGCACTCGCATTCGCCGACGGGGCGGTGTTCTGTGCGGTGGTCGATCCGGAGGTCGGGACCGACCGGCGCGCGATTGTCATCGAGATCGGCAGGATCCGGTGTGTCGCCCCGGACAACGGGCTCGTGTCGTATCTCTGGGACGAAGCCGCACCACCCTTGCGACGTGCCGTGCGTCTCGAGGTCCCCGTGGATGCCTCGCCCACCTTCCACGGACGCGACGTCTTTGCTCCTGCGGCCGCGGAACTCGCCTCGGGCTCCAGGCTCGACGCCGCGGGCGAGCCGATCGACAACCCCGTCATCCTCGCCGATGCCTTTGCGGAGCGGCTCGCAACGGGTTTGCGCGGTCGGGTGGTGGTGGTCGACCACTTCGGCAACGCGATCACGACCATCCGTGCCGCCGACATCGGCGCGACATCGATCCGATCGGTCAGCTGGCCGGGCGGTGCCACCGCGGAACTGGTCAGCACCTACGCGGACGTCGATCAGACCCCTGCGGCGCTGATCGGCAGCGCAGGTCATCTCGAGATCGCGGGCCGCGGGCGACGGGTGGCGGACATCGGTGGCCCTCGACTCGGTGACCCGGTTGTCGTGGAGCTCGGATGACTGCTCACCCGCACAGCGCAGAGGAGTTCGGCGATCTCACCTCGGAGCAGGTGGCGCGACTCGACGCGGCAGCGCTCGACTGCGGTGTCACCACGCTGCAACTCATGGAGATCGCGGGCTGGCAGGTGGCGCGTTGTGCGTGGCAGCACATGGGCAGCCGCTCCGGCGAGGTCGCCGTTGTTGCCGGTCATGGCAATAACGGAGGCGACGGCCTGGTGGCTGCCCGGCACCTTGCGACCTGGGGTTGCGCCGTACACGTCATGGTGGTCGCCGAGGAATCACGGGTTGGCGGACTCGTCCTCGACCATGTCCTCGCCGCGCGCAAATGCGGCATCGATGTGACGGTGAGCGCCGATGCCACGGCAGTGCGGTCCGGGGTCGCGGGCGCGACGCTCGTGATCGATGCCCTCCTCGGCACTGGGCTGCAGCAGGCGCCACGCGAGCCCCAGGCCACTGCGATTCGGGCACTCAACGCCTGGGAGGCTCCCATCCTCAGCGTCGACGTCCCCAGCGGCCTCGACGCCACGAACGGGGAAGCGTTCGATCCGTGCGTCCGCGCGATGGTGACCTGCACCCTGACCGCGATGAAGCACGGTCTGCGAATCGAAGACGGCTTTGCGCACGCCGGTGAGTTGTGGGTAGCGGACATCGGCATGCCCGCGACGGCCTGGGAGCGGGCCGGGCTCCGTCGACCGCCAGGCGTGGCCGGCGGGGAGTTGGTGCACACTTCGTCCGCATCTCCACCTTGACCGGAAGGCCGACTCCCGGTATTCTTCGTCGCACATCCCGCGCCGCCACCGCAAACGTCATGATCAACGTCTCAGCACACATCGCTCCCGAGGCGCGCGAGCTTGCCGCGACCGTACGCGAGCAGCTCGATGATCTAGTCACGTATGCCACGCATCTGGTCAATCACCAGGCTGATGCGGTTGCCTTCGTCGCCGGTGGCATCCACCATGCGAGCCGGTACCCACCCACCCGGCTGCGCGTCGATGGTCGCGCCGCCCTCTATCGGGCGGTCACCCGCGCCTGCCGCCACGGGCAGCGCTTCCCGCCACGGCCGGCGGGGATCGGGCGGATGTTCCGGAGGAGTGGCCCTCCGGTCCGGGTCGAGGTCGACACCGTCGACGCGGGTCGCATCAACACCGTCAAGCGCGCGCTCGCGATGCTCGGCTTCGACCGCCGAGCCGCGCTGCTGCTCCGCGATCTCTGCGGGCTCGATTACCGCGAGATGGGACGCGCGCTCGAGTGCTCACCCGAAGCCGCCGCCAGGCTGGTGGCGGCCGCCCGCCGGGAGTTCGGGTCGATCTATCGAGAGATCGCGCTGTGAGGTGCAGCCTGCTGGCGCTGAGCAGCTACATCGACGCCGAGCTCGACGTCGAGCCGGCGGGCGAGCTCGAGGCCCATCTCCTCGCCTGCGATCGCTGCCAGACGGCGATGGGCCATCTGCGCGAGGAGTCCCAGCGCATCGGTGGCCTTGCCCGGGTGCACATCCCCGACGGCGCGGTGCACGAGCTGTTCAGTCAGATCGGACTGATCGAGGAGGGTGACGATCTCCCTGTGGCGCCCGAATATCACGAGCGCCCCGCGTCCCTCGAGGCTCCGCCCTGGTTCGGGGCTGAGCGAGGGAAGGCCTTGCCCTGGGCACCTCGGGGCAGATACGACCCGCCGCCTGGGGGCGAGCCTCGGGAGCTCATCGGCGCGCGCTCGTCGAACATCGCCCTCGCGGATCCCCCCGAGTTGTTTCTGTGGGACGAGCCGACGGACCAGAGCGTGACCCCGGCAAATTCGACGCCGCAGTCCGCTCACCTGGTTCCCGAGCCGGAGCTCGCACCCGAACCGATGGCAACGACGGCGCCGGAACCTGAGGTCTTCGAAGCCCAGCGGGTCAGGGCCACCGCCGAGCCGCAACCCCCGGATGTCGGGTTCTCGCCACCCCAACCGCCGCAACTGCATCCTGGCGGGACCCCGACCGGGTTCCGGCGGATGCGCGAAGCGCTGGCCGTCCGTCTCGCCCTCTGGCGAGGCGCCGGTTCCCGGGTCGATTCGGGCGTCGAGATCGTCAGCGGCGCGGGGGCGCCCACATGGAACCAGCGAGCGCATCCGAAGGCGTGGAGCGACAGCCCGCCCGTGATGGTCGCGTCCGCTCCGCCGGCCGTGGATCACCCAGCTCCGCCGCTGGTGGAGCCCACTCCGGTCGCGAGTCCCGATACCGCGACCCCGGAGCTCGCGGACGTGCTCGGAGAGGTCGCGATGCTTGCAGCACCGCTCGGACGTACCCCGGCGCCGTCCCCGGCAAGCGCCGGCAGCTCAGTTTCGACGCCACCCGTGGACGACGCGATCGCGATCGACGAGGCACCGGTGGTGGATGCGGCACCTGTGGTCGGAGAGCCACCCGTGCCGATGGAGGCGCCGGTGGTCGACGAAACACCGGTGGCAGCCGCAGCCCAGATCGCGTCGATGGACGCTCCGGTGCTACCCGACGACTTCCTCGAAGATCCACTTCCGTCATCGCCCGCGCCGATACCCGGGCGGCATGTACGCCGGCTCAGGTTGCAGAAGCCGGACCGGCGAGCCTGGAATCCGACCCAACCGGTCACCGGACGCCATGTCCTCCCGATCGGCGGTCCGGCGGTCGCCGCAGCCGATCGGGACCGCAGGCTCTGGGTTTTCGCGGCGGTCACCGCTGCGGTCTTGGTGCTCGGACTGCTGATCGGGAAGCAGGTCACTGCGTTGCGAGCACCCGTCGCGTCGACGCACCCGCCGACAGCGACCGCACCGGCGGTCGTTCCTCCGACATCGGCACCGCTGCCCATCGCCACGCCGGCGCCCGTGGTCACGGGGCCGCCGGCGCCCGCTCCCCAGCAACTCACCGGAACCAAAAACCTCGGGACGGGATCGTCTGGGTTCACGGTTGCCGATGTCCGCTACGGCATGCATCCGCACGATTTCCGGCTCGTCTTCGACCTCGCGTTTCCGAACAGCGTCACCGGGTCGCCAACGACGTCGGTCGGCTACTTCGGCCCGACGACGCTCTACGTGGAATTCACCGGTGTCGACGGGACGGCGCCGATCAAAGCCATGCCGCCAGGCCAGGTGGTTGTGTCGGTGGTCCCGCTCCCCATGGTGCGGAATACCGGCCGCGTGATCTTCAAGATCACCCTGAGCCATAACGCGCCGTTCGACGCCTACTACCTGTCGGGCGCCCGCCTGATCATCGACGTCACCTAAGCGCTGCGTCGCAGGGGAAGGTCTGCGCTAGGTCGACCAGCCCCCGTCGACGACGAGCACCGAGCCGGTGACGAAAGACGCTGCGTCGGACGCGAGGAACAGCGCCGCGCCCGCGATCTCGTCCGGGACGGCGTGGCGGCCCAGCGCGGTCTGGCCGAGGATGTGCTCGTGGATGTCGGTGGTGTCGACGAGATAGCGCGCCAGCTTGGTCTCCACCAGCCCTGGCGCGATCGCATTCACGCGGATCCCGAGTGGGCCCAACTCGCGGGCGAGCGTCCGCGTCAGCGTGATGAGCGCGGCCTTGCTGGCGTTGTACGCGCCGGTGAACGCCTCGGGCTTGATGCCGGCGACCGAGGCCATGTTGATGACGCTGCCGCCGTGATCGCGCATCCACGCTGCGACCGCGTGCCTGGTCAGGCGGATCGGTCCCATGACATTGACATCCCAGATCTTGTTGATCGCTCCCTCGTCGGCGTCCAGGATGGGGCCGAACTGTGGATTGGTCGCGGCATTGTTGACCAGAATGTCGAGCCGCGCTGTCCGACGCATCACCTCGGCGACGACGGCCTCGCATGCAGCAGCCTCGCCAACGTGACCGGGAACAGCGAGCGCGCTGCCGCCGGCGGCGACGATCTGCGCAACCGCCTCGTCACACGCTTCCGCGTGGCGGGCGTTGACCGCGACCGTCGCGCCCGCCTCCGCCAGCGCGGTGGCGATAGCGAATCCGATGCCTCGGCTGCCACCGGTGACGAGGGCGACCCGGCCGTCGAGCGCAAAGCGCTCGACGACGCTCAATTGAGCCCCGAGGTAGCCGCGTGATCCTTGGAGCGAACCAGCATCCGATCGAGGAGTGCGGCCTCCCGCCGCAGGAGCCGCAGACACGCGTTCAGCCGCTCGGCGGTGTCGTCGATCTCGAGCAGGCGCTGGCGTTGCGCGGTCTCCACCTGGAGCGCGGCGGCGACGAGGTAGGAGAGCAGCTCGAGATCTGACGGGAGTTCGAGGTCGATCGGATCCTGCTGCCCGATGCCCTGGAGCTGAGTCACATAGCCGCGAAATGAGGCGGTCACCGCCGTCGCCAGACGTTCGGTGTCATCGTGGGACGCCGGCCTGTCTTGGAGGTAGTGGACCGCGCCGACGAGATACGGCCGGTTGCTCGAGAGCGCATCGATGCGAAAACGGGACGCGCCGACCACGTTCAGGTTGTACCGACCATCCGCGAGCTCCTCGATGGCGTCGAGCTGGGCGAGGGTGCCGACCTCGTAGGGCACCGCGCCGGATCCGACCTCGTGGCCCTCGCGGATCGCGACGATGCCGAAGGTCGTCGAAGCCGCCCGGCAGTCGAGCATCATGGTTCGGTAGCGCTCCTCGAAGATGTGCAGCGACATCGGCATGTGCGGGAAGAGCACCGCTCCGAGCGGGAGCAGTGGGACTTCTACAGCCATAACGTGGGGACACGCCCGCGCACGCGCAGGCGCGGGATTAGGCGGCCTTGCAGTTCTTGGTGTGCTTGATGATCCGTTCGCGGCGCGGCTCGCCGGGGCGGCGACTGTGCCGGAAGGCGATCTCCACGCCGATCTCGTTCTGACGCATGAAGTTGTTGCAGATCGGGCAGCGGACGTGGGTGACGATGTCGCGCTGGGATGCGACACCCTTGGATTCCTTGATCGTGTTGGCCATGGCGGCTGGGGCTCCTTGAGAACTGCGGCTCCTTCGATTGTACGCGGCGTCGGGGTACGATTCGCCGCCGATGTCCCGTCACTCCAGCGTCCTCTGTACTCGCGTGGCCGCGACTCTGGCCGCGACGGCGCTCGGGGTCCTGGCCCTGACCGGCTGCGGCAGCCTGGTCACTGTGAGCAGCCACATCACCCCGGTCCCTCCCAACTGCTCGGCGCCGCGATCCGCCGCGGCCATCGATTCCTTCTCGACGCCGGTCACATTGCAGCCGGGCGCATCCGGCCTCGAGTTCGGCGATATCAGCGTCGGCTGCGGGAAGGTGGCGAGCCCCACGGCGACTGTCAATGTGCAGTTCACCGTGTGGCTGCAGGACGGGAAGCAGGTGGTCACCACGAGGGGCGCAGGCCAACCCACCAACTCGCTGGCACTCGGTAATCCGCAGACGCTCGCCTTCTGGAGGGTCGGGGTGCCCGGGATGCGAGTGGGCGGCACCCGGCAGCTCGTCGTGCCCCCGGCGCTCGGTTTCGGGGCGGGGGGCAACCCATCGGCTGGCGTGCCGGCCAATGCCACCCTGATCGTCGACGTGGAATTGGTCTCGCTGGGCTGACCGGCGCCTACGACCTCGCTCGGGACCAGAGGATGAACAGGCCGACGAATACCCCTGCGCTGAGGAGCACGAAGGCAACCGGGAGGCCGATCACCACCGATAGGCCGGGCGCTGTCGTCGCGAACATGCGGTGGCAAGCATACCCGCCTCCCGAGGCAGGGCGGGTCAGCTCAGGAAGCGACTTCCACGCGGGCGCCGAGCAGCCCGAGCTCGATGTCGTGCATCACCGTGATGCGGAATGCCTGACGAGTGGCCGCGTCGAGCTCGGGCGCGATCACCTCGTTGCGAGGACGCCCGATCCACGGCGGCTGATGGCGCCCCATCGGCTCACCGCCGACGCGCACCACGACTGCGCGATCGTCCTCCTCGTCGACTTCGATCGAGACGTGCTGGAGGACGCCGGTGCTGTCGACGAGGGTCCACGACCGAAGCCAGACGGGCATCGTGCTCCCGGGAACGCGGACCGGCCGCACCGCACCGCTGACGACGTAGGCGTCCTTGTGTGGCGCGTCCGCTGTCAGCGCGATGCGGACGGCAGTGTCCAGCTCAGCTCCGACCCAGGATGCCAGTGACGGAGCGCGGTTCTCCACGTCGGGCAGCATGTGGGTGAAGAACCCGTTCGACAGCGATGGAGCCACCGTCGCGTGGCGCCGGCAGTAGGGGAGCCCGAGGACGATCCGGCTGTGCTCGTCGCACCAGGTTGTCCCGCACTTCACCTGGCGGCGATCGACGTAGGTGCAGCGGCAGGTGGCCGGTTGTGCGCAGTCGCCATCCATGCACTTCTGACCCCGCGCGGCGAGCCCGTTGTGAGTCGACGCCGCCTCGGCCGACTCCTTCTTGGAGAGCCGCAGCCACGGCTTCCGCTTGTCCACGTGATGTTCTCCTTGGCACCAGCTGGAGGGTGCCGTGGAGTACAGGCTAGGCTCGCTATCGCACCGACCCAGGCAGGCGCATCCATCTTGTTACGCCTCGGATGCTCGGCGTCACCCCTTGAGCGCAGTCCGGTGGAAGACCCGGTCCCTCAGGTCAGCACCGCCGCCCTGATGAGCTCGATGGGGTGGCGAGCGCTGCGTCCCGTGCCGTGGGCGATCTGCTGGCGGCACGACACCCCGGTGGCGGCGATGAGCGTGTCGCGGTCCTCGGCATTGACTGCGGGGAAGAGGCGCATTCCGCCAATCTGCATGGACAGGTCGTAGTGCTCGGCCTCGAAGCCGAATGATCCCGCCATCCCGCAGCACCCGGCATCCACCTCGACCACCGTGGATCCGGGAATCCGCGCCAGCAACTCCACCGTCGCTGCGGTCCCGGCCAGCGCCTTCTGGTGGCAGTGGCCATGGAAGAGCACGCGCCGTTCGGCAAGCGGTGAGGTGGGATCCATGCGCAGGTGTCCCCCGTCGATCGCCTCGAGGATCACCTCATCCACCAGCCGCACCTGTGCGGCGACGACCTTGGCGTCGGCGCTGTCCGGCTGCAGCGTGAGGTGCTCCTCCTTGAGCGTGAGGATGCACGAGGGCTCGACGCCGAGGATCGCGACTCCTTCCCGGGCACGCTGCGCCAGCCGCGAGGTCATCGCTTTCGCATTGCGCGCAGCCTCGTCGAGCCGTCCCTTTGAGATCGCCGCCCGTCCGCAGCACCGGTCCCCGATCAGCTCCACCTGCCATCCGGCCATCTCGAGCAATTCCACCGCCGCAATCCCGACGCTCGGTTCGGTGAAGCTGGTGAAGGAGTCGGCGAGGAGCACGACCCGTCCGAGGCGCGCCGGTCGCGGTTGCCTCCGACCCGCGTACCAGCGCAGCAGCGAGCGCCGCTGGAACCGAGGCAGCGGCCGCCGCCGAGTTACTCCCAGCGTGCGCTCCATCAGCGCACGGGATCCGGGCATCGACGTCGCCAGGTTCGAGAGCGGCGCGAACGCGGATCCGAGCCGATTGAGCCGGCGCGAGGCGGCAAAGAAGCGCGCTCGGGCCGGGACTCCATGTGCCGCCTGGTAGTGAAAGAGGAACTCGCTCTTCATCGAGGCCATGTCGACGCCGAGCGGGCACTCGCTCTTGCACGCCTTGCACTCCAGGCACAGGTCGAGGATGTCGTGGAGACGCTCGTCGCCGAGCGCCGCTCGCGGATCCGGTTGCGAGAGCGCGAGCACGAGGGCATTGGCG
The DNA here is from genome assembly GCA_036833315.1 of Candidatus Dormiibacterota bacterium. Lineage (GTDB taxonomy): Bacteria > Chloroflexota > Dormibacteria > Aeolococcales > Aeolococcaceae > Palsa-851. The sequence continues at coordinate 9,460 of DAITPY010000007.1, forward strand.
CGACCGCGAGTGCTGTGCTCCTCTTCGCGCGTGGCCATGTACGACGGGCACATCACCCCGGTCGACCCCTTGCGGCAGACCCCGATGTTCATGCACCGGTCGGCCGCGCCGCGCATGCCACCGGTGTCAGCGAATGAAAGTCTGGTGGGCAGCGGGCGTGCCGCCGGGAGCGCGCCATCGCGGATGTTCTCGGTCATCGGCGATGCCTCGACGATCTTGCCCGGATTCATCAATGAATCAGGATCGAAGAGTCGCTTGACCTCGCACATGGCGTCGTAGAGCGCGTCGCCGAAGACGCGGCGGTTGAACTCGCTGCGCGCCAGCCCGTCGCCGTGCTCGCTGGAGTTGGCTCCGCCGAATTCGCTCACAAGGTCGCGGATCTCCGCGGCCACCGCACGCATGGTTGCGACCTCCGCGGACTTGGTGAGATCCATGAATGGACGGATGTGCAGGCAGCCGACCGAGCTGTGACCGTAGAAGCCCGCAGTCAGGCCGTGGCGCTCGAGCACCTGCGTGAAGCGCTCGACATACGCAGGCAGCCGAGCGGGATCGACGGCCGTGTCCTCGATGAACGCGACCGGCCGGCGCGTGCCTGAGCTGGCCGCCATGAGCAATCCGAGCCCGGCAGCGCGGACCTTGAGGAGCGCGGCCTGCTGGAGGGGGTCGGTGGCACGCAGGGTGTGATAGCCGTGACCATGCCGCTCCCACAGATCCGCGAGCCGTTGCACGCCGGCAGCAGCCTCGCCCGGACTGCCGGCGTCGAAGGTGACGAAGAGCAGCGCGCCTGGGTCGCCCTCGAGCATCGACCCCAACGCCGCGTACTCGATCTTCTGGCGGGAGAGGTCGAGGATGGTTCGGTCGATGAGCTCGACAGCGCTCGGCTGCAATGTCAGCGCGTCCTCGGTGGCTGCGATGGCGTCCGTGACCGAAGCAAAATGGCCGACAGCGATCGCCTTCGCCGCCGGCAGCGGCACCAGGCGCAGGGTTGCCTCGGTGACGATCACGAGCGTCCCCTCGGACCCGACGACGAAGCGGGCGAGGTCGAAGGGCGAACCGGCGAGGCGGTCGAGTCGATAGCCGCCGGCGCGCCGCCAGTGCTGCGGAAAGCCTTTCGCAATCGCATCGCGCCGTTCCTCGACGATTGCCGGCAGACGCGAGTAGATCCGGCCCTCCAGCGTGTCCGGGCCTGCGCGGCGAGCCACCTCGGTGTCATCGACGGGTGCGAACGTCGCCGTGCTGGCGTCGCTGAGGACCACCTCGAGCGCTTCGACATGATCGATGGTCATGCCGTACACGACCGAGCCGCTCCCTGCTGAGTTATTGCCGATCATGCCGCCAACTGTTGCGCGGTTGCTGGTCGAGGTGTCCGGGCCGAAGAGCAGGCCATGCTTCGCAGCGGCGCGATTGAGGTCGTCCTGTACGACGCCGGGCTGCACGCGTGCGGTGCGCCCCCGCGGGTCAAGCTCCACGATGGCCTCCATGTGACGCGAGGTGTCGATGATCACCGCGCGGCCCACCGTTTGGCCGGCCAGGCTCGTGCCCGCACCTCGAGGCAGTACCGGCACCTCGCGCTCCGCGCAGACCGCGACCGCTGCTGCGACGTCGGCGGCATCGCGCGGGAACACGACCGCAAGCGGCTCGATGCTGTACATGCTCGCGTCGCGCGAGAAGAGATGCCGGGTGTACCTGTCGGCACGCACCTCCCCCGCCATCGCGACGCGCAACGCCACCGCGAGGTCGACTACCTGCGCGGTGTCACCGGTTGCCGCCACCATCCCCAGATGTTGCCGCGTCGATCACCGGACGGCTCCCGCGTCGCGCATCGTGACGATGGCGGCTGCGGAATAGCCGAGCTCGCGCAGCACTTCCTCGGTGTGCTCGCCAAGCGTGGGCGGCGGTCGTCGCACGGTGGCTTTGTACCGGGAGAGCTTGATGGGTGACCCAGTCATGCGCAGCGTGCCGGCAGTCGGATGCTCGGTGGTCATCACCATGTCGCGCGACTCCACCTGGGGATGCGCGAGCGCGGCATCGATGCCGTTGATGACGCCCGCAGGAATGCCCGCGCGCGACAACTCCTCGGCCCACGCCGCCGATCCCTTGGCGGCGAGCGCGGTCTCGATGCGCTCGATCAGCCCCGCGCGGTTGGCGACCCGCTGCGGGTTGGTTGCGAATCGAGGGTCGTCGACGAGCTCGGTCAGTCCCACCAGCGGAGCGAAGCGACGCCAGAGCGCGTCGTTGCCGACCGCAACCATGAGATGACCGTCGCCGGTGCGCAGCGCCTGGTAGGGGACTATGCTCGGGTGCGCCGACCCGTATCGCCGCGGCACCTCGCCGGTCGCGAAGTAGCCGCCGGCGAGGTAGGTCAGGGATGCGATCTGGCCGTCGAGGAGCGAGATGTCAATCCACTCGCCGCGCCCAGTGGTGTGTCGAGCGTGGAGTGCGGCGAGGATGCCGATGGCCGCCCACATCGCGGCGAAGAGGTCGGCCGCGGAGTTGCCGACGCGCACCGGCTCGCCACCGGCCTCACCGGTAACGCTCATGAGACCGCCAAGCGCCTGTGCGATCGCGTCGTACCCCGGTTCGGACGAGTACGGCCCGGTCTGGCCGAAACCCGAGATGGACGCATAGATGAGACTCGGATTGCGCGCGCTCAACTCGTCGTATCCGAGCCCGAGGCGGCCGGCCGTACCGGGCCGAAAGTTCTCCATGAGCACGTCGGCGCGGTCCGCCAGACGCAAGGCGATATCGCGTCCCGTCTCGGTCTTGAGGTCGACCGCAACCCCGCGCTTGTTGCGGTTGACCGACAGGAAATACGCCGACTGGTCGCCCTGATATGGGGGCGCCCACTCTCTAGTGTCATCGCCGGTGCGGGGATTCTCGAGCTTGATGACGTCAGCGCCGAGGTCGGCGAAGATCATGGTGGCAAAGGGACCGGAGAGGATGCGCGACAGGTCGAGGACCCGCACCCCGGCGAGCGGGCCCGGCGACGGTGGTTGAGTCGCTTGCGCGTCCATCGATCTGCGTTCCTACGACAGCACGCCGACGTAGAGGTTCACCACCTCGTCGTTGTGCAGGAGGTCGCGCCCTCTGCCGTCGAGACGGTTGCGACCGAGCGCGAGCACGTACGCCCACTGCGCGTGGCGCAAGGTCTCGCGGGTGTTCTGCTCGACGACGACCACCGCGACGTTGGTGGCACGCACCTGCTCGATGCGCTCCCAGACGGCGGTCTGGAATTTCGGCGAGAGTCCTGCGGAGGGCTCGTCGAGCAGGAGCACCGCGGGGTCCACCATGAGGCCGCGGGCCATGGCGAGCATGGTGCGCTGGCCGCCGCTCAGGGTCTCGGCGTGGCGGCGGTGCGCCAGCTTCAAGTCCGGGAACAGTTGGTAGAGCTCGTCGGCGCGCTCGCGGAGCCCGTGTCTGCGGCTGTAGCCGCCCATCTCGAGGTTCTCCTGCACGGTGAGCTGCGGGAACACGTTGGCCACCTGCGGGACGTAGGCGATGCCGCGGCGCACCAGCTGCTCCGAGGGCAGCCCGGTGGCGTCCCGGCCCTCGACCGTGACAGTGCCCGCCTTCGAGCTGATCACGCCGGCGATTGCCTTGAGCAAGGTGGACTTTCCGGCGCCGTTGGGTCCGACGATCGCGGTGATTGCGCCGCCGTACCCGGCAGTGAGCCCGGCAACGTCGAGGGCCGCCACGACCTCTGTATCGGGAGCCGCGGGGTCAGTTGTCAGCGTCGTCATAGGTGGGCATCTCCCCGAGATAGGCGTCGACGACTGCCTGGTTGCCGCGCAGTTGCTCGAATGGCGCCTCCGCGATCACCCTCCCCTCCGCCATCACCACCACCACGTCGGTGACGCGCTCGATGAACGGAAGGTTGTGCTCGACGATGACCACCGAGGTGCCGGCGCTGACGAAGCCGAGCACCGCGGCAGCCATGCGCTCACCGAGCACCGGGTTCACACCGCCCATCGGCTCGTCGAGGATGACCAGCCGCGGCTCGGCCATGCGGATCCGCCCGAACTCCAGGAGGCGCTTCTGGCCGCCGCTGAGGTTGCCCGCACGCTCGTTCCGGAGCTGGAGCAGGCCGAACTCGTCGAGAATGGCGCGGGCGCGGATCAGTTGCTCGCTGGCGCGCACCTTCTCGGCTCGGCTTGGTCCCCAGAGCGATCGCCAGAATCGCTCGCGGCGCGGTTCGTACCGGGCGAGGATGAGATTCTCGAGGACACTGAGCGCGGGCCACTCGCGCGGGCTTTGGAATGTGCGGATCAGGCCCATCCGCGAGATCTTGTGGGGCGCCTTCCCCTGCACCTGCTTGCCCTCGAACAGGACGGTACCGGTGTCGGGGATCTTGAAGCCGGAGATGAGGTCGATGGCGGTGCTCTTGCCCGCCCCATTGGGGCCGATCAGGCCGGTGATCTGACCCTCGGCGACGGTGAAGGAGCACGCTTCGACGGCCTGCACGCCGCCGAAATGCTTGTGCAGGTCCTGCACCTCCAGCAGCGCGGTCACGCCGCACCGGTGTCGAGTGCGGGGCCGGTGACGGGACTCTCGACGGCGACGGTCGCCGTGCCACCTTTCCCGGCTGGATCCTCATCACGAAAGCGCCGCTCGGGCAGAATCCCCTGCGGGCGGAAGCGGATGAAGAGCACCAGCACGATGCCGGTGAGGATGAGCCGGAATGCTGGCGCGAAGCTGGGTTGGTTGGCGACCTCGGGGAGGTAGCGGGTCGCCTCCTGGAGTCCCATCACCATCACCGCAACACCAAGGACGACGCCACGTGTGCTGCCCCGTCCGCCGACCAGGATTGCCGCGTACAGGATGATCGTCTCGACCGGCGACCACGCTGACGGGTTGAAGGCGCTGAGATAGCCTGCGAAGAGCGCTCCGCCCAACCCGCCGATCCCAGCGCCGAGCACGTATGCCTTCAACTTGGTCGCGTAGATATTGCGGCCGAACGCCGCGGCGGCGCGCTCATCCTCGCGGAGACTGCGCAGCGCGAGACCGAAGCGACTACCGTTCAGCCGGGTGACCACTATCAGGACGACGATGAGGACGGCGACGCAGAGACCGAGGTAGAAGAACGGGTAGCTGGAGAAATCGATGCCGAAGACATCGCCCATCGGATCGAACAGCCCCGACAGCCCGTTGTAGCCGTTGAAGAGCGGCACGAACTGACCGGCGAAGATATACAGGACGTAGACGGCGCCGAGGGTGACGATCGAGAAATAGATGCCGCGCAGGTGACGCAATGCTATGGCTCCGACGATGAGCGCGAGCAGCATCGAGCTGATCACCGCGAGGATGACCGCAATCGGAAAGGGCAGCGTCAGACCCAGGATGTACGTGGTCGGAGCTGTTGCGGGCCCGATGGTCAGGGCCAGTGTCATGTACGCGCCGAGCGCGACATAGCCGTAGAACGCCAGGTCGAAATCGCCCGACCAGCCCCACACGATGTTGAGCCCGAGCGCCATGATCGCGAAGATCGAGCCCTCCGTGAGGACGGTGACGAGGTAGTTGATCATTCGAACACGCTCCGTCGACCGCCGACGAAGAGTCCCCGAGGTCGTACCAGGATCACCAGCGAGAGGATCGCGAACGCGAACGCCAGGTTGTAGCTGGCGCTGAGGTAGCCGCCGAAGAACTCCAGCGCGATGCCGACGATGATGCCGCCGACGAGTGTGCCCACCGCCTTGCCGAGTCCACCTGCGACTGCGGCAGTCAGTGTGATCAGGAAGAAGCTGAAGCCGGAGTAGGGGCTGAACGTGCCGACGCTCTCCGCCAGGATGAAACCCGCATATCCGCCGATGAGTCCGGCGAGCAGCCACGTCAGCGCCGCGACGCGGTTTGCGTTGATCCCGGAAACCCTTGCCAGCGAGCGGTTCTGCGACACCGCGCGCAGCGACTTGCCGAAGCGCGTGTGCTGGATGATCACGTACAGCAGCGCGGTGATCACAACCGCCGAGATCATGATCTGGATCTCAGTGTCGGTCCAGAGGAATGGACCGATGGTTCGCGGCGCGCTCTGCGGCACCGCATACCCGAGGTTGGAAGCGCCGAAGATGATCACCAGGACGTTCTGGATCACCAGCGAGACACCGAGCGTGGCGATGAACGTCGGCAACCCACCGATGCCCTTGCGCACGAATCGGTCGACGACCCCGTTGTGGACTGCGAGTGCGAGCGCGCCTCCACCGGCCGCCGCCGCCAACCCCGAGAGGATGACGCCACCGCCGTGCTGCTGCACGAGGTATGCGCAGTACGCGCCGACGGTCAGGATCTCTCCGTGCGAGAGGTTGGCGACATTGGTGACCGAGTACTCGAGCGTGAACGCCAGAGCCGAAAGCGAGAGGATTGCGGCACCGACGAGGCCGAACCCGAGTGTGAGGAGCGCCTCGTGCACTTAGATGGATTCTCCAACGATGTAACTGGACGGCTCACGGTCGGAGACGGGGCCGGGACAACGCGCGTTGCGCACGCGCGCTGCCCCCGATGCGTCAGGGAGTCGCGGCGGCAAGGTCCGAAGCGGAGAGGAGCACCACCTGCGACTCGGCGCCGCTGGTCGCGTCGGCCTGGAATGCTCCGTAGGGACCGAAGACGTTGTTGAAGCTGTTGAAGATGAGATCACCGCTCGCGCCGTCCATCTTGATCTTGGTGCCGGCCTTGATCCCCGCGAGGCATGCCTTGTAGTTGTCGCAGGGTGTGCCCGGAGGATTGGTCACCTGTTTCATGGCGGCGATGACCGCGGGGCCGTCGGTGGTGCCGGCCTTGTCCATCGCCAGCGCCAGGCTGATCACCGCGTCGTACGCGTAGTTGGCGCCGGCGATCGGCTGGGCGGTTGCACCGTTCTGGGCGGCGAACTGTGCCGCGAAGTAGTCGGCCGCGGCGCCGGTGGCGTTGGTGCCGTATACCGAGATCAGGTGGTCATGCGCCACCGGATACGTGATCGCCTTCAGGTAATCGTTACCGCTGGTGACGTCGGTGCCCACGATCGGGATGGCAAGGTTGTCCAGTTCCTTGAAGTTCTGAAACATGACCGCCGCGGTCTGCGGATCCAGTTGCGTGAAGATGACATCCGGGTGGGCGGCGATGATCTGCTGCACCTCGGTGCGGTAGGACGTCTGACCTGGCGCGACCGTGATGTTGGAGACGATCGTGTTGCCGAACTTCTGCCAGGTGGCGGTGATCGGCTTCGGGATCGTCTGCTGGGCGATGTCCGACGAGAAGAGCAGCGCCGCGGTCTTGTACCCCTTCTGGTGCGCGTACAGCGCCATGGCCACGCCGAGCTGCGAATCCGAGGGGCTGGAGCGCCAGAGGTAGGGATTGGCGTTCTTGTCGAAAGCGGTGCTGCCGCCCTGGAACTCCGTGGGGATCTTGGCGGCGCTGACGATCGGCGCCACCGCGGCGATCTCCTGAGTCTCCGGCCCGATGATGCCGCTCACGCTGTCGGCCGAGAGCAGCTGGCGCACCGCGGGGACGGCATCGGCTTCGTCGCACTGCGTGTCCGCGTGACTGAGGTCGAGCTGCTTGCCGAGCACACCGCCATTGGCGTTGATGACCTTCTGCGCGACCTGCGAGCCCTGGAGCATCGACTGACCCAGCACCGCGAGCGGACCGGTGAAGCAGGAGAGCACCCCAAACGAGACATGGCCGGCGCCGTCGGTCTTGACGGTGCCGCCGCCTGAGCCGCCGGTTGTCGAACTGCCGCACGCGGCGACAAGGAGCACAACGGCGACGCCGGTGCCGATCCGTTTGGTGGCGCGTGTTTTCGGGATCCGGGCCATGGCTGTCGGCAACACTGTCCAACCTCCGTCAGTGGCCCGTTGCGGGGCCGTCCCCAGTTATGTGGCGGAAGTCTGCTCCGGGGTGGAGGAGTATGTCAATGGATCGGTGGATAGTCCAATTTTTCGGTGCCATAATCTGCTGCCGTGACCGTGGACACCTCGCCGCTCCGGCCCCTCGGCCGCACGCGCCTCTACGAGGATCTCGTCGAACGTCTCGGCGAATTCGTCATCCGCACCAACCTCGAGGTCGGGGGTCGATTTCCGCCGGAGCGTGAGCTGGCGTCGCGACTTCAGGTGAGCCGGGCGTCATTGCGCCAGGCGCTGGCGGTGCTCGAGGCGCAGGGATTCATCGAGGTGCGCCACGGCGGGGGCGTGTTCCTGCGTCGCAGCCGCGGCTTCGGTGGCGTCCTGCATAAGTTGGTGGAGCGGCGCGCGCGCTTGCCCGAGGTGCTGGAGGCTCGCGAGCTCCTCGAGGTCAGGCTGGCGGAGCTTGCGGCGGTGCGGCGCACGGAGGCTGATCTGGTGGCCATGCGCGCTGCGCTGACCGAGATGGAGGCCGAGGTCGCCTCCGACGGGCTCGGCGTCGATGGCGACGCGGCCTTCCACCACGCCGTCCACCGTGCGGGCAACAACAAGGTGCTCGAGCACGTCATCGACGGACTCGCCGACGCGATCCACGAGACGCGGGTGGAGTCGCTGTCCGAGCCGGACCGACCGAGGAACTCGCTGCGCGCGCACCGGCGCATCCTCGAGGCGATTGAGGCCCAACAGGCGCCCGCGGCGGCGGACGCGATGCGCGCGCACCTTCGCCAGGTTGCGGACGTTGCACTGCTGCGCTGGGAGCCGCCAGTCGAGGAGCACTGAGGCCGGCGACGTAGGCGAGCCGCATGCGGCTCACCTACTTGGAACGTAATGCAGTGGATTCGGCGGTGGCATTACTGACGATGCTGCCAGATCGGTGAACACCTCTACTGAGAAGGTTGGAGTGCTATTGGGTGTCGTGTTCACGGTCGGCACGAGTGGCACCATTGATGCGCTGTCAACGGCTTTAGAGTTATGCGCAACGGTCACCGTCGCAATGAGACGCCGATCAAACGTCGGCTCGTACTGCTCCGGCGTAAGATAGGTGACGATCGCGAAGGCAAGGGACCGATTCATGCAGGCCGCTACCGTAGGCCGGGTGTAACACGGGAGTATCTTGCTTCCATTGCGCCTGCAAGCAAAGCCTCCTCTGCTTGTGTCGAATCCACCACCGACACAAAGGTCCATGGGAAATCATCGAGGGCTCTCCTATGGAATCGCTCCCGTCTCGTCGTCGGCGTCGCGGATGGTTGTTGTTGGGTGCCGTGGCGCTCGGATTGGTGTCAGCTACCGTCGACGTTGCGCACACGAAGACTGCACTCGCAACGAATAGATCCTCACACGCGACGGCTCCGGCCCAAGGCGGCAAGCTCGTGGTGATCGTTGAGGAGAACGATCCATACGGCAGCATCGTCGGCAACAGTCAGGCCCCGTACCTGAACCAGCTGATCGCCAACTGGGAGCTGTTCACCAGCTACACGGCGGTCGCCTCCGGCAGTACGCCTGACTACCTGGCGATGACCAGCGGTCTGACCTCTTCACTGTCTCCTCCCTCGCCCAACATCTTCCAGGCCATCGACGGTACTGGCGGCGCGCTGACGTGGAAGGAGTTCATGGAGTCGATGCCTGGCAATTGCGCGCAGGGAAACTACGCCAACATTCCCGGTACCACTGTCCCGCTCTACACCGCCAGCCATGACCCGGACTACCAATACCGATCGACATCGACGTGCAGCACCAACGACGTGCCGATGACCACCAGCAGTTTCAATCCGGCCAGCCTGCCAGCGCTGAGCTATGTCGTGCCCAACCAGTGCGACGACATGCACACCCTGCCCGGCAGCGGCCAGGCCTGCCCGGCCTACTTCGGCTCCAACGGCGGCCGCAACTTGATCGGCATGGGTGACAACTGGCTGGCCTCGGTCGTGCCCTCGCTGCTGGCCCAGCCCAACGTGACCGTGGTGATCACCTGGGACGAGGGGTCGCTCAACAGCACGCCGTCGGAGCATGTCGTGGCGCTGGCGGCCGGGGCAGGGGTGACCCCGGGGTCCACGGACGGCACTGCGTACACGCATTACAGCCTGGAAGCCGGCTTGTACAACTACTTCGGCCTGGGCACCGCCCCCAACAACGGCGCGACAGCGACACCGCTGCCCATCCCCAGCTCGCCGTCGACCACCTTCCAGGACACGAGTCCGAGCATTGCCTACGACCTTTGGCAGGGGGTCGCCGACCCAACTGCGAGCGGCGGGACCTACCGAGCCAGTCCGACCAAGGGTGCCACCGCAACCTTCAAGTTCACTCGGACTGGGATCACATGGATCACCCGCAAAGGCCCCTCCCAGGGTATCGCGGCCGTGACCATCGACGGGGTGAAAAAGGGCAACATCAATCTCTACTCGGCGAGTCCTCAGGGCTTTTCGCAGACGTACTCCGGACTCGCTGCCAAGCACCACACGATAACCGTCACGGTCACCGGCACCAAGAGCGTCTTATCCAGCGGGACTAACGTGGCGATCGACGCCTTCATTGTGGGCAGCGTCGCGACCCAGGACTCGTCCCCCACTGTCAAGTACGACAGTTGGACGGGGGCGACGTCGACAGCAGCGAGCGGGGGTTCTTATCGCATCAGCCTCACCAAGAAGGCGACGACCACAATGAGTCTCATGGGCTCGGGCGTCGACTGGGTCACGGCGACCGGCCCTTCTGATGGCATGGCCGGCGTAACCATCGACGGCATCAGCAGGGGGACGGTCGACCTCTACTCGCCAACAGTTCACTGGCGGATTGCTGAGTCCTACGCTGGGCTTGCGTCCGGCCCTCACACAATCGTTGTGACCGTGTTGGGGACGAAGGACGCGTCATCGACGGGTACACAGGTCGTCGTCGATGCATTCGTCGTTCAACCGTAGCGGTGCCTGACGACCTTCAGGCGGCACGGTGCTCTGAGGCCCGCGCGAGGCATGCGCCGACAAACCGTCAAGTGGCGCTGGCGAGTGGTACCCCGTATCGGATTCGAACCGATGGTCTCCGCCTTGAGAGGGCGGTGTCCTGGGCCTCTAGACGAACGGGGCCTGGAGGCTCCGGATCATACCAGCGGTCCCCCGCGCGCCCCGGTTCAGACCTGGTCGGGCGCCGCCATCCCGAGTGTGCGTAGCGCATCGGCGAGCGTCACCCGAGTGGCGGCGACGAGCGCGCGCCGGAATCGACGCACGGCAGGATCCTCTTCGCGCACGATCGCCGGGGTGTGCTCGTAGAAGTCGCTGAAGGCCGACGCGAGGCTGAAACCGTAGGTTGTGAGCACCGACGGCGACAGGGCCAGTGCGGTCTCCGTCAGCGCGCGTGGATACGCCTCGATGCTCTGAAGCAACTCTCGTTCAGCCGGGTGCAGCGCGGCGGGTCTGTCGAGCTGTGCATCGTCGTCAGGGACCTTGCGTAGGATGCCGGCCGCGCGTGCGTGCGCATATTGCAGATACACGCCGGTGTCACCGGTGACGCGCAGCGCCTCGTCGAAATCAAACGCGATGATCTGGTTCAGGGAGAACTTCAGCAGGTAGTAGCGCACCGCGCCTGCGGCTACGGCCCTCGCGGTCTGGGCGTCTCGCGCGTTGGCGCTGAGCCGCGCGATGGCCCGGTCGAGCAAATTGTCGGCGCGCACCTCGATCCCGCGCCTGCCGCTCAGTGCGACACTTTCACGACCCTCTTCGATCGCCACGCCGAGCTCGAGCGCAGCCTCGGGCGTCAGCGCCACGACCTCATAGCTGAGGTGGATGGAGTTGTCTGCCTCTCGATCGTGATGCAGCCGGCGCAACGCGCGCTGGACGACGCGTTGGGGATACGCCTGGCGGGCGTCGATGACGTTGATCACCCGCTGCGCACTCCCGAAATGCACCGCCGGCGCCTCCGGCTGCGCGACGGCAGCGGTGGTCATGACAGCCGGGTCGCCCTCCCAAGGCCGGTAGTAGAAGTCCCGGCCAAGCAGGCCGAACTTCCAGAGCTGGTAAGCGATATCCTTGGCGGTGTACGTCGCGATACCGTCAGATTTGACCAGAACCTTGGTGTCGTCGTCGCCCTCGTCCTCGGCGCCTTCGGCGGGCATCACCCAGCAGCCGGCGAGCTTTCCGGATGTCATGAGCACGATCGCGCCCGACTCCTTGAGCAGTTCGAATGCCTGACGCCAGAAGCCGAGCGCGATGATGTCCGACTCCCAGGTGAGCAGGTCGTAGGTGATGTCGAACCGATGCATCGTCGCCAGATGCGCGTTGACGATGCGCCGGGCGATGTCCTTCACGAACACCGCCGTGTCATTACCGCCCTGTTCGACTTCGTGGAGGATCGCGCGGCGGCGCTCCAGCAGGGCAGGCTCGGTGTCGTAGCGAGTCGACACCTCGACGTACACCCGCGAGCAATACTGGTCGAACGGCTCCTCAGGCCTGGGTTCGATGCCCAGCTCGCGGATGCCGACCACCACATCTGCGACCTGGACTCCGGTGTCGTCGATGTAGTTGTTCACCTCCACGGCATGGCCGGTGCGCCGGAGGACGCGTGCCACGGTGTCGCCGATGCAGGCGTTGCGCAGATGACCGATGTGCGCGGCCTTGTTGGGATTGGTGGCGGTGTGCTCGACGAGGGTCTTGCCGAAAGCTGCCGCAGCCTCGGTGGGGAGATCGAGCGCGCCGGTGTGCTCGAGAGCGCTCGCCGCCGCGAGCACCGTTTCAGCCCACATCCGGTCGTCGAGGTGAGCGTTGACGTACCCCGGCGGGGTCACCGTCCATGCCCTGACTCGCGGCACGCCCGCGCTCTCGAGCTGGGCGCGCAGCTCGGCGGCGATCGCCGCCGGCGGACGCCGGAGCACCCGCGCGAGCCCGAGGGGAGCGGGCGTCGACCAATCGCCGAACTCCGGGCGGGCCGATCGCTCCACCACCACTTCGAAGCCGGCATCCACCCCGATGGCATCGAGGGCGCCACGCACCGCATGGATGAGCAACGTCCTGGTATCGGCCATCGCGCAAGGGTAACGGGGAGCGCGCTTGCGTCCCGACCGGCGACAATTCGCCGCCGTGGACTCGCGACCGTGCGTGATCCCGGCCGCGGGCCTGGGCACGCGCTTTCTTCCCGCCACCAAGGAGCTTCCCAAAGAGCTGCTCCCGGTGCTCGATCGTCCCGTGATCCAGTGGGCGGTCGAGGAGGCCGTCGAGTCGGGCGCCGATGAGATCGTGCTCGTCCTTGCTGAAGGCAAGGAGGCAGTCGCCGCGCATCTCCGCCCCGACCCGACGCTCGAGCGCCTCCTCGAGGAGCGCGGCAAGGTGGCCGAGCTGGAGGCGGTCCGGAAGGCGGGGAACCTCGCTCGGATCACGGTGGCGCGTCAGGCTTCGCCTCGTGGCCTGGGCGACGCGGTGCTCTGCGCTGCGGATGCGGTCGGGTATCGCACCTTCCTGTGCATGCTGCCGGACGACCTGTCGGTGGCCCGGCCGCCGGTGCTCCGCCAGCTCTGGGACGCCCACGAGACCCTTGGGACGTCCATCCTTGCACTCATGCGAGTCCCCGGCGACGAGATTTCGAGGTACGGCTGCGCCGAGATCGCGGACTCGCGCGGCAAGCTTCACCGCCTGAGCGGCATTGTCGAGAAGCCACGTCCGAGCGATGCCAAAAGTGATCTCGCGGTGATGGGCCGGTATGTGCTCAGCCCCGGCATCTTCGATGCGATCCGAGAGACCAAGCCCGGCGCGCTCGGAGAGATCCAGCTCACGGATGCAATCGGGCGCATGCTCGGATCCGGGGAGGTCTGGGGCGTGGAGTTCGAGGGTGAATTGCTCGACGTGGGCACGCCGGCCGGCTGGCTGGCGACCAACCTCCGTCTCGCCCGGCAGCACCCGGAGTTCCGGGCGGCTGTGGCATCAGCGCAGGGACCGACCGCCGGATGAGCGTGTTCCGCCGCGAATGGGGAGCGATCACCTTCGTCGTCACCATTCTGATCGGCGCGATCGCGGTCGCGATCTCGCTGGGAGTCTCTGCGGTCCACGGAGGTCCGACGACCACCCCCTTGCCCTGCCCCAGCTATACGCCATTTGTGACCACTCCCACGGCGGTGCCGACCGCCACCCCGAAGCCGGTTGCGAGCGGCAAGCCGACCCCGACCGCCACCCCGACGCCGGTGCCGACACCGACGGTCACACCGACGCCGTTCAACCCGGCGCTCGCGACCTGCCCAACGCCGCCACTGCCCCCGACCGCGACCCCGAGCCCGACACCGACACCGACAGCGGTGGGGACCAGCCCCACCC
>DAITPY010000007.1:23615-51811 GCA_036833315.1 Candidatus Dormiibacterota bacterium
CCCCCACCCGCTACGGCGACGCCGACGCCCGTGCCCACGACCCCGCCGAACTCGACGCCCCTTCCCACCGCTACGCCCACCCCGACCGCGAGCCCCTAGTCAAGCCGGAGAGAGACCGGTTCTGGCGGGACTCAGAACCCGAAGAGCAGCAGGCTGCCGTTCTCGGGCGTGATCGACGAGCGCTGGAGTTCCAGGTCGACCCCTGGCGGGCGGCCGGTGTCGATCCTGACGGCGATCTGCTCGGAGAGGCGGAGCCCTCCGATGCGGACGCAGTCGCGCAAAAAGGTAAAGGCCATCGGGCGCACGAGATTCCAGATGTAGCCGCGGACCGCCTGCGCCGAGTCGGCGGGCTCGAGCAGGGGCTCACCGCCGCGAAGGCTCCGATCCTGGAACGCGAGGACGCAGACCTCATCGGTGATCTGCACCGGGGCCGTCCACGCGTACTGATCGTCGTCGGCGAGGGTGCCGATGATCCGGTCCTTGTCGGTGAAGAGTGCGAGGCGCTCGACGAGCAACTGCATCGGCTTGCGCGGGCCCTCGACGAAGAACGGGATATCGCGCAGCGGCTCGCCCCGCTCCTGCGCCGGATAGCGCGCGGAGAAGCCGAGGTCCTCGATGCCGCTGAACGGCGCGGGCACCTTGATGACGAGCTCGTCCATCAGCGAACGTCACACATCAGAACGACCGCGTTGCTCATCATGTCAACCCTGCCAACGAATCTAGCACAGGCATTCCGAGAAGCGCCGCAATCAGGCGATTGCTACACTCGCGCGACCATGCCGGCACTCGACGATGTGCGAGTCCTCGACCTCAGCAGGTTGCTTCCAGGGCCGTTCTGCACGACGTTGCTGGCGGATTTCGGCGCCGACGTCATCAAGATCGAGGACACCACCGGCGGCGACTACATGCGCTGGATGACGCCGCTCGTCGATGGCAGCTCCGCGATGTTCCACCCCGTCAACCGCAACAAGCGGTCGCTGGCGGTCGATCTCAAGAACCCCTTGGGACGTGAGGTATTTCTCCATCTCGTCGACACCGCGGACGTGGTCGTGGAGAGCTTCCGGCCGGGGGTCATGGATCGCCTCGGGATCGGCTTCGGCGCCCTGCACGAAAGGAATCCGCAGCTCGTGTTCTGCAGCATCAGTGGTTACGGTCAGGATGGACCATATCGTGATCGTGCCGGTCACGATCTCAACTACGCGGCGGTCGCCGGTGTGCTGCGCCTCGGTGCACAGGCCGATGGCGCTCCGGCCATGCCCGGTCTGCAAGTGGGCGACCTGGGCGGCGGCGCGCTCCACGCCGCCCTGGCGATCATGGTGGCGCTCCATCACGCCAGGCGCACCGGGGAGGGCCAGCACTGCGACGTGTCAATGGTCGACGGCCTCATCAGCTGGACCGCCGTGCATGCGGCCCAACTCTTCGCCACCGGTGCAGCGCCGGAACCGGGCAATGGCAGGCTTACCGGCCGCTACCCCTGTTACCGGATCTACCGCTGCGCCGACGGGTTTCTTTCAGTTGGAGCGCTCGAGCCGAAGTTCTGGCAGGCGTTCGTCGAGGCGATCGGCGTGCCCGAAGTTGCTGCCGACGGCTTCGCCGAGGACGCCGAGGGAGAGCGCACGGTCGCGGTGGTCCAGGCAGTGTTGCTCGGCAGGACGCGCGCGCAGTGGCAGGAGGCGCTGACAGGCCTCGAGGTCTGCGTCGAGCCCGTGCTCGATATCGCTGAGACCTTCGAACACCCGCAGGTGCGCAGCCGCGGCATGCGCCTGGACACCGGGCCCGGCCGCCCGACCGCACAGACCGGTTTTCCCATCCGCCTCATGGGTTCTCCGGCAAGCTTCCGGCGCGGTGCGCCGGGATACGGCGAGCACACCGACGAGGTGCTCGCCGGAGCCGGGTATCAGACCGACGAGGTGGTGGCGCTCCGCGCCGCAGGCGTGGTGCGTTGAGCCAGGCCGAGAGGAACGCATCTACGTCCGGCGGCTGACGACGTTCGCGTCCCACCACGCGTCGACCTGGCGCTGGGTCGCATCGTCTTCGCCGCTGTTGTCGATGATCCAGGTGGCACGCGCCCGCTTCTCGTCGATGGGCAGTTGGGCGGCGAGGCGCTGCCGTGCCGCTGTCTCGTCGAGGTCGTTCCGCTCACGAAGCCGCCGCACCTGGACGTCAGGCGGCGCGTAGACGAGGAGCACCCCGTCGAACATCCCCTCTCGAGCATTCTCGAAGAGGAGCGGAATGTCGACCACCACCAGGGGAGCGGCTCCTGCCAGCGCCCCGGCGATGCGCTCCTGGGTCAGTTCGATGATGCGTGGATGCGTGATCCGCTCGAGGTCGTGGCGCGCGTCGGAGTCTGCGAAGACGATCTTTCCGAGCCGTCCTCGATCGAGGCTGCCGTCAGCGGCGCTGACGTCCTCTCCGAAGCGCTCGATCACCCGTTCGAGCGTCGCCTCTCCCGGACGCACCGCCTCGCGCGCAAGCTCGTCAGCGTCGATCACCGTGGCACCGTGCGCCTCGAGCATCCTGTCCACCGTGCTCTTGCCGGTCGCGATACCCCCGGTGAGGCCGATCAGCCGCATCGGTGTGACCGTACTCTTGATGCAGCGAGGAGTGATCTGCTTCAGCCGCCACTCGGTGGCGGACATGCCCGGCCCGAAGCCCACGGCTCATTGCCGCGCAGGTACAGGAGCATGCCGTGATCGTCGGCCACCAGCGTCCAGCCCGGTGTGCGGTCGAGCATGTCGGTCAACGCCCCTCGCGAGTACAGCACCGCGGTGGTGTCGCTGGATGCGAGCAGTTGCAGCGCTGTCGGACTCGTGGTCGCTGCCGCGGCGATGCGCACGTAGTCATCGAAGACCCCGGTCCCCAGCGAGATCGACTCGCCGTACTCGTACACCGACGCCTGCGGCCAGAGCTGGTCGATGACGTAGCCGCCGCTTCCGTATGCAGTGAACACGCGCTGCGTGGTCGGGCTCTGCATGAGCACAGCAGTCGCGCAGGACGGGTACGCCGCCGCAACCCCTTGAGGGCTTGCATTCCCGGAGACACGCGCGCCGACCACGGCGAGCGAGAGCACTGCGGTTGCAATGAGCGCGGCTCCGATGACCGGCGCCCGACGGGACACGCGCACCGCGCGACCAGGCCGCGCGAATCCGGGTTGCATCGAACGCACGGTGTCGGCGGCCATCGCCATCCAGGGCGGGACCATGACCGCGACGCACAGCGCTGTGTTGCGCACCGACATGAGCGCGAGCACCGCACCCGCCCCCGCGAGTGCGATGTCGCGCAACTCGAAGCGGCTGCGCGTCGACCGGCGCGCCAGCGTCGCGACGGTCAGCGCTACGAACGTGAGCAACAGAGCCAGGAGGACCCATGTCGCCGGATCGTGGAAGTTCGGCGACTGCCACTCGATGATTCCCTTCTGACGCTCGGCCGATCCTGTGGTCGCAGCGAAGATGAAGAGCGACGGTCCATACGGGTTGGCGCATGCGGCGATCGCCGACGCGCCGACTGCCAATGCGAGCCCGGCGATGCGCTGCCGTGGCGCGACGGTCCCGATCGACCACTGCCGCTTGGCGGTTTCGACGACCAGCACGATGACCAGGAAGCCGATGCCCGCGATGAATCCGGCATGGAGGTTCGCCCAGAGCAGGAACAGCGGAGGCAACAGCCAGCGCCGCCGCCCGCCCGAGCGCAGATACGACTCGGCGATCCAGAGCGTCCAGCAGACCAGCGCGAAGGTGAACACCTGCGGACGGGTGCCGAGCACCGGCTCGGCGACGCGCGCCCCGAGCGCCAGGCCCAGGGCGAGGATGACCGGACCGGCGCCGCGCATCCGGCCGCGCAACACGGTCGCGACCATGGCGCTCCAGGCGACGACGCCCATGAGCACGGTGACGAGCAGCAGGCCGCCGATGGCCGCGAGCGCGGCGAAGATCGTTTCCGAGAGCCACTCGTGCGCGACCAGTGGATTGCCGAACGCCGTGTACGCGAAGAGCTCGCCGGCGGGGATCTGATGGTGGGCGATGATCCAGTCGCCGAGTCGGATGTGCCACCACACGTCGGGGTCGCTGAGCGCGTCGAGTCCGACTGCGCCCGTGAGGAGCAGAACTGCGCCGAGCAGCGCGCGGCGGGGATCCGAAAGCCACGCGCTGATGCGGCCGCCCCGCTTCGGCGACTCGGGCCCAGTGATCGGCGATTCGGTCCGTACCAGGGTTGCCATGCGAGCGCAGCGTAGGTGCGTCGCTCGCCATAAAACGGCTCGCGGCCGGCTGGCGACAGATTCGTATACTCCACGCGATGGCCACCGGGACCCGCGCGCCAAAGCGTCGTCAGCCCTCTCGGCGCCCAAGCCCGCGACCCGCGGCCGCGCCGGCCGCGCCGGCCGCGCTCAGCGGCGGCCGCACGATCTCCTGGCGGCACTGCCTGCTGGGACTCTTCGTTGGGGAGATCGCCCTGCTGGTGCTGAGCAATGTCGGGCTGATCGCCACCAATGCGGCCTTCGGTTCCACGTCCACCATCGATGGAGGCGTGGTCGGCGTGTCGACCCTCCTTGCCGTGATATTCGGAGCCTGGCTTGCGGCACGTCTTGCCGGACGCGCCGGCATGTATCAGGGAATCGTGGTCGCCATCGGCTTCATCGCCGTCGGCGCGCTCTTCGAATTCCTCAAGGAATCATCGATCATTGCCGCGTCGCTGGCCACCAACAGCCACCATCTGGTCGACCTCGGCCCGATGGACATGGGCAACGTCTTCAGCGGCGACCTGCTGGCGCTGTTCGGCGGCACGGTCGGCGGACTGCTCTCCGGCAAACGCTGAAGCCCGACGGGCAACCGCTCACCGCGCCGGCAGCCCGGGGTTCTAGCTGACGGCCCCTGCCTGCGCGGGCTGACCCGAGACGGGAGTCTCGCGATACGACTGGCCGATGAGATCGACCCGGCCGAGCGACTGGGCGAACTCGAGGCACGCGGCGCGCGTGAACCGGAGGTGCTTTCCGGGGGTGTGCCAGGCGCGCAAGTGCCCCTGAGCGACGGCGCGACGCAGTGTCGAACGGGACACGCCACAGAGGGCCGCCGCCTCACCAGTGGTGAGGATCTCCTCTTCGCGCTCTGCCAATTCCTCCTCCTCCAGACCGTCAACGTGTGGAGATCCAGACGCAGATCTCGTCAGGTGCAGTTATACAACGCTTTGGGGCGCTCGTGCGGGTCATCTCCCAAGGTCATGCTGGCCACGTATCTGGCGAACGTATACTCCAGATGAAGGTCATCTCACTCACCAACCCGGTTGAGACAGCGCGAGGATCAGCATGAACGTCGACGTCCAGGCAATGGCACGGCGTCTGCAGGAGAGCCTCGGGACGGTGATCGTGGGGAAGGGAGCGGAGATCGAACTCTGCATCGTCGGCCTCCTCTGCCGCGGGCACCTGCTCATCGAGGACGTGCCGGGAACCGGGAAAACGCTGCTCGCCAAAGCGCTCGCCAGGAGCAGTGGATGCAGCTTCGAGCGCGTGCAGTTCACGCCCGACCTGCTGCCCGGTGACGTGACAGGGGTGAGCGTCTACAACCCGCAGGCGCAGACCTTCGAGTTCCGCCGCGGGCCGATCTTCGCCCAGGTGCTGCTCGCCGACGAGATCAACCGGGCGACCCCGAAGACTCAGTCTGCCCTGCTCGAGGCGATGGAGGAGTGGCAGGTCACGGTCGACGGCACCAGCCATCAACTCCCCGATCCGTTCATGGTCCTGGCGACCCAGAACCCCATCGAGCTGGGCGGCACCTTCCCGCTTCCGGAGGCCCAGGTCGACCGCTTCCTGCTCAAGCTGAAACTCGGCTACCTGCCGGCGGATCAGGAGGTGGCCATGCTCGACCGATTCCAGTCGGGCAGCCCGCTCGGGGCGCTCGAGGCGGTCACCGACTCGGTCGAGATCAAAGCGGCGCAGGCGGTGTGCCGCGAGATCTACTGCGACGCGACCCTGAAGGACTACTGCGTGCGCATCGTGCGTCGTACCCGTGAGCATCGGGACGTGTCGCTCGGTTCCTCGCCAAGAGGCACGCTCGGACTCCTCCATGCGGGACAGGCGCGGGCAGCCCTGGCAGGCCGGGACTTCGTGCTTCCCGACGACATCAAGGACATCGCTCCCAACGTGCTCGAACACCGAGTCATGCTCCGCCCCAACGCCGAGTTGCGCGGGCTCACCTCGGCGGCGGTGCTCGAAGAGGTGCTGGCGACCGAGTCGGTGCCGATGACGGGCCGGCGCCTGGCGTGACCGCGATCATGGTGGGCACCGGGAGCGCGCCATGACCGCGCGGGTGCCGCTGCTCGCATGTGTCGCCGTGCTCGCCTTCTTTGCAGGGATCACCGGGATCCGTCTTGCGTACACGTTGGCGTATGTCCTCGTCCTGCTCCTCGCTGTCGCGTACATCTGGTCGCGCCTGCTCGCCCGCAAGCTGCGGGTCACCCGGGAGTCGCCGCAGGGGTCGTTCATGATGGGCGAGCCCTTCGAAGAGACCTTCACGGTCAAGAACGCGAGCGGATTGCGGCTGCCGTATTGCGAAGTGCGCGACGGCACCCGGCTTCCGGGGTACGCACCTGGGCGCGCCTTCTCGCTCGCCGCAGGCGGCAGCGTCACCTGGACGGCACGGGGCGCATTCAATCTTCGCGGGGTGCATCGCTTCGGACCGCTCGAGGCGCGCCTCGGCGATCCGTTCGGGCTCTTTCCGAAGCGGATCCGGGTGGCACCCGAGAACGAGGTCATCGTCTATCCGGCGCTGCACGCGCTCCTGCAGGGGGTCCCGCAGTGGAGCGGCAACGGCGTGGCCGAGGCTCGCCGCGGCCAGCCGGTCGACGTCCCGCCCGACGTCTCGACGATCCGCGACTATGCGGCCACCGACGGTCTCAGCCGGATCCACTGGGCGTCCACGGCGCGCACCGGGCGATTGATCAGCCGCACCTTCGACACCGGACAGAGCGCCGACCTGCTGGTCGTGCTCGACCTCCAGCGGGGCATCCATGCCGGGAGCGGGATCGAGTCCTCGCTCGAGTACGCGGTGTCGATCTGCGCGTCCGTGGTCCACGGCGCGATCCGGCGGGGTCAGGCGGTGGGCATGGTGACCAACGGGCGGGGAGGCACCGGTTTCGGCGCGGGCCGAGGCGAGGTCCAGCGACTGCGTCTCCTCGACTACCTGGCGCTCGCGACCGATGATGGTGTGCGCAGCCTCGCCGAAACCATCAGTCGCCACGGCGAGGGCTGGCGGGGTCGTGGGGGCATGGTGGTGATCACCGCCAACCGCTCGAGCGACTGGGTGGAGGCACTCGTCGACAGCGCGACTCGCGGTCAGCGCCACCTCTGCATCTTCATCGAGCCGACCTCGTTCGGAGCCCCGGGACAGGCGCTTCGGATCCCCGCGGCGTGGCGCCTCGCGCTGGACTGGTGGGTGGTTCGCCGCGGCGACGTGCTCGGTACCGGCGAGCGCGCGTCGGCGACCGGCTGATCCGGTGGAGGCCTGGGCCGACCGCACCGTTCAACTGCGCGAGACCGCCCGCGCACGGCCGGCTCCGATTCGGAACTACACCTTCGAGATCGGAGCCATGCTCTGCGTCGCGCTCATCGCTGCGACGGCGTGGGCGGTGCTCGCCGCGGGGTGGGTGAACGGAGGCGGCGGCGCCGCGGTTGTGGCGGTCACATCGGTGATCGAGGCTGCGCTGCTCGCGCAGGCGCGGGCCCCACGTCTCGTCGCGGCCATTGCCGCGCCCTTCCTCGGGCTGGCCGCTATCGTCCCCACCACGCTGGCGGCGATGACGCCGGTCGCGGGTCAGAGCGGAGGGACGATCGTCTCGCATTACGCGCGTGCCCTGGTCACCGGCCTTGCCTCGACTCAGGATTGGGACTTCACGGTGGGCCTCTGCGCGGTCCTCTTCCTCTGCGGGTACTGGCTCGGCTGGACCGCGCTTCGCGAGCATCGCGGCGTGCTCGCGGTGATCCCCGTCTTCTCAGTTCTGGCCACAAACGTCGTCAACGCCAAGGACCCGGACCCGATCGCGGTTCCCGAGACCGTCGCGGTGGTGCTCGCACTGGCGGTGATCGCGGCTGCGCATCTTGGTGCGCTCAGCGAGCGTTGGGCGTCGGCCAGGATCACCCCGCTCCACGGCATGCGGGTCCGGTTCGGGGCCAGCGCCGCGGCGATGGCGGTCGGTCTGACAGTGGTCGCGCTGCTCCTGCCCGCGGTCAGCACCACCGACATCTCGGCGCGGCTCTTTCCAAACGGCCTCAGCCTTGGGTCCTCGGGGAAGGGGGTCGGCCACCCCGGGCCGGGCAGCGGGACGGCGACGATCGGTTTCAGCCCGTCCGTCGAGCTGGGCGGACGGCTGGTGAGCCAGCCGAAGACCGTGCTCAGCTATACCACCGACAGCCCTGCGACCCTCTATCTCGCGGTCGCCGCCGACACCTTTTTCTCCGGCGGCAACTGGTTCACGCCCGCGGGCGGCGCAGGCAGCGCCCCCGGCAAGTACACATGGACGGGCGTGCAGTACCCCGGGGGTCTGCTCCCCAGAGACACCAACGCGCAGGACGGGGGAGTCGGGAGTGAGGGGCAGACAGTACGGGCCAACATCGTCCTGCAACCTGGCGCCACCGGGCAGCAACCGCTGGTGCCGTTCACCGGCGAACCGGTCTCGGTCAACCGCGCCGGCATCGCCTACGGAACCGTCGCCGACGCCGATCAGACCTCGCTGCTCAGCGTCGACTCGGTGGCACTCGACCGCGACCTGATCACCGAGACGACCATCCAGACCACCGCAGTCATCTCCACCGCAACCGACGCTCAGCTGCGCGCGGCGGGGAAGAACTACCCCGACTTCACCAAGCAATACGTTTCGCTCAGTGACGACGCGACCCACGGCGTGGAGGCGATCCGAACGCTCGCCGCGCAGTGGACCGCCGAGCAGACCAACCCCTACGACCAGGCGCGTGCCATCGAGCAGCACCTCCGCAATCCGGCCTTCTTCCAGTACACGCTCAACCCCCCGGTGATCCCGCGCAGCCAGATGTGGCCCGTCGTGTACTTTCTGACCACGAGCCATCGCGGCTACTGCCAGTACTTCGCGTCGGCGATGGGGTCGATGCTCCGCAGTCTCGGGATTCCCACCCGGCTCGTCAGCGGCTACGGGCCGGGCACCACCCATGACGTGAACGGACCCCAGGCAGCGTCCGGCAGCAGCCATGAGCAGATCGTGACCAGCAGTGATGCGCACAGCTGGGTCGAGGCGTACTTCCCGGGGTACGGGTGGATCCCGTTCGAGCCGACGCCCCCCTCCGCCCAGGGCAACTATCAACCGTTCCCGCGTGGCGCGTCGGCCGTCCTCACGACCCCGGTGCCTGTCCAGACGACGCCCCAGCCGAGCCCTGCCGCCAAGCCGGGCTTCGCTCCCGGCTCGAACGCCCAGGTGGGCGGGTCCAGCACGTCGCGCAATGGCGCGCCGGCGGTGGCGGTCGTCGCTCTCTCCAGCCTCGCCGCGGTGGCAGTCATCGCCATAGTGGCCCTGCTCTGGCTGGCGCTGCCGCGCTCGCTGAGGGGAGCCTGGCGGCGGGTCGAGACCCTGGGCCTGCTCTCGGGAATGGACCGACGAAGAGCGGAGACGCACACGGCGTTCGCCGCCAGGCTCGCCCTGGCTCGACCGCGCGCCGGTCCGGCACTGGGCGAGCTCGCGACGGTCACCGCACGGGCCGAGTTCAGCGCCGCCGGAGCTTCTGTGAAGGATCGTGCGCTCGCGCTGCGGACGTGGCGGCGAGCGCTGCTTGCGGCTATCCGTCGACCGGGGAGATCTCCAGGCTGAGCAGATCGTGGGCAACGAGCGCGCCCTCGAGCTCGCGGCGCTCCGCGAGGTGGCTCAGTAGGAAGGTCGTCGCCGGGTACTCAGCAACCAGGCCGGCGACCTCCTCGCGCCAGAGGTGGCCGCCCGGGGCGGGCGCGTCCCACCCGGTGCATTCGCAGACGTAGAGCGCGCATCCCGCGATCGACCGACGCAGCCCCGCGCACAGCTCGCTGTCTCCGGAGAACCCGACCGTCGCGCCGTTCGCATCCGTCAGCCGGTATGCCAGCGAGGGCCCGACGCTGTGCATCACCGCGTGCGCTTCCACCCGGTAGCCGGCGAGCTCGATGGCGCTGCCGTCCTGCAGCACCACGAACTCGGGGTCGACGTTGGCCTCGATGGTTCGTCGCGCGTGGCTGCCGTACCCGGTGGTGATCAGCCGCGACACGTACTCACGTGTGCCCACCGGGCCGGCGACCACCAGCGTTCCCGGCGTGGGTTGGGCGGCATATGCGCGCGCGTCGAGCACGGTCGGGAGCGCGAACGTGTGGTCCGCGTGAAAGTGGGTGAGCAGGATGAGCGTGATCTCCTGCACCGATGTCTCGGCTCGCCGGACCAGCGCTGGTACCGGTGCGCCGCAGTCGACGAGCACCCGCCCATCGACGAGGTAGCCCGCGTTGCAGCCGCACTCGCTCCAGGCGCTGCCGCTGCCGAGTACTGTCACGCGCATGGCGCAAAGGTTAGCCGCCCGCACGTGGGGGTATTAAGAACGCCGTGCGACTGGACAGATTCACAGAACGCTCCCAGGAGGCGTTGACCGCCGCGCAGCAGGCGGCGCAGCAACTGCAGCACCCCGCAGTGGAGCCCGAGCATCTCCTTCTGGCGCTCCTCGAGCAGGAGGATGGCCTCGTACCCGCGCTCCTGCGCCGCCTCGAAGTGGCGCCGGATCCCATGGCCGCGCGCCTCCACTCGACGCTCGAGAACCGTCCTAAGCAGGTCGGTGTGAGCGATCCCCAGATCGGGAGCGCGCTCCGAACGGTGCTGCTCGGCGCGTTCGAGGAGATGAACCGTCTCAAGGACGAATACGTCTCCACCGAGCACCTGCTGCTCGCGCTCTGCGCCAAGCCGGAAGGCGAGGCAGGACGCCTGCTGCAGCAGGCCGGTGTCACCCCCGATCGTGTCTACGCAACCCTCGAGGCGGTGCGCGGGTCGCAACGCGTCACCGACGCGAATCCGGAAGCCAAGTACCAGGCGCTCGAGAAGTACGGGCGCGACCTGACCGAGGCCGCGCGTCGGGGCAAGCTGGACCCGGTGATCGGTCGCGACGACGAGATTCGCCGAGTGATCCAGGTGCTTTCGCGCAGGACCAAGAACAACCCCGTGCTCATCGGTGAACCGGGCGTTGGCAAGACGGCCATCGCCGAGGGACTTGCACAGCGGATTGCGTCGGGCGATGTGCCCGAGGGCCTGAAGGACAAGCGCGTGGTCGCGCTCGACCTCGGGGCGATGGTCGCCGGGAGCAAGTATCGCGGCGAGTTCGAGGACCGGCTCAAGGCTGTGCTCAAAGAGGTCACGTCGTCTGACGGGGCGGTGATCCTCTTCATCGACGAGTTGCACACCCTCGTCGGCGCCGGTGCCGCGGAAGGCGCGATGGACGCGGGCAACATGCTCAAGCCGGCGCTCGCGCGCGGCGAGCTTCGCTGTATCGGCGCGACCACGCTCGATGAATATCGCAAGCACATCGAGAAGGACGCGGCACTGGAACGTCGCTTCCAGCCGATCGTGGTCGAACAACCCTCGGTCGAGGACACGATCAGCATCCTGCGCGGCCTCAAGGAGCGTTACGAGGTGCACCACGGCGTGCGCATCACCGACTCCGCGATCGTCGCCGCCGCCGTGCTGAGCAATCGATACATCACAGACAGGTTTCTGCCGGATAAAGCTATTGATCTGATTGACGAAGCCGCTTCAAAGCTTCGCATCGAGATCGACTCATTGCCCACCGAGCTCGACATCGTCGAGCGCGAGATCCGCCAGCTCGAGATCGAGCGTGAGGCGCTGCGCAAGGAGTCGGACCGGCTCTCGAAGGAGCGCCTCGAGACACTCGAGCGCGAGCTCGCCGACCTCCAGGAACGCGGCCGCGGGCTGCGTGAACGCTGGGAACAGGAGAAGGGCGCGCTCTCCACCATCCGCGAGATCAAGGAACGGATGGAGCAGGTGCGTCACGAAGCGGACCGTGCCGAGCAGATGAGCGATTTCGGCCGCGCGGCGGAGCTGCGCTACGGTCAGCTCAACGAGTTGCAGCGCGCCCTCGAGCAGGAACAGGCGCGCCTCGTCGAGATGCAGGGCGATCGCCCGCTGCTCAAGGAAGAGGTGGGCGAGGAGGACGTCGCCCAGGTCGTGTCGCGCTGGACCCGAGTGCCGGTGAGCAAGATGCTCGAAGGCGAGATGCAGAAGCTCCTGCGCATCGAGCAGGACCTGCACGCGCGCGTGGTGGGCCAGGACGACGCCATCAGCGCCGTCGCCAACGCTGTGCGTCGCGGACGCGCCGGGCTCGCCGATCCCAACCGCCCCATCGGCTCGTTCATCTTCCTCGGCCCAACCGGCGTCGGCAAGACCGAGCTCGCGCGCGCGCTCGCCGAACTGCTCTTCGATGATGAGCACGCGATGATCCGCCTCGACATGAGCGAGTACATGGAGAAGCACACGGTGTCGCGTCTGGTCGGCGCCCCGCCCGGCTACGTCGGCTACGAGGAGGGCGGCCAGCTCACCGAGGCGGTGCGACGACGGCCCTACAGCGTGCTCCTTCTCGACGAGATCGAGAAAGCGCATCCCGACGTGTTCAACGTGCTGCTGCAACTGCTCGAGGACGGGCGGCTCACCGACGGTCAGGGTCGCACCGTCGACTTCCGCAACTGCGTCGTGATCATGACCAGCAACATCGGCTCGCAGTTGATCGCCGGCATCAACGCCGACGCGGACGCAGCCCAGTGGGAGCAGGTTCGGGACGCCGTGCTCGCGGAACTGCGCGCGAACTTCCGCCCCGAGTTCCTCAACCGCGTCGACGATGTGATCCTCTTCTCCCGCCTCGACCGCGCCCAGTTACGCGAGATCGTCGGCATCCAGCTGCGCGGTGTGCGCGACAGGCTCGCGGCCCGCAAGCTGACCTTGCACGTCAGCGAGAGCGCCATCGACGCGCTCGCTGCCGAGGGCTACGACCCCACCTACGGCGCGCGTCCACTGAAGCGGGTGATCCAGCGCCGGCTCCAGGACCCGATCGCGATGGCGATCCTCGAAGGCCGCTTCTCGGAAGGCGACAATGTCGAGGTTGACGCCAAGGATGGCCAGATCACGATCAGCCGGGTTGGTCCCGGCGTGTCGCCGGCGCCCGCCGAGCCTGTCGAGGTCTGAGCCGAGCTCAGCCCGGCGAGGGAGACCTTGATCAGATCTTCTACGCTGTGCGGCTCCGCATGAATCAGCCGGCTCCCGTCCGCGCGCCGAGCGGTCTGCTGCTCACGGTCTCCGCGCTCTTCGTCGCGACGCTGGTGACGTCGAACATCATCGCCGTCAAGATCGCCGCGGTGGGGCCCTTCTCGGTGCCGGCGGCGATCGTGATCTTTCCGCTTGCGTATCTCTTCGGGGATGTGCTCACCGAGGTGTGGGGATACCGCGTCGCGCGCATGGTGATCTGGACTGGGTTCCTCGCCAACATCATCGCGGTGCTCTTCATCGCCGCGGCGATCGCCATTTCCGCCGATCCTCACTACGCCGACCAGGCGGCCTACGCGCGCGTCCTCGGCTCGAGCCCGCGCCTGGTGGCGGCGTCGCTCACCGCCTATCTCCTCGGCGAGTTTCTCAACGCATTCGTGCTCGCGCGGCTCAAGGTCGCCACTCACGGCCGCCTGCTCTGGACGCGTACCATCGGCTCGACGGTGATCGGCCAGGGCGTGGACAGCGCGGTGTTCATCTCGCTGGCGTTTGCGGGAACGCAGCCGTGGTCCCTGTTGATCGTCATCATCCGCGACGTCTGGATCGTGAAGGTGCTCTACGAGATCATCGCCACCCCGATCACCTACGCGCTGGTGACATTCCTCAAACGAGTCGAAGGCATCGACACGTTCGACCGCGACACCAAGTTCGCGCCAATCCCGCTGGCGTCGCTCCGCGCGCTGATGCGAGGCGCGCAACGGTGAGCGAGGAACCGTACGGCGCCCGCGCGATCCGGGAGGCGAGGCTCGAAGCGTTCGACAACCGGACGCCGGAGCGCGATTACACGATCCAGTTCACCGTCCCGGAATTCACGTGCCTCTGTCCGCGGTCGGGGTTCCCCGATTTCGCCACACTGCACATCCGCTACGTGCCGGGTCCGCGCTGCGTCGAGTTGAAATCGATGAAGCTCTACATCAACGGATTCCGCGACCGCAGCGTCTATCACGAGGACGTCGTCAACGTCGTCCTCGACGAACTTGTCGGCTTGCTGCAGCCCCGGTACTGTGAGGTGGTCGGCGACTTCAACGTTCGGGGCAACATCAAGACCGTGGTGCGCGCCCACCACCGCGATCCGTCGTGGGCCGGCGGCGTCGATCCCTGGTGGCCGAGCAGCGGGATGGCACCGCCGCCGGATCCGTAGCCCGGGATCTCGCGCCGCGGAGCTCGCCGCGTTTGCCCACCCGTTTTCGACGGTTCGGGGGCATACTGCACGCCAGGTCACGGCGACTCGCCGCTTCATCGCAACCGTCCCCTCAACGTCCCAGCACTATTTCGATGGCCATCACCACACTCCCCGCCGGCTGGTCGCTGCTCGCCTCCTGCAGTCGCGAAGAGCTCCACCAGGCCCTGCTCACCAGCACGGGCGATCGCGCCTTCGGCGATGTCCCCGTCGACTGCTGGGATGAGCCCGCCGGGGTCTGGCGCCCCACGTCGATCATTCGGGTGCTCGGCGGGGTCTGGGATGTGCGCCGCGACGTCGAGGTCCTCACCCCCGGCGCCGACGGGACGTCGCAGCGCAGGGTCAGCATCGCCCAGGTGCGGCTGTCGCGGCTGCTCACCGCGGGCGTGTCCCGCTTCTGGGTCGCCAGGTACCAGCTGCAACTGGTGCTTCGTCTCATCGAGCAGGCCGAGGGTGCGGCTGGCGAACTGGACTCCTTGCGCCGCCTCGCGGCCCGGCTGCGCCACGAGGAATCGCTCGGCTATGACATCTGGGCGACCGCCTACCAATCCGGCGCGCCGGAGCACCGCTGCTACGAGCCCGAAGTGCGCCCCCAGAGCGATGACGCCGGCTCGGAGCCGGCGCGCGCGGGCGATGCCGCGGTCCTGATCCACATGGCCGTCGGGATTCTCGCCGCCGACCTGCTCAGGCTGGACGACTCACTCGAGGAAGCGGGCGCAACGGCTGCCGAGCGCGCCGCGCATCCGTTGCTCGTGCTGATCACCTCGCTGCTCCTGCGTTCGCCGGTCGTACCGGCGCCGGTCAGCCGAGCGGGATCCGATCCTCACCTGGCCTGAGCAGCACCCGGACGGCCGCATCCTCACGGCACTCCTCGCGGATCCGAAGCCAGAGGCGGTCGCCCTCGATCTCGAAGCCGTCGGCCGACGATGCCAGCACGGCAACGACCGCGGCGTCGATCGCACCGACGCCGTCGAAGCTCGGGATCGGCCGGGTGAGCTCGAAGACACTGCTGAGCTCGGTCATGCGTCGCGCCCACACCCGCATCGGGATGCGGGGCATCGGTTCCCCGAGCAGGGTCGCGAGGAGCAGCGCGAGGCCGGCGATGGTGGACCTGGCCGGCTCCGGGACATGATCGGACAGCGCTCGCTCGTGCATGAGCCCGGTCACGACGTCACGAGCGCGCACCTCCGAGTCGTCGGGCGGCACCGCCACCCAGGTCGTCCGCGCGGTGGCTCGTGCGCTCCAGCCGTCGCTCACAATCCGCCCCGGCTGCGCCCGCGCTGCGGCGCAGAGATCGGCGAGCCTCGATCCCGCATCAACCGAACTGCCGGGCGCGAGCGATGTCTCCTCATCCCACGATCGCGTCGCCCGGCACACCAGCCCGTCGCGTATCGCGGCGAGGGGCAAGGCCAGACGGCGCACGCCGAGCTCGAGCGTCGCGGCGACGCTGCCGTCGCCGAATGCGCGAGGCGGGTAGACGCTGCCCCCGATCGCATCCGCCGCGTTGCGAGCGAAGCCGAGGCCCCATCGCTCGCGGTCGGCATGGCGGCGCGCGGTTCTGATTGTCGCCGGCTTCCCGACGCGCCGCCAGACCACCCGGAAGGTGGTTCTGTCGACTCCGAGGCCGACCGATGCCGCGGCATCATGGCGCTCGGCGTTCACGGCGAGCTGCACGACCACCAGCGCGGCGACCTCGGGCGCGAGCACAGGTCGGACCGCACCGGTGAAGACCTCGACGCCCAGCGCGGTCCGCGCGGTGATCCCCGCGCGCGCAAGGTCGAGCACCTCGTCGGTGGTGCCCCAGCCTCCGGGCTCACGTCCGGCGAGCAGGCGCAGCGAGCTCCCGAGCATGCGAACCCGCTTCGCCTGGGTTGACTCGAGGCCCCCGACCGCGCCGTCGATGGCATAAAGGAGGCGGTCGAGCACCTCGTCACACTGCGGCGAAGCGGGCCGGGTGCGCACCACCAGGCGCATGTTGCGCACCGGATAGGAGACGGCGCCGGGTCCGAGCCCGTCCCATTCAGGGGTTCGTGCGACCACCTCGCCGCCGGTGTCGATGAGGGCAGCCGCAAGCGGCAGCTCGGCGATCTCAGCGACGCTGAGGTTCACGCCTGGTGTGTGGTGACCGAAACCTGGAGTCGGTATTTGCGGTTGCCGTGGCTCACCAGCGTCACCGCCGACTCGTGCTCTCGCAGCCATTCGCCGAATCTGCGCACCGCCTTGGTCGCGGTGTCCGAATGGAACGTCACGATGTCGGGGTGGTGCACGACCAGCCTGATCGCCTCGCGATGATGGTGCTGATCGAGGCTCGGCAGGTGCACGACCACCGTCCCGTCGTGAATGCGCAGGTCGCCGACGGTTCTGTCGAGCATCCTGTCGACGCGCTCGAGGAGTGATGCGTCACCGTCGCGCTTGTCGTGCAGCAGCGCGCGCGGATGCGAACGCTGAATCTGACTGCGAACGTTGAAGGCGTCGATGTTCTGCGAGTAGACGATGACCGGGCATTCGCGAAGCTCGCGTGCGAGTCGCGAGAGCACGTCACCGCTGCTCGCGCTCCGATCCGGCGCTTTGCCGAGGTCCCAATCCACGATGGCGAGCACCGGCCTGCTCGAATACCGGTTGTTCTCGAGCAACGAGAGCGCGCGCGAGGCGCTGCGCGCGGCGAGCGGGTGAAATCGCTTGCGGGCAAAGTGACTCTGCAACTCCTCGAGGGTCTCGGCGTCGTCCTCGAGGATGAGCACCTCGGGGTTCGCTCTCATGCCCGCTCCCCCTCCCGCACGCACGGGACCAGGGTGACCCGGGCGTTGTCATCGCGCTCGGGGGTCCAGGTGGCTCCGTGACGGGCGAGTGCTATCGAGACCGTGCGGAACGTCCGCGAGGGCAGCGCAAAGCCACGCGGATGAGCTCCAACCAGCGCGTCGAGGGTCGCACCTCGAAGCAGCGTGCCGTCATCGAGCTCGACGCCACTCCCCGGCGCAAGGCGCATGCCGCCGACGTTCGCGCGGCATGCGCCGTCCACGGCGGTCAGCACCGCAGCGGGGCGGTCGAAGTTGAGCGCGTGACCGGGCAGTCCCGCGGGAGGCGCGCCCAGCCAGATCGTCAACACAGGCCGGGTGCGCAGCATCGTGCCGAGCGCAGGCGCCAGCGACGCGGTGGCGCCGACCACCATCCAGGGCCAGGGGAGGCATGCGGCGGCCACCTGCGCGGCGTCGTCGGGTCGCGCGTCACGAATCACCGCGACCCCCGAGGGAACTGTGTCGCGCACCGCGACCGCAAGCTCGCCGTCGGCGGTGATCACCACGATGCTGCGACAGTGATCGGGTGCGAGGACGCCGAGCATCCATCGTGCATCGTCGCCACGGCCGGTCTCCCCCACGAAACACCCCTCCCCAGCCGGCCCAGGCAAACGGAGATGTCCGTGCCCGCGGGCGACCGTGTCGATCATAGATGGAGGGAGGACGGTGGCGAGAGCTGCGGCGGTGCAGGGGATCGGGAACGCGGACACGGACACCCTGCAACCATCGGTGCCGGCGGAGGACACCACGCGGACAGACATTGGGGTGGGTTACGTGGCAGACTGAGCGCGGAATGTCTACCTCAGACCCCGGGGAGCCGGCTGCCCAGTCGGGCCGGCTCGCACTCACCGGGATCCTGCGCAGCCCGCTCGTCGACCGAGCGGGGGGACGCCTCGGCCGGGTGGACGATGTCATCGCCCGGTTCGCCGAGGGCGGCTATCCACCCGTGACCGGGTTGGTCGGTCGCATCGCCGGACGCAGGCTGTTCATCCCCCGGGATCGGATCGCCGAGATGCGCCCCGGTGGCGTGCAGCTCGCCGGCGAGGATCTCAACCTGGCGCATTTCGAGCGCCGTCAGGGCGAGGTCCTGCTCGGCGAGGACGTGCTCGGTCGCCGGCTGATCAGCGTCGAGGCCGGCCGGCTGGTGGTTGCCCACGACATCGAGCTGCGCCTCGGGCCTTCGGGCTGGGTGGTCGCCGGCATCGACACGCGTCCCCGCGGTTTGCTCAGCCGGTTCTCGGGTGGGCGCGGCGATGGCCAGGGATTCGTCGACTGGGCCGCAATCGAGCCGTTCGTGGGTCACGTGCCCACCTCACGCCTGCTCATGCCGCTGCGACGACTCCGACGCCTGCATCCGGCGCAGATCGCCGACCTCGTCGAGGCGGCATCGCACGACGAAGGTGAGGAGATCATCTCGGCCGTACATGGCGACCCCGAGCTCGAGGCCGACGTGTTCGAGGAGCTCAACACCGAGCACCAGGTCGAGTTCCTGCGTGACAAGTCCGACGCAGAGGCTGCGGCCGTGCTCGCCGAGATGGGTCCCGACGACGCGGCGGACCTCGTCACCGAGCTCGATCAGCCCCGTCGCGCTCCGATCCTGTCGCTGCTCCCGCCGACACAACAGGCCAAGGTGCGGGCGCTCTTGAGCTACGGACAGAGCAGCGCAGGCGGGCTGATGAGCACCGACTTCGTGTCGGTGTCACCCGACGCGACCGTGTCCGAGGCGCTCGCGGCGGTGCGCGCCGCCGACGTGCTCCCCCAGGTGGTCGCCGACGTTTTCCTGGTCGATGCGGGGAAGCTCGCCGGCTCCGTGCCACTCATCGATCTGGTCCGCGCTGACGCGGGCAGACGAGTCTCCGAGCTTGTCGAGCACAGCAATGCGTCGGTGAACGTCGACGACGATTTCCCGGAGGTGGCGCGGCGCATGGCTGACTTCAATCTCACCGTCGTCGCGGTGGTGGAGGACGACGGCCGCGTCATCGGTGTCATCACCGTCGACGATGTGCTCGACGCGATGCTGCCCAACTCGTGGCGACGCCGCGCGGAGGCCGACGGGGACTGACGCCGGTGCTGGTTGTACACTGCGGGCACGGCAACCACACTTTTGGGGTGCAGCAACTCACACATGGACGGCGGCGACAGTCCCCAGTCCCGGCAACTTTCGGGCGCGCCCGCAGAGAGGTGATCACGCAGTCGTGACCTCCTGAGCGGACGGGCCCGCTCAGTCTTGCCGTCATCGACGGTGGGAGGTCCGAATTGGCGCAGGAGAAGGCTCGCAAGCCGGCCGCCAAGGTGGCGCGCGGCTCGACGGCGGCTCGGGATGACGCACGCCACGGCGACATCCGGGGCGCCTTCGGCACCATCGGCGAGCACGAGCATGGTGGAGCCCGCAGCTGGCGCAGAAAGCTGCTCGCGCTCGCCGTGATCGTCGGGCCTGGACTCATCGTGATGGTCGGTGACAACGACGCGGGCGGTGTTTCGACCTACGCGGCGGCGGGGCAGGACTACGGAACCAGCCTGCTCTGGACCTTGCTGCTGCTGATCCCCGTGCTCATCGTCAACCAGGAGATGGTGGTACGCCTCGGTGCCGTTTCCGGTGTGGGCCATGGACGGCTCATCTTCGAGCGTTTCGGCAAGGTCTGGGGGCGTTTCGCGGTCAGCGATCTCTTCGTGCTGAACTTTCTCACCATCGCGACCGAGTTCATCGGTATCTCGCTGGGCGCTCAGTACTTCGGGGTTCCCGCCTGGGTCGCGGTGCCGCTCGTCGGCCTCCTCCTGGTCGGCATCACGGTCACCGGACGCTTCGAGACGTGGGAGCGGCTGATGTTCGTCATCCTCTTCGGCAACCTGCTGTGCATCCCGTTGATGCTGCTCTGTCATCCAACGCTGGGTCCTGTCGTACAGCACTTCATCCTCCCCGGCGTGCAGCATGGCTTCAAATCCGACGGCGTGCTCCTGATCGTCGCCATCGTGGGAACCACCATCACGCCGTGGCAGCTGTTCTTCCAGCAATCAAACGTCGTCGACAAGCGCATCACGCCTCGCTGGATTCCGTACGAACGCGCAGACACGGTGATCGGCGCACTGGTCGTCGTCATCGGCGCGTCAGCGATCATGATCGCCACAGCATTCGCGTTCAGTCCCACCGGTATGGGCGCGGGGAATGTGAATGCCTTCACCAACGCGTACGACCTCGCCAAAGGTCTGGCCTCACATGTCGGCCCGGCGGTGGGCGCGATCTTCTCGATCCTGCTGATTGACGCGTCAATCGTCGGCGCGAGTGCGGTGACGCTCTCCACGTCGTACGCGTTTGGCGACACCTTCGGGATCCGAAATTCGCTGCACAGGTCATGGCGCGAGGCCAGACAGTTCTACGCGATGTTCACAGGGCTCGTGGTGCTGGCGGCAACGTTCGTGCTCATCCCCGGGGTCCCGCTCGGTCTGGTCACCACCGCCGTGCAGGCTCTGGCGGGGGTCATGCTGCCGAGCTCGTGCCTCTTCCTGCTGTTCCTGTGCAACGACCGAGACGTGCTCGGTCCCTGGGTCAACCGGCCGTGGTTCAACCTGCTCGCGTCGCTGATCCTCGGTGTGCTGCTGATCCTCTCCGTCATCCTCGTGGTGTCGACGATCTTCCCGAACATCGACGTGCTCCGACTCTTCGCAGTGCTGGGCGTCGTGATGATCGTCGGCCTGGGGATTGCGATTGCGATCAACCTTCGGGCGCGCCGCGCACTGCCGCCTGACCCGCGGATGAACGAGGATCGTGAGACCTGGCGTATGCCGTCACTCGCCCTGCTCAGCCAGCCCGTTAAATCGCGCGGACGTCTCATCGCACTGTGCACCGTGCGCGGCTATGCGATCGTCGCGATGGTGAGCCTGCTCGTCAAGACGATCCTCGCGTCCCACGGCGGTCACTAGGACGGCGTCGTCACCTTCGTGAAGGGGGTGACGCAGGGACGGCCCGGCGCATGTTCGTAGGTCAACCGCCCGGGCCCGGCGATCACCGTGGATGCCGACACCGTTCCGTAGATATCCCCGTGGATGCACGCGGCGTCGACGGGTTTCCCGGTGGGGGTGGTGTGGTCGGCGAGCAGCGCGCGCATCCGCGCCAGGGTCCCGTCGGGTCCGCCGCCGGCTCCGAGCGCGGCATCCATGCCGGCACTGAGCATCGCCACCTTGGGTCTGGAGGCGTCGTCGAGGTCGCCGGTGGTGAGCACGTGTGCACCGGGAGCGAGGTCGACGACGCGCACCGGCGCGGCGTCGTCGACGTGCGCCACCAGGGCGTGATCCGCGGACAGCCAGAGCACATTCACCGGGTTGTAGCGACCGGGTCCAAGCCCGGCCAGGCGGTCCCGGACCTCGTCGGGGCGGGGGTCGAGGAGCAGGCTGAGTGGGATCTCGCCACGGGACCGGCGGGTGGGGTCCGGAGGCAGGGGCTCGCCGGTGGTGGCATGGCGGTTGGTCACCGCGCACATCATGCCTCCGGCCGCAATCGCAAGCCAGGTGCCTCCCGCCAGGAGGTCGCGTCCGCCGACGACCCAGGGGTTCTCGTTGAGCAGCCCTGGCGGCGAGCTTGGGCGAGCGATCAACTCGTCGCGGTTGGCCGCGAGAACGATCGGGGCATCGGGATGGCACCGCCAGGCGAGCAGGATGGTGCACACCCCACAGATCGTAAGAGGACGCCGCTGCCGCATGACCTCTGTGAACGGGGCCTCGCAACGGCGTCACGACACGCCGATGATCGGTCCGACCCGATGGTATTAAGACCACAGTTCAGATCAGATCAGTGAACGCAAACGTATTCGGTCGGATCAGCTCGCGCCGGCGCTCGAGAGGGCGCGCCGCGGCGGCGTTGCTTCCTTGCGTCTTCGCGCTCATGCTCGCGGGCGTTACCGGCGCGGCCGCGGCGTCAAGTCGGTCTCCGCGGCCGACCGCCACTCCGGCCCCAACCGCGACGGCGACGCCGACCGCGACGCCGACGCCGACTCCGACGCCGACTCCGACGCCGACTCCGACGCCCAGTCCCACGGCCACCCCGATCGGGAACGGGGGCATGGGCGGTACGGGCGGCGGTAGCGCACCCACCCCGACACCGCAACCGACGTCGACCCCGACCGCGACCTCGACCCCGGCTCCGACCTCGACACCATCCGGATCCTCGGGAGCGACGGGAGGTACGGCACCGGGTGCGTCGGGTGGCTCGTCCGGGAGCGGCCACTCCGGCCATGCCGGAGGTTCCAGCGGAACGGGTTCGGGGGCGGCCACTCGCTCGCAGGTGCCCGTGGATCTCGCACCCTTCGCCCCGCTCGCCGTGGCGTCCGGCTCGCTGAGCACGAAGTCCGGTCTTGACGCCGCTCGGATCCCACCCGTCGAGGCGCTCACCCCACTGAGCGGTCTCGACTTCGGCAACGGCCTCAATCTCGGCCCCCTGCTCCTCCTGATCGACATGATCGGGATCGGGCTTCTCGTCTACCTCGTGCGGACGCGCTGGCTGACGCCCGAGGCCTGACCGACGGCGACGGGTCCGGGTCCGGCGCCGATCCCAGGGAGCCCATCGCGAATCGCGGCGGCCGTGACCTCGGCGGCACGCCGCGCCGCGTCGAGCAGCGGAGTGCCCCATGCGAGCTCGGCCGCGAGCGTTGCGGAGTGGGTGCACCCGGTCCCGTGGGTCGCCGAGCCCTCAACCCACGCGACGGGGATCTCGACGTGGTCGACGCCATCGTAGAGCAGGTCCGATCCGCCGCCATCGCCGCCGGTGATCAGCACAGCGCGAGCGCCGCGTGCGGCGATCGCCTCGGCGAGGGTTCGCCGGTCACCGTCCGCTCCGGCGAGGACCCGTGCCTCGACGAGATTCGGGGTCACCACCGTGGCGAGCGGGAGCAGGCGCGTGATCAGCACCTCGACGGCGTCGGGGTCGAGGAGCACCGCTCCGCTGCTCGCGCGAAGCACCGGGTCGATGACCAGTGTCGTGGGGTGGCTGACGAGAAAGTCCGCAACCGCGACGATCACCTCGGCTGACAGCAGCGCGCCGGTCTTCGCCGCATCGACGCCGATGTCGGACCACACCGCCTCGAGTTGCGCGGTGATCACCCAGGTGGGGAGTTGATGCACCGCCAGGATCGACTCGGTGTTCTGCGCGGTCACGCCGACGATCGCGGTCATGCCGTGGCAGCGCGCGGCCGCGAAGGCTTTGAGGTCGGCCTGGATGCCGGCGCCTCCGCCGGAATCGGAGGTGGCGATGGACAGGCAGCGAGGTGGTGTCACCGGCCCATCGTAGATGGAGCGGGACCAGCGTCCCGCGCGGCCCTCAGCCGACGGCTTGGCGGAGCGGATCCGGAGTGATCGCGATCACCGGTGTGCGCGCCGTCTCGTCGAAGATCACGAACTGATTCTTCCCCTGCCGCTTGGCGAGATACATGGCCATGTCGGCGCGACGCATCAGCTCCTCCGGGTCCGGAGCATCGGCCGGGTCGTCGACGACGGCGACACCGACGCTCGCTCCAATGGACACCACCGCATCACCCAGCGGAATCGGACGGCGCAGCGTCTCGATGATCCGCTCGGCGACGACCCTGGCATCGGTCTTGTGGCGCATGCCATCGAGCAGCATGCCGAACTCGTCGCCTCCGAGGCGGGCGGCCATGTCGAGCTTGCGAACCTGGATGCGCAGTCGCGCGGCGACGGCGCTCAGCACCTGATCGCCGACCGAGTGTCCGAAGGTGTCGTTGATTTCCTTGAACCCGTCGAGGTCGATGAACATCACCGCGATCGGCCGGCGCGTCGCACCCAGCTGGGAGAGCGAAGCCGTCACGGTCTCGATGAAGAGCGAGCGGTTCGCGATCTGCGTGAGCGGATCGTAGAAGGCTCGCCGCGCGAGCTCCGCCTTCTCGACCGTCATCGCGAGGATGGCCTCTGCGAGCTGGCCGTTCTCGAGCGCCACGCTGATGAGGCCGGCGACCGTGGTCAGGAGGCTCTGCTCATGCGCCCCTAGCTTCGCGCCGCCACGGATCGGGTCCAGCAGCAGGAGCATGCCCTGCGGACCCTCGCGCCCGCGCAGCACGACCACTGTCCCGGCGCGCGCGTTGCGCTCGGCGAGCGCCAGGCCGAGCGACTGATCATTCACGAGCGGACCGGAGAGAGTCGCGGTGGTGCGCAATTCGTTCAGCACCTCCTGCTCGGCGAAGGTCAGCTCGGAGGTGGAGACGACAGCGTGGTCGTCGTCGCCGATCGAGAGGAAGCGCACGGCCGGTCCACGCACCTCGGGGATCACCACGAGCTCGGCTCGCTCGACGTCGAACATCCTGGTGATCCCGGTCAGCAACTCGCCGGCGCGCTCGCCCATCTGCCGGGTCGAATGCAGGATCTCCGTGGTGCGATAGAGGAATTCGTTGCGGTCGGCGCGACGCTGGCTCTCGCTTGCGGCGATCTGTCCTGCGAGCACGAGGATCGCCGGAGGCACGAGCGCGAACGCGAGCCATGGCGACACCGTGAGGATCATCAGGGCCACGATCCCGAGGCATGCGTTGGTGGTGGTGGCGGCGACCTGGAAGAGATACGCCCGGGTGACGTCGCCGAGACGGACCCGCCCCTGCGCGATGCTGGTGCCCACGTTGAGAGCGATCGGATACACGAACCAGCCCGCCACCACCATGGCCACCCCGTACGCGAGGATGCTGCGCGCCGCGATCGGGTTGTGCGGATCCGGTCCGACGGCGTTGAACACGAGCACCGCCACGCCGATGTACAGGACGTCGAGCATCATGTTGGCGAAGTCCTTCACCCATCGGATGCGCCGGCGCGTCCAGCTCGCGAGCATGACCCCGACGACGTAGCAGCCGAGCAGCAGATGCGGATCGATGAGGAACAGCCCCATCGCCACCGGGATCTCGGTGAGCGAGAGCGTCGACAGCTCGCGATGCACACGCACCTGCACGAACAGGAGACTGGTCGCGTAACAGGTGGCCAGCTCTGCCCACCACGGAATCGCCGCGATGGTGCTGGTTCGCTGGACATCACGCAGGGGGATGAGCCAGAGCGCGGCTCCGACCAGGCCGAGCGCGATCGAGAAGATGACCAGACGCTGCGGGCCGCTGAGCCGTTCGAGTCGTGCCCGCGCGCGCGTCATCAGCAGCGGTGGGCGCGTCACCGACAACTCGCTCATATCACGTCATGCCTCGGCATTCCCCTGATCACTGGCGACCTCCTGTCGGCTCCACGTTCAGCCCCCACTGCGTGGCGCTTCGATTGTGTCGCGACACCGGGCACCGACAGTCCACGGCAGCGTCACATCGTGGTAACGAGACCGGTACGGGATTGTCAGACCCGAACTGGTGTTGGTCCGCGACCTGTCCTGCGACCGCGCATACGGTCGTCACATGCCAATCACAGACGACCGTTCCAGCACCGCCGCACCGCCGCCCCCGCCCCCGTCCTTCGTACGCCGCCACCCCATCCTGGCCGGGTTCGGGGTGCTCTCCGGCCTCTCGTTGTTCACCGCGCTCTGGCCGGTCAGCGCCATCGTCATCACCGTCGCTCTCGCAAGCCATGCCACCGGCGTCGATCGCGTCGCGTGGTCGCTGGCGCACATGCTCGCGGCGCGTGTCACCGAGGCCGTGAGCAGAGACAGACGACACGCGTCGACGCCACCAGCATCGCCGGCGCCGTCCGGTCCCGCATCTTCGGCGCCGCAGCCGCCGGGGCCATCCGCGCCGTCAGGGCCGAGACACGCTGCTCATCCTCCCGTGGCCGCTGCGCGTCTCCGCCGGCGTGGGACTCAGGGTGCCGGGTCGCACCTCCCGGCCCGGACCCGCAGCGGTCATCCCGCCGAACACCCGGTTGAGACGGGGGTCGACGGACCCGGCAGCTGAAAGCTCGGCGCGGCTGTCAGCCGAGGCGGGCTCGCGCCGCGCGGAGGCGGCGGAGTGACGTTTCCTTGCCGAGGAACATCATCGATTCGATGACCGGCAGCCCAGTCGGGCTGCCGAGTATCGCGACGTAGAGGACGCGAAA
Source organism: Candidatus Dormiibacterota bacterium (assembly GCA_036833315.1). Lineage (GTDB taxonomy): Bacteria > Chloroflexota > Dormibacteria > Aeolococcales > Aeolococcaceae > Palsa-851. Next base: position 49,887 of record DAITPY010000007.1, read on the forward strand.
CCCATCCCTCGGCTTGGAGCCCGCCCGCTCCGCGACCTCCCGGATGCGCTCGAGCAATGCGTCGTGATCGTCGAGGCCGCCGTGCTCGATCGCATCGATGGCCGCATCGATGATCGATACGGCCGTCGCCTGGTCGACCTTCTTCGGCGGAAACTCCACGCCCGGGTCGAGCACCACGTCGCCGAGCAGCGGCGCGCAGAGGCGGGTCGCGTCCGCGAGGGTCACCATCCGCTCACGCAGCAATGGCACCAGCGATCGGCGAACCTCCTTGCTGGTGCCACTCAAGGGGAACTCGAGCGCCTCGACGAGCGCGTCGGTGTCCATGCGCCGGATGTGGATGCCGTTGAGGTCGTCGAGTCGCTTCGGGTCGAAGATCGCCGGCGCGGCATTGACACGCTCGAGGCTGAAACGCTCGCAGAGTTGCTCGAGCGTGAACACCTCCTCTTCATCGCCGGACGACCACCCGAGCAGCGCCATAGCGTTGACGATCGCCGCCGGGAGATAACCGCGTTCGCCGTACTCGAGCACGTTGCGGGCACCGCGGCGCTTGCTGAGCTTCTGGTGATCGGGACCGAGGACCGCAGGGACGTGTGCGAAACGTGGGGGAGTCCAGCCGAATGCGTTGTAGAGGGCGAGGTGCTTCGGCGTCGACGGGATCCACTCCTCGGAGCGGATGACGTCACTAATTTCCATCAGGTGGTCGTCGACGACGACCGCGAGATGGTAGGTCGGGAATCCGTCTGACTTGAGCAGGATCTGGTCGTCGATATCCGAGTTCTCGAAGCGCAGGTGACCGCGCACCGCGTCGTCCCACTCCGTCGCACCATCAGGCATCAGCAGTCGCACGACCGCGGGCGCGCCGTTCGCGCGTTCGTGCGCGACGTCTTTCTGGCGACCGAGGCAGCGACGGTCGTATCGCGTCGGCTCCGAGCGGGCACGTTGCGCCTCGCGCATCGCCGCCAAGCGCACGGGTGTGCACGTGCACCAGTACGCGCTGCCGCTCGCGACCAGCCCGTTGGCGTGCTCGCGATAGGTGGCGATTCGCAGCGACTGGATGTACGGGGCATGGGGGCCGCCGACCTCGGGCCCCTCGTCCCAATGGAGCCCGAGCCAGCTCAGCGTCTCGAGGATCAGCGCCTCGGTACCGGGGATATAGCGCTCCTGATCGGTGTCCTCGATGCGCAGGATGAAGGTGCCGCCGGCATGACATGCCGCGAGCCACGCGAAGAGAGCGGTGCGCACCGAGCCGAAATGCAGCGCCCCGGTGGGGGAGGGCGCGAACCGGGTGCGGACGTTGGTGCCGGCGCCGGCCACTCCTAGTGGGGCGCGAAGAGAACGAGGGTCAGGATCGTCCATGCGAGCAGCCCGACGATGAGCATCGGCGCGTCGAGGTTCGAGACCATGACACTCATCACCCGAGGGGATCCGCCGCCGTGCGCGGTGGCCGCATCACCGACGCGCATGACCCCGGGTGGCTTGCCGACGTCGGCCATTCCCCAGGGCGGCGGCGGCGCCGGCGGGGACCCACGTGGCGTGACGTGGACCTGCTCCTCTCGCCGGCGGAGGCGCTCTTCGTACAGGATGCCGACGATCAGGAAGGTGCCGAGGCCGCCGGCGGCGAGGCCCATCAGAATCAGGATGATGCCGAGCGCCGCATTCAGGTAGTCGTTGTAGACGTGACCGCCGAGCAGGTCCAGGATGCCGCCGGCGATCAGGGCCAGGGCGACAAGTCCAAAACCGATGGTCTTGCCGGCGATCTCGCGAACAGGCATGGCGCGAGTATACCGGCGTGCTCCGGAGGATTCGAAGCCGGCGGCGGGCTGGGGTGGTCGATCCTAAGATTGGCCCTTCGCGCCCGCATCGTCTAGCGGTTAGGACACCACCCTTTCAAGGTGGTAACCGGGGTTCGACTCCCCGTGCGGGTA
>DAITPY010000008.1:0-50324 GCA_036833315.1 Candidatus Dormiibacterota bacterium
TTGGTGACCATGTACGCGGAGATGTAGCCCTTGTCGAACTGCATGCCCTCGACGAGCTCGAGCTCGGTCTCCAGGCCCTTCGACTCCTCGACAGTGATGACGCCGTCCTTGCCGACCTTCTCCATCGCGTCGGCGACGGTCTCGCCGATGGTGGGGTCAGCCGCGGAGATCGACGCGACCTGAGCGATCTTCTCGCGCTCGGAGATCGGGATCGACTGCTCCTTGATGGCCTTGACGATCGCCTCAACGCCGAGCTCGATGCCCTTCTTGAGCTGGATCGGGTTGGCGCCGGCGGCCACGTTCTGCAGGCCGGCTGCGATCAGGGCCTGGGCCAGAACGGTGGCGGTGGTGGTCCCGTCACCAGCGATGTCGTTGGTCTTGCTCGCCACTTCCTTGACCAGCTGGGCGCCCATGTTCTCGAAGGGCTCCTCGAGCTCGATCTCCTTGGCGATCGTGACTCCGTCGTTGGTGATGGTCGGCGAGCCGAACTTCTTGTCCAGCACGACGTTCCGGCCCTTGGGGCCGATGGTGATCTTGACCGCGTCGGCGACCCGATCAACCCCTCGTTTGAGATGGGCTCGAGCCTCGACGTCGAATAGCAACTGCTTGGCCATGGTTCCTCCTGGTATGTCCTCTAGCCGCGGGGTCCAGGGGACAGTTTAGCACTCGGGCATGAGGACTGCTAGCGGGCCGCGGGGCCGAGTGCTAAGGATTGGTCATCGGCCGAGCACGACCCAGAGCGGTCCCTCCTCGGCCTTGCGGATCCAATCCCGTGCCCACTCGGGTAAAGCCTCCCATGACCCGGACTGCTCGACCTCGCGGCGCAGCGCCTCGAGCTCATCGCTGGTCGAGCCGATCTCGGCGAAGTTGCTCCGCAGTGCGCGTTCGACCCGGAACTTCAGCCCGGGCCCGGTCTCGACGTGCGTGGTGCGCCGCTTCTCGTGACGTCCGCCATCCGGTGCGAAGGGCGACGCTTTCGGCGAGCGCCCCGATGGGCCTGCGAGCGCGCGGACCGCCTGGACGTCTGTGATCACCGACACGCTCGTGGGCGGCGATCCGTATGCCCCCGAGTGCAGCCTCAGATACAGGTCCGCCGAGTACGGCGCACTCTGCGCGAGGTCGTCGCAGATGTAGTTGCGCTCGGGACCGCCATGCGTGAACCCGAGGCCAGCGAGTAACGCGCGCGCTTCCGCGCTGAGCGGTCGACGTGCATCGAAGACATCCCATTCGCGTGAGCCGACTTCGCCGTAGAGGACACGCTGGTTGAGCTTGAGCTGGATGAACTCGTCCGCCGCGTCGCCATTCTCGAGGATGACGAACTGCGACTCGATCGCGAAGTCGAGGAAGCACTGGAGGATGTGGGTCACCGAACGCCTGAGATCGTCGATCAGCATCAGGCCACCTCGCGAGGCGCCGCTGCGATCTCCGCCACGTTTCCTTCGATGGCCACGACACGGTCGATGACACCCTGACGCAGTGCCTCGAGCCCATTGCGCACATCGCCCGTGGTGGTCGATATGGAGGTGAGCTTCGCCTTCATCCCCTGGATGGTGTTGAGCTGAGCGCGGATACCTTCGAGATCACGCCGCACGGCGGCTGCGTCGACGACGTTGACCCGATCGCGCACTGCGGCGAGCGCCAGCACCCGAGCCACGCGCACCGCGGCGGTGAGCGCGGTGTCATCGGGGTCGTCCGGCTCGAACTCGCAGATGATGTGCTCCCCGTGGAGCGTGAACGGCGCGCACCCCGCCGGCGCATTCCCCGCGCGGTACACGGCGACAGCTACCACGGCGCCGCGATTGCGCCGCGTCTCATCGAGGTCGCGGCAGAGCTTGGCAAGTCCGACGCGGCCACTCTTGGCCTCGACCGCGACACGAACTGGGAGCCCCCGAGTCCAGGACGGATCGAGAGTGATCAGGAAGTCGCCCTTGCGGCCGCGCACACTGTTACCGACGGCTGTGCCGGTGGGCTCGACAAGGTCGCCCGTGCCGCGCAACAGCACATCGAGCCGAGCCTCGACTTCGTCCTCGAAGTCCTGTCCCTTGGCGGTGCCCTTGTCGCGCTCATCGGCGCGAGCGTCACGGGCGGCCTCGAGCCGCACCAGACGATCGCTGACATCCTTCAGCAGGACCTGCACCTCGGTGCGAAACCCGTGCAGAGGACTGTCCGCGCGACGCGGGTCGAGCATCCTGCTGACGATCGCGCCATCACCGTCGAAGTAACCGCCGAGGAGGGTGCGCATGCGTCCGATCGCGCTGTCGCGGCGCTCCTCGTCGAAGAGATCGTCGACCAGACGGCGCAGGGTGCCGTGGTCGCCCAGAAAACGCTCGAGCGTCAAGGGCAATGTGCCGTTTTTGGCCGCAAACGTCTCTCGAAGTGCGACGTCGAGCGCCGCGGCCGCCCGGTCGTGCGACTCGTCGGTGCGATGCATGAGCCGCTCGAACTCCCGGGCGACGAAATCGACGTTGAGCGTCACACCCGCATTGCGCAATGCGATGAGGCCAACCTTCAGCCCGCGCTCGACCACGGCCGGGCGGTCGACCTCCGGATGCTCGCACACGTAGGCAGCCAGTTCGGCGTCGTGCAGAGAGAGACCCGTGACGGCGATGTTGTCACCCTCGATGCGAACGTCGCAGCCGAGGGAGATGGGTTCTACCTTCCTGAGCATGGCCTTTCCTCACTTTCGCTACCCCGCCACGGATCTCCGGGTCTGAGTGTCGCGTTCCCTCGCGACAGATGCCTGTCGCGGACTCACCAGTGAGGTTTCAGGCTGCCCGAACCACCTCGACCGCGTAACGTCCGAAGACAGGGTCAGCAGTCAAGATCGCGAGCGACTCGATCTGGGCTTGCGCGATCAAGAGGCGGTCGAATGGATCTCGATGATGGGTTGGGAGCGTGCCCACGCGAAGCGCATGAGCGTGCTCAACGGGCAGGCCAGTGACCCCACTTGAGCGCATCTGATCAGGAACCAGCGCCTCGGGTGGGGCGGGCAGGTCCAATCGCCCGATAGCGAGCTTGATGACGATCTCCCACGAGCTGACCGCTGAAAGGAACAGCTGGTTGCGGCGATCCTCGACGAGCTCCCGGGCGGTCTTGCCGAGCCGCTGGGGGCGGCGATCATCCACAACCAGGCGTTGGTGTCCAGCAGCACTCTCACCGGTAGAACGTGTCGACCAGGTCGTCCGGCAATGGCGCATCGAAGTCGTCCGCCACTCGGATCTCCGGGCAAGTGCCCAGCGGGCGTTTGCCCAGCTGATCGACCGGAACGAGTTTGGCGGCCGGTTGTCCGCCCCGAACGATGAGGATCTCCGTTCCGGCATGCAGCAGGACATTTGGCGTAGTCGTGTTGGATTTCACTGCGGTAGATCTCGTACAATCGTGTCGTGACACAATCGTATGGGCTGCGCTCAACTGCCGCCTCAATCCTCGCCCTCGCGCGGCTGAAGGCCGGCCTTACTCAGCAACAACTCGGCGAGAGAGCCGGGGTCCCGGCGACGATGATCTCGGCGTACGAGCGCGATCTGCGGCAGCCAACCCTTCCGACCCTGGAACGCCTGCTCGCGGCCGCAGGCCTCGAGCTTCGTCTTCATCTCGAGCGTCGCGACCCCCATGACGAGGTGCTCGCGAATCTTGAAGCCCGCCGATCGCCGGAAGAACGGAGACGACGCGACCAACAGATTGCGCTCTGGCGCAATGCAACCTCGGTGAAACGCTGAGCCCGCGTCCAGTGGAACCAGTTTCGGAACCCCCGCTCAACGCCACGAGGATCGTCTCGATCCTCAACAAGCACGGTGTCCATTACGTCGTTATCGGGGCCTTCGCGGCGATCGCACAGCGCGCACCGATACCGCCGACCAGAGACATCGACTTCACACCAGACGCGAGTCGCTCGAATCTCGACAACCTTTCTGCGGCGCTGAAAGAGCTCAAGGCCCGCATCCGTACGGACGCCGTTGCAGGCGGGCTCGCCTTCGACCATGACGGAGCGTCACTGGCAGACGCAATCGTCTGGAATCTCATCTGCCCCGATGGCGAATTCGACCTCTCGTTTGCGCCAGCGGCGTTTCCCGGCGGCTATGGCGACCTCGAGCCGCATGCTCACCGCATGTCGATCGAGGGCGTCGAGATGCTTGTCGCAGACCTTGCGGATATCATCCGATCGAAGGAGGCGGCTGGTCGCCCGAAGGACCTACGAGCCCTGCCGGTGTTGTATCGGCACCTCGAGCAAGTGCAGACGGATGGCGATCGAATCTGACGACGCGTCAGGCCTGAATCTTCGTCCGCAAGCGCTCCACCGCCTCCGCGAGATCCCACACGGTTTCGAGCGCACCATTGAGCTCGCTCGCCGTCGGTGGCAGCTCGTATATCCGGTGATGGCACGCATTGGACAGGGTCTGCCAGGTCAGAGTCGCGCGTCCGCCCAGGTCGCGGTCGTTGAGCATCTCTCCAACACAGAGCAGTTGGCAGCGCGTCGATGTCCTCTCCAGCCCGGGCGCGGTCACATCCCACAGCCGGGCCATCGCCAGCTCCAGTCCTTGTCGGGCGAGCAAGGCCGCAGCCCGCGGCCACAGGCCGGCGGTCGTGGCGTCGTCATTTCGTACCAGATCGCGCGCCGCTGACACCAAGGCATGCGCGTCCACGGTTGCGTTCATGCGGTGCTCAACGGTCAGGGAGCATGGTCTTGGTCAGACGCTCGACGCTGCGGATGAATCCGACAACGTCGCCGATCACTCTCCCGCTGTGGGTACCGCGGTTGCACTCCTTGACGGCGTCGACCGCCCAGGGATACTGCCTCTGGAGGAACGCGGTGACATCGCCGCTGCGCTCCGCATCATCGAGGAGCGCGAGCGCCAGCCACATGTTCAAGGTCGTCGGCGTGGCCAGCGTCGCCTGCACCTCCGCATACGCGTTGCCCTGATGGAGCAGGCGGCGTGTGGCCGCAAGCGAGGACGCAGCTTCGAGCGCGAGCCTGCAGAAACCGGGGATCACGCGCATCGCCTCAACGGGAACGTCCCGGCTCTTCGCAACCGCGAACGCATCGTCGATGTAACGCTGCACCGGATCCTGGATGCGGCGCAGCTCCACCACGGATTGCTCGCGCCGCACCACCTCGATCACCGTGGCGGCGATGTCGAGCGCGCGCATCGCGTCCGCAAGCCGTGTGTCATGCGTGAGCACGATGACCTGGCGTTCCCTGGCCGCCCGCGCAAGCACCGTGGCGAGGCCGGCCACCTTGGCCGGATCCATGGCCTGCACCGGGTCGTCAATGACCACGAAGCGAAACGGCGATTCGGGCATCGAGGCACGTGGAAGGAACAGCGACAGCGCAAGGCAGTTCAGCTCCCCCTGGCTCATGACGCCGAGCGCCGAACCGTTCTCGCCGTCCACCTTGACGTCGAGCGAAAGGCGGCGCTGCGCCGCGGCGCCGAGCAGGCGCAGCTCACCGAGCGATACGTTGCTGTCCTGACGCAACTCGGTCCAGTTCTCCTGCACCGCGCCCGCGATCGGCCGGAAGCGTTCGTCGCGAAGCTCGTCGTGGGCATCCCTGAGCCAGCGCTCCGCCTCCTTGAGCCGGGCCACCTCGCGCTCGGCCTCCTGCGCCCTGCGCCCGAGCGGCAGCCAGAGCACGATCGCGTCTGCGGCTGGTCGCCAGGCGCGCTCCAGGCGCTCGAGCTCCGCCGCCGCCGCTCTGCGAAGATCGGCCACTGCGGCGATGAGCTGCGGCCCGTGGGTGTCGAGATGACTGGCCAGCACGATAGGGTCATCATCGGCAGCAACTGCCGACCACCGCTCCCAGAGCTCGACCACCGGCGCGACGTCCACACCCGCACCGGCACCGTCGCGCAACGCCACCGGCGGCGCGGTCACGAGCTGGCGCGACTGGCGCATGGCGTTGCCGAGCATATCGCCGGCTTTGCGGACCGCTTCGGCATCGGCACGCAGCGCGGTCACCTGGTCGCGCGCCTGCACTCGCCACTGATATGTCAGCACGCCCTCGGTCCCGCACACCGGGCAGCGCTCTCCCTCCGCGTGCGCGTGCACATCCAATGCCTGCTGGAGGAGCGACGCCAGCTCGTGTGCGCGGCCGGCGTCGGTGCCTCGCAATTTCTCAGCTGCGCTTGCGGCGTCACGCAGCTCGGTGGTCGTCGCGTTGAGCTTCACACGGTCCAGCACCGGCAGCCCGGCGAGATCGCGCAATTTGCGAAGCACGCTGCGCTCGTCGCCGGCGGCGGTGCCGTCCACGGTGCTCGCGACCGTCTCGAGGTCCCAGGTCTTCGCCGCCAGCGCGGCCCGAACCACTTCGGCTCGCCCATCGGTGGTGCGCTCGAGCAGCGCGCGCAGAGCCGGCAACGCATCCCGCGCCGCCTTCACGGCGTGCTCGCGCTCCAGCCGCGCGTCGCGGAGCCTCACCTGCGCGGCGGCCAGATCACCGAGCCCGAGGATGCCCGCAAGTGCGTCGTAGAGCTTTGACTGCTCACGGTCGAGCGCGTGCTCGAGCTCGTTGTGCGAGAGCAACGGCGGATATCCCGCGAGCTGCTGCCCCCACCCCAGCGCGTTCGGCGGAGCGGGTTTCCCATCCACGGTCAGCGTCGAGCCGTCCACACCGTCGCCGTCCTTCCAGACCCGAGCAACATCGAGCGGCTGTCTGCGCCCGTCGACGGCGAACCTCGCGGCCACACGGGTGTGCCGGTGATGGAGGTTCTGCCATCCGTCGCGCCACACCTTGACCCGTTGCTCCCAGCGCTGATTGGTGCCCAGCAAGACCATCTCGAGCGCTTCCGAGAACGACGACTTGCCTGAACCGTTGCGACCGACCACGAGCGTCAGACCGGGTCCGGGATCGATCCTCAGGGTGGCCGGCGGACCTATGCCCCGAAAACCCTCGACCTCGACGGCGGTGAGGTACACCGCCGCCGGTACGGGCGCATCCGCGCCGCCCACACCGACCGTTGCAGCCCGACCGGGCTCGCCGCGGAGCACCGCTTCGACCGAATCCGCGCCCTGGAACGCGGCGAGCACGAGATCTCCGGCTCCGCCGGCGGGCGGGTTCCCCTCGATCCGGCCGACAACCAGCCCGAGCAGCGCGGTGTCAGGCATCGGGTGCCGAGTTGGGAGCCCTTGGCGAGGTGACGCGCTTCAGGACGATCTCGTCGGGCGTCCTCCCGTGATCCACGAAGTAGGTGGCGCGGGTCCCGTCCTTCTCGAGGTGCACCAGTGACCCGACCTTGAACGTGTCGGCGGGCATGGTCAGCGGAGGAGTCCGCCGGCGCTGGAGCACCTGGGGCGGCGGCGGCGCAGCAGCTGGCGCCGGCGAGGGCGCGGTCGGGGCGGGCGCCGGTGCGGTCGTCGTCGCCTGGTGCTGGCGGACGTGTTGGCGGTGGACGGTCACTCCGACCGCGATCGCGGTCAGCACGAGCACCGGAACGCTTATGTACCAGTGGGTGATGCCGAGCACCAGCACGACACCCAAGACCACGTAGCCGGCGCATCCGATCCCTCCGGTGGCTCGCGCCGCCTGCCGAACCGCGTGGTGCGGTCGCCTGGCGTACGTCGAGACGCCGCCCCAGAATCCGCCCGGGAGCCGGTGACCGAGATAGAAGCGCACGCGCCATTCTCGCTCCCGCGCACCGGGCCGCTCCGGCGGCGGACCGGACCCCACAATGGCGACGTGCCCGATCGATCTGACTCTGCTCCACTGCTGACCGATCGCTTCGCACGAGCCTTCAGCCTTGCGTGGGAGGTCCACGGCCGGCAGTTGCGCAAGAAGACCGGCATCCCCTACATGGCGCATGTGATGTCGGTGTGCGCCCTCGCTCTCGAGCACGGCGCCGATGAGGACGTCGCCATCGCCGCACTCCTGCACGACACCGTCGAGGACTCGGTCGACGGCGCGTCAACCCACCGGCGCATTGACGCCGAGTTCGGGGAACGGGTGGCCGGCATCGTCATGGCCTGCAGTGATGCGGTCGCCGTCCCCGGCGCTCCCAAGCCGCCTTGGCGCGAGCGAAAGGAAAACTACCTTCGTCACCTCGACACCGATGCCGGCGCCGATGTTCTCCTCGTGTCAGCCTGCGACAAGCTCCACAACGCGAGCTCGATACTCGCTGACCTCCGTGTCGAGGGTGACGATGTCTGGCAGCGATTCACGGTCACGGACCCCCATGAGCAACTCTGGTACTACACCAGCGTCGTCGAGATCCTCCAGCGGCGCCTCCCCGGTCCGTTGACCGACGAGCTCGCTCAGGTCGTCAAGGAGATGGAAGCCCGCGTGCCCTGACGCGACACTGCGGCCGCGGCAGCGGCGCATATGATGCGCGCCGATGAGCGCATCGCTTCCTCTCGACAATCGCGTCGCGCTGGTCACGGGTTCGAGTCGTGGCATCGGTCGCGCGATGGCGCTGCGCCTTGCCCGAGAGGGAGCATCGGTGGTGATCACCGGCAAATCGGAGTCGGGCACGGAGAAGCTGCCGGGCAGCATCCACACGGTCGCCGCCGAGGTCGAGGCGGCCGGAGGCGTTGCACTCGCGGTGCGTGTCGACGTGCGTCATGAGGACGAGGTCGAGGCGATGGTCGACGCCACGGTGGCGCGATTCGGACGTCTCGACATCCTCATCAACAATGCCGGTGCGCTGTGGTGGCAGCCAATTCTGCAGACACCTCCCAAGCGCTACGACCTGATGTGGGAGATCAACGTCCGTGCCGCGTATCTCTGCGCCTATTACGCGCTCCCGCACATGGTGCGGCAGCGCTGGGGTCACATCATCAACTGCTCACCCCCGCTCAGCACCCAGCCGAGCCCAGGGCACGTCGCCTACATGACCACCAAGATGGGGATGACCAGGCTCGCCATCGGCATCGCGGCGGAGCACGCTCCCGACGGCATCGCGTGCAACTCGTTGTGGCCTGTGACCATCATCGAGAGCCTGGCAAGCATCAATTGGGGCCTCGGCGACCGGAGCCAGTGGCGGTCGCCGGAGATCCTCTGCGACGCGATGATGGAGATCGTCAGCACCGAGCCACCCACGCTGACCGGGCGGCAAATCCTCGATGAACCCTTCCTCCGCGAGCGGGGCTGGACCGACGAGCGCCTCGACGCCTACTGGCTCGAGGGCAAGCCCCCGGAGCACCCCGTGTACATCGACGGGCGATCCGGCTCCTCGATGTAGATCCAGGCTCCGCGACGGTCCACCCGTATGATCGAAGCATGAGCCCCACCACCCGAGCCGATCTCATCCGGCGGACCCTGACGGTCGGGGCGATCGGCGCCGGCGCGGTTCTGTCCGCCCGGGTCCTGCTCCGCCCCCATGTCGAGACCCCGCGCCGCCTGGTCGACTGGGACGAGGTGCGCCGCATCGCGGTCTCGCGCACCGGCGTCCCAACCCGCCGGGGCGCCCTCGAGACGACGGCGCTCGAAGGCCGGTACAAGGAGATGGCGGCGCGCGTGGCGCCGCTGATGACCGAGATCACACAGGTCCCGCTCGCGTCGTATCCGCGCTTCGTCGCCCTCGACCGCGCCGGTTTCATCGACGCCAACCTCGGGATGATCCAGCGACTGCTCGCCCCCGTCGAGCGGCTTCGAGCGCGGGTGCCGGAGTCGATGGCGACCGGGATCAGCCGGCGCATGCTCGATCGGTACGTCGGCGAGCTGTTCGGGTTGATGTCGCGCCGCGTGCTCGGTCAGTACGACCCGGTGCTGTCGATGGTCGACGATCCCGAGGTCGCCACCCGGCAGGCCGCCCTCTACCTCGTCGAGCCGAACATCGCCGGCATCGAACGCGATCTCGATCTGACCGGCACCGATCTCCGGCCCTGGCTCATCCTCCACGAGCTGACCCACGCATGGCAGTTCGAGCTGCATCCGTGGCTCGGCGCGCATCTCGAGGAGCTGATGCGCCGCCTGATGCTCGACTCGCTGTCCGCCGACGGCGACACCCTGCTGCCGTCGCGCGAGATGGTGCGCAAGCTCCCCGAGACCGTACGCCTGCAGGTCCAGACCGTCAGACACGTCCAGGCGGTGATGAGCGTCCTCGAGGGCTACAGCAACTTCCTCATGCACCGCGCCGGCCGGCGCAGCATTCGCGGAGCCGACCGGCTCGAGGCAGCGATGCAACAGCGGCGCCGTCAGCGCGGACCGATGGAGCGGCTCATCCTCACCATCACCGGCCTCGAGATCAAGATGCGCCAGTACGAGGTCGGCGAGCAGTTCGCGGTCGGGGTCGTCGATCGCGCCGGGCTGAGCACGCTCAACCGCGTCTGGGAGTCGGCGGAGATGATGCCGACGCTCGACGAGTTGCGCAACCCGGACCTCTGGGTCCGTCGGGCCGGCTGAAGCAGTGCCGATTTCGTCGCCTCCCAGCGTCGCCGACCGGCTCGCGGCCCAGGGACATCGCCTGACACTGCAACGGATGATCGTGGCCGGCGCCCTCGCCCGAGCCCCCCACACCGTGAGTGCCCAGGAGTTGTACGAGTCGCTGCGCGCCGAGCACCCGCTGCTCGGGCGCGCCACCGTGTTCCGGACTCTCGACTTCCTCGTCGAAGCCGGCCTGGCCCAGCGCTTCGAGGCTGAGGGCCACGTCCACGTGTACACGTCGTGCGCGGACAACCATCACCATCACCTCGTCTGCCGCATCTGTGGATCAACCACGGAGATCGACGACACGGCCGTCAACCAGCTCATCGACGCGGTCCGCGGCGGGTACGGATTTGCGCTCGACCACGCCGCCCTGGACTTCTACGGCACCTGCGCGGCATGCGCGGCCTCGCTCGCCGCCACCTGAGCGCACCCGCCGTCGCCGTCTGCGCGCCCAACGCCTTCAAGGGGACCCTCGGCGCCCGGGCAGCCGCGACGGCACTCGGACTCGGAGCCTGCGACGCCGGCGCCCGCGCAATCGCGGTGCCGGTGGCCGACGGTGGCGACGGCACGCTCGACGTGCTGCTCGCTGGGAGCCCCGGATCCCGCGTGACCCGGCACCGCGTGACCGGCCCCAACGGAACTCCAGTCGGGGCGCGGCTGGGACGGCTCGCCGGCGGCGAAGCGGTGGTCGAGCTTGCCGAGGCATCCGGGCTCCGGCTCGTGCGGCCCGCGGAGCTCGACCCCGTGCGCGCCACGTCCCGCGGCACCGGCGAGCTCCTCCGGCTGGCGCTCGACGCTGGGCACACGCGCATCGTGGTCGGCGTCGGCGGGAGCGCCTGCACGGACGGCGGTGCCGGCCTGCTTCAGGCACTCGGCGTCCACCTCACCGACTCGCGAGGGCGCGAGATCAGTCCTGGGGGCGCCGGTCTCGAGGATCTCGAGACGATCGACCTTTCCGAAATCCACCCAGCTCTCGCGCGCTGCTCCATCGAGGTTGCGTGTGACGTCCGAAGCCCACTGCTTGGCGCGCAGGGGCCCGCGCGCATGTTCGCGGCACAGAAGGGCGCGGACCCGGCCGCGATCGAGCGCCTGGAGCGCGCGTTGGAGCATCTCGTGGCGGTCGTCTCCGCGGCCGGCTACGGGGAAGCGCCCAACCTCCCGGGAGCCGGCGCCGCCGGCGGGTGCGGCTTCGGCCTGGCCTTGATCGGCGCTCGCCTCATGCCCGGCGCCCAAGTCGTGTGCGACATGGTCGGCCTCGACGCAGCACTCGCGGGCGCCAGCCTCGTCATGACCGGCGAAGGGCGGCTCGATCTCCAGACCAGGACGGGCAAGGCACCTTCCGAGGTGGCAGTACGCGCCCGGGCTCTCGGGGTCCGGTGCGTCGCCATCTGCGGCATCGTGCTCGATCCCCTGACCGAGCTCTTCGACGCCGCGATCTCACTGGATGGGCTGGATCCAGGCGTGGACCCGAAGCGTCACACGCGAGCGCTGCTGCGCCGGGCTGCGGCCCGGGCCACTCGAGAGGCGCTCGGCGCTCGCGCTCAGTAGACCGGCGTCAACCAGGCCGCGTACTTCGGATCGCGGCCGGTGACCACCTTCGAGTACGTGTCCTGGACGCGCATCGTCAGCGGTCCGGGCTCGCCGTCGCCGATGCGACGCCGGTCGATTTCGATGACCGGGGCTACCTGGGCGCCGGTGCCGACCAGGAACACCTCGTCAGAGATATAGAGCTCGGAGCGATCCACGGTTCGCTCCAGCACGTCGAGCCCGAGCTCCTCTCGCACCAGGTGCATGACCAGCGAGCGCGTGATCCCTTCGAGGATGTTGTCCGACGGGGGCGGTGTGATCACCTCGCCGCGGCGCACGATGAAGATGTTCTCGGCGCTGCCCTCGCAGACGTGACCATCGCCGGACAGCATGATCGCCTCATCGAATCCGCCCTGCAGGGCCTCGCTTTTCGCCAGCGCCGAGTTCACGTAGAGGCCGGTGCACTTGGTACGGACGGGGGCCATCGAGTCGTCGATTCGCCGCCACGACGAGACCATGCAGCGGATCCCTCCATTGCCGACGTACAAGCCCATCGGGGCGGTGACGATCGCAAAGCTGTCCTCGACATCGTGCAGTTTCACGCCGATGATCTCGGCCGACTTGAACGACAGCGGGCGGACGTAGACGTCCTCCCGGTACTCGTTGCGCCGGAGCAGATCGAGGGTGGTCTCGGTGAGCTCCTCGATCGTCCAGGGAATCACCATCTGCAGGGATCGAGTGTTCTGCAGCATGCGCTCGTAGTGCTGGGGCACGCAGAGCGCAAAGAGCTGCTCGCGATCCGCATTCCAGTAGCCGCGGATGCCTTCGAACACGCCGGTGCCGTAATTGAGCCCGTGCGTGAGCAGGCCGACCTTGGCATCGGCGTAGCGAACGATTTCGCCGTTGAAGAATACCCAGGACTTCTCGCGCAGTGACGTGGCCTCGGCCATGGGAACGGGAGCGGTTTGAGTCATCAGCCACAGCGTACAACCACCGGCGGCCGAGGCCGGCGATATCCGCTCATGCGCGGGACCCTTTGGTATGCTCGCGAGGTCCGGAAACACCTGGTGAATGACGATCGTGGTCAAGCGGGGGATCGCGTCCAGGAACATCGCCAGGGTATTGGAGGTGTCATGACCGACGTCATCAAGGCCCACGGGAGCACCCTGCCCGCGGCTCGCAGCATCCGCTGGGACCCGTCGCCCGCGGAGCTGCGCGAGTTGACGTCGCGCATGCCGAACGCACGGCACACCGAGTTTGACAACTACAACGTGCAGACCAGGGTCGTCTCCCGCAGCAAGGCGAGCACGTACGTGGTCACCGACAGACCCGAGGAGCACTCCGACCAGACCATGAGCCGCGCCGACGGCGCGAAGATCGCCGAGCGCCAGGACGCGTACATCCGTGACCAGGAGATGCTGGTCATCGACGGATTCATCGGCAACGACCCTGATCGGCGCGTCGCCGCCCGTCTGTACATCGAAGCCGCCAACGCCAACATCGCCGGCATGCAGCGCTGGCTGTACTTCGATCCCGAGAACCCCGGCCCTGATTTCGAGCCTGTCCTGACAGTCATCTACACCCCCAATCTCGACGCCCCCGGGTACCCGAACGATCGTGTCATCGCCGTCGACCTCGAGGCCGGGGTGACACGCGTCCTGAACAGCGACTACTTCGGTGAGTCCAAGAAGGGCGGCCTCCGCATGTGGAACAAGCTCACCTACGACCAGGGCGGCCTCTCCCTGCACGCCGGGTGCAAGGTGGTGCCCACCGCGCGTGGCGAGCAGGCGCTGCTGATCATCGGCTTGTCGGGAACCGGCAAGACCACGACGACCTTCACCCGCCAGAACGACAGCAAGCCGGTGCAGGACGACTTCGTCGCGCTGTACCCGGGCGGCCGCATCGTCGCTACCGAGAACGGCTGCTTCGCGAAGACCTTCGCCCTGGATCCGAAAGACGAGCCGTCCATTCACGGCGCCGTGTGCAAGCCCGAGGCATACCTGGAGAACGTCTCGCAGGATGACCAGGGTGTCGTGGATTTCTTCGACACCGGCTACACACCCAACGGTCGCGCGGTGTTTCGCATGGATGCGCTCGGATGGCACAAGGACGCGCGCGAGATCAACTCTGTCGATCACTTCCTGATCCTCAATCGCAACGACAATCTCATTCCCGGCGTCGCTCGCCTGAACCGGGAGCAGGCGGCGCTGTACTTCATGCTTGGGGAGACGCGGGGAACGTCGGCGGGCGGCAAGGAGGAAGCGGGTAAGTTTCTGCGCGTTCCCGGCACCAATCCGTTCTTCCCGCTGCGCCACGAGCAACAGGGGAATCGCTTCCTGGAGCTCATGGACAGTAGCGACTTTCAGGTCTATCTGCTCAACACGGGCCGGGTCGGTGGGACGGACGACGACGATCGCGGCAAGAAGGTGTCCATCTCCTACTCGAGCGCGATCGTGAAAGCCATCTCCGAGGGCACCATCGCGTGGGAGACGGACCCGGACTTCGGATATGAGGTCGCGGTATCGCTGCCCGGCCTCGACGACCCGGAGATTCTCCAACCCCGCAAGCTGTACGAGCGGCAGGGACGGATGGACGAGTACCGGGCTCTGGTCGACCGGTTGAAGTCCGAGCGGCGCGCCTACCTGGCCACATTCCCCGGCCTTCGCGCCGAGATTGTCAGCGCGATCGCCTAGTCGACGGGTTATGTGATCGACGCCGGCGACGTCGTCACGACGCGTGACCTGGTGCTGGCGTTCCTCACGCCGCTCGCGAAGCGTGACTGGGCGGCGCCGATCCCGGACCTGGAATGGGACTGCGAGACGACCCTGCGCCACATGATCAGAGCGCAGTCCATCTATGCGGCGCATCTTGCGACCCGCGCGAAGCAACGCCTGCCTCTGTCACGCGAGGTTGACCCCGGGCTCGGCATCGATGCGCTCCTCGAGAACCTGCGCTCGCAAGTCTCGATACTTGCGGCGGTCATCCGCGACGCGCCGCCAGAGGCGCGTGCCTGGCACAACTCGGGTATGACCGACCCCTCCGGCTACTGCGCGATGTCCTGCGACGAATTGCTCGTCCATACCTGGGATATCGGGCGCGGGTTCGGGACGTCGTTCGATCTGCCCGTTGCGGTGTGCGCGCGGGTGGTGTCGCGGCTCTTTCCGATGTGGATGCCGATCGAAGCTGACCCTCGCGAAGCACTCCTCTGGTGCAACGGGCGGATCGCATTGTCCGATCGTCCACGGCAGGGCGAAGACTGGGGATGGTGGTCGCGACCGCTCGAGGAGTGGGACGGGACCGACCCGGACGCGTAGCCGGCCTTGCGATTGAGCTCTGCGTTCGCGACGCTGACCGAGGCCGAGGCGGCTCACGGCCACACATCGCGCTGGCGTTCAGCTAGCGTCGTGGCAGAAGTGGATCTTCGCCGGCGAGCGCGACCGCAGACCTTCGAGCGTCTGGTGCCAAATCTCGACATCCTCGGCTTGCCCTGGCGG
Source organism: Candidatus Dormiibacterota bacterium (assembly GCA_036833315.1). Taxonomy (GTDB): domain Bacteria; phylum Chloroflexota; class Dormibacteria; order Aeolococcales; family Aeolococcaceae; genus Palsa-851. The sequence continues at coordinate 15,376 of DAITPY010000008.1, forward strand.
TAGCTTCGATGTGGCCGTGGCTTGATCCCAGACCGCACGCGTATAGGCCGCGTCGCCGATGAACAACTCGGTCCCAGACTCGGTCGTCGCGATCACCGACTGATGTCCTGACGTGTGACCCGGTGTCCTCACCAGATGCAGGTCGTCGGCGAGTCTGACGTCGCCTCCAACCAGATCGAACTGCATACCTGAGGCCTCGATCCATCCGGTGATCTCGTCGCGCTCGCGGAAAATCCGCTCGTACTCCGTCCGCTGGACGAGGAGCGGCGCATGTTGGAAGGCGACGTTCTGTCCGCAATGATCGAAATGCAGGTGCGTGTTGATCACCATGCGCACGTCGATCGGCGCGAGGCCGTGCACCGCGAGCGCATCGGCGACGGTGCGATTGACGACGCGGTATTCGCGCAGCACCGCGTCCGGTCCGCCGCACCCGGTGTCGACCAGCAGCACGCCGAGTTCCTCGTGCAAGATCACGAAGCCGTGCACCGGCCACCGGCTGCCCTCGATGTAGAGGTGTCCGAGGTCGAGGCGCTTGATCTGCATGCTTGTGCCGGTCCGGTCGCTCAGACCGGGAGGCGACCCCACAACAGAATGCGCTTGAAGGGATAGAAGTACGGCCGCTGATCGCCCAGCGCCGCGTGCAAGCGCCGGCGGTAGCGCGCCACGAACTCCGCGTACAGCGCTTCCGAGAGACGGGACTCGTAATCCGTCAGTAACGTCCCGCGCACCCACTCCACCACCGATTCGGCAGACTCGAGCACATGCCCGTAGACCTGCATGCGCACTGACTGAGTTTCGAACCCCAGCTCGTGGAGCAGCGTCGCGTATGCCTCTGGCGCCAGAACCGCAAAGATGCGCACGTAGCCGCCCATGGCGCTCGCGAAAGGCTCTTCCCTCGCAACCTCCGCGGCGAGTGTATGGGACACGTGGTCGAAATTGGCGGGCACCTGTAGCGCGATCTCGCCGCCGGGCGCGAGCATGTTGCTCAGCCGCTTGAAGAGCCGCGGATGATCCGGCAGCCACTGCAGCGCGGCGTTGGAGAAGACGACATCGACCGGCATGTCGGGTTCCCACTCGTTGATGTCGCCGCGCACGAAGCGGACACCCTCGACCTCGAGGCTACGGGCGCGCTCGAGCATCGCGCGCGACGAATCGACTCCCAACGTCTCCACGGCGCCGAGCTCACGATGCAACGCCGCAGTGAGCAGGCCGGTGCCGCAGCCGAGGTCGACGACCCGACCCGCGGGACGGCGCGTGATGAGCGCAACCAGGTCGTGGAACGGCTGCTCGCGCTCGGCGCGAAAGCGTTCGTACTGAGTGGGACTCCACGTATCGCGCGCCGTCATGAGTCCACGACCGGCACCCCGTGCGCAGGCGCGACGAATTCGGGCAAGCGGTCCGGCGGCGTGATCATCGGCGGACAGGATAGCGTTGCCCTGGTGCGACCCACGCCGCCGCGCCGCCCGATGGCGAGCCGCATGTTCCGCACCATGGCCATCGACGCCCGCTCGCTCCGCGAGTCGATCCCCTTCCGCCGCCTCTGGGTCGGTCAACTGATATCGCTTGTGGGGCGGCAGATCACCCTGGTAGCGGTGCCGTACCAGGTGTACTCGCTCACCAGGTCGGCGTTAGACGTCGGTCTGCTCGGCATCGTCCAGGCGGTGCCGCTGATCTGCGGCTCCCTCGGCGGCGGCGCGATCGCCGACCGATTCGATCGACGGCGGGTACTCCTCGTGACCCAGCTCTGTCTCGCGTCGTGCTCGGGATTGCTCGCGGTCGGAGCGTTCATGCGCAATCCGCCGCTGCTCGCGATCTACGCGGTGGTTGCGATCGCGGCCCTGGTCGGCGCGATCGACTCGCCGACCCGCACGGCGATCATCCCAAACCTCGTCGGTATCGACCGCCTCGCGGGCGCCCTCTCGCTCAACATCGTCCTGCTTCAGACGGCCCTGGTGGCCGGCCCGGCGATCGGCGGCTTGGTTATCGCGCACCTCGGGCTCGCCCAGGCGTACTCGGTCGACGTGATCACGTTCAGCGCGGCACTCGTCGCGGTGGCGCTGCTCCCGCCACAGGGCCATTCGTCGACAGAGCGCGAGCGGCCTGTTGCCGCGATCCTTCGCGGCCTGCACTTCGCGCTGCACAAGCCGGTGATCCTTGGCGGCTTCGCAATGGATCTCGCGGCGATGATCTTCGGCTTGCCCCGGGCGGTGTTCCCAGTGCTCGCCGCGACCACGTTTCATACCGGGGCGCAGGGGCTTGGTCTGCTCTATGCGGCGCCCGCATTCGGCGCGGTGGTGGCCGCGCTGTCCAGTGGTCCGCTTGCACGTTCGAAGCGGCTCGGCCGGATCATCGTCGTCTCGATCGCGGTCTGGGGCATGGTGATCGTGGCATTCGGTTTTGCGCGAGCATTCTGGGTTGCGCTCGTTCTGCTCGTCGTCGCTGGCGCGGCGGACAGCGTCAGCGCCTTGTGCCGCACCACGATCATGCAGCGCATCGCCCCCGACGAGTTGCGCGGACGCCTCAGCTCCCTGTATTTCATGGTCGTTGCGGGAGGGCCCTATCTCGGCGACGTGGAGACGGGTGTCGTGGCCAATGCCTTCGGCGCAGAGGTCGCGATCGTGACCGGCGGAGCCTTCTGCCTCCTGGGACTCGGCGCCGCCGCCGTGGCATTTCCCTCGGTGTGGCGGTATCGACCGGTCGAATAGGGTTCGCGAGCTGCACAGCGCTGCTAGGAGCGAGGTACTCGCGGGGCGGCCGCGCGTGTATCGTCCGAGGCCCAATGCCCCATTCGGACCTGACCGAGATCGGTTCCCTGCCGCGCCTCGGTGATGTCCCCGAGTTGATGCACGCGCAGCTCATCCGCCCGGAGCGCTACGGCGATCCGCAGACCGCATTCGCCATCGAGACCGTGGCGACGCCGCGTCCGGGGCCCGGTGAGGTCCTGGTCTACGTCATGGCCGCAGGCGTCAACTACAACAACGTCTGGGCGGCGCTGGGCCGACCCGTCGACGTCATCGCGGCACGCCAGAAGACCGGCGAATCCGAGCCGTTCCACATCGGCGGCAGTGACGCCTCAGGCATTGTCTGGGCGGTCGGTGATGGGGTTGACAGCGTGAGCGTCGGCGATCACGTCGTGGCGCACTGCGGCGTCTGGGACACCGCCGACCCGTGGATCACCGCGGGCGGCGATCCGATCGTCGCGCCGAGTGCCCGGATCTGGGGCTACGAGACCAATTGGGGCAGCTTTGCGCAGTACACGTTGGTGCAGGCGCATCAACTGCTCCCCAAGCCGCCGCGGCTGAGCTGGGCTGCTGCCGCCGCGTGCATGCTGGTCGGCGCCACCGCATATCGGATGCTCTGCTCGTGGTCACCGCACGCAGTCCGCGAAAACGATGTCGTCCTGGTGTGGGGGGGCTCGGGAGGGCTCGGCTCGCAGGCGATCCAGATCGCGAAGGCGAAAGGAGCGATCCCGGTTGCAGTCACCTCGGGTCCAGAGCGAGGCGAGTACTGCGTGCAACTCGGCGCACGCGGCTACATCGACCGGCGTCAGTTCTCGCACTGGGGTGTCATCCCAGACTGGCGGGATGACGCCGCCTTCGCCACCTGGACCGCAGGTGCGCGGGCGTTCGGCGCGGCCCTGTGGGAAGTGCTCGGCGAGCGACGCAACCCGCGCATCGTGTTCGAGCATCCCGGTGAGGACACGATCCCGACGTCGATCTTCGTCTGTGAGAACGGCGGCATGGTGGTCATCTGCGCGGGGACGACCGGCTACCACGCGGCTGTGGATCTGCGCTATCTATGGATGCGGCAGAAGCGCCTCCAGGGCTCGCACTTCGCCAACGACCAGGAATGCGCGGCCTATAACGCGATGGTCACCGCCGGCGAGGTCGATCCCTGCCTCTCCCGGACGTTCGCCTTCGACGAGGTTGGCCTTGCGCACCAGCTGATGCGCGAGAACAAGCATCCGATGGGCAACATGGCGGTCCTGGTCGGCGCGCACGACGCAACCGCGAACGGCTGACCCGGCCGCGACTGCGGTTGCTACCCCGTGAGTGCCGGAACTCGCGAAACGTTGACCAACGAGCCCTGCACGGTGGTCCCGTGGCCGGGCGACGAGGTGACCTGCAGCGTTCCGCCAAGCGCATCGAGGCGGTCTTCCATGTTGCTCAACCCCGCACCTCGCTTAACGTTCGCGGCGTCGAAGCCCTGACCATCGTCGCTGACCTCGAAGTCGACGATCCCGTCCGCCTCACGCACGCGGATCAGCACCTGTGAGGCATGCGCGTATTTCTGGATGTTCTGCAGCGCCTCGAGCACACAGAAGTACACCGCAGCCTCAACGTCCTGCGGGTAGCGACCGACTGCGTCCGCCTCGACCGTCACCGGGACTGTCGTCTTGCGCGCCTGCGACTCGAGCGCCACTCGCAGCCCCTTGTCGGCGAGCAGTGGCGGATAGATGCCGCGGGCGAGATCACGCAGTGTCTCGAGCGCCTCGTCAGCGTCAGACTTCAATTCGTCGAGGGTCTGCCTGGCCCTCGCCGGGTCGCGGCGCACCAGCATCTCGGCAAGCCCGAGCTTCACCTTGAGCGCCACCAGGTGCTGCTGGGCGCCGTCGTGGAGGTTTCGCTCCAGGCGCCGGCGCTCCTGGTCCTGAGCCGTCACCAGTCGCTGCCGCGATGCGCGCAATTCCTCGAGGCGCGCCTGGAGGTCGCTGGTCAAGCCGACGTTCCTGAGCACCAGACCCGCCTGCCCGGCCAGGTGAGTGAGCAGATTTTCCTCCACCGGCGTGAGCGCCTCGCCGTTGCGTTTGGTCACACCCAGCGCGCCGAGCAGCTCACCCTGATGACGCACCTCCACCATGCGGCTCGCTCCATCCACAGGAGGCAGCACCCCGTCGCTCGCCGGCACCGGCTGGGCGCGAACCGCATCGTCAGGCCACACTGCGGCCTCGCGCCAGATGGTGCCGCTGCGCAACCAGATGTCGGCGCGCTGCGCGCCGGTTCCGTCGGCAAGCACCCGCGCCATACGCGGCATGACGTCGTCCACCGCGTACGACTCCGCGACGCGCTCGGAGAACTGCGACAGCACCTCGTATGGCGTGGCGCGCTTCCCGTAGACGAGCCGGTTCGCCACCCGCTGCACGCGCTCGCGCACGGGTTGGAAACCGACCGCGACGATGGCCGTCGCGACGATCGAGAGTCCGAGGTTCGGCTTACCACCGCCGCCGATGAGCGCACCGATGCCCACGGCGATACCGACGTACACCGCGGTGATGAACACCGCAAGGGAGCCGTAGACGAGCGTGCGGCTGATAACGATGTCGATGTCGTAGAGCCGGTATTTCAGGATCGCGACGCCTGCGGCGACCGGGAGAGCGATGCCGAAGCCGAGGACGATCGCGGCATCGAAGAGCCAGCCAGGCAGGAGTGTCCCGGAGAGGAGGGTGACGGGCAGCAGCAGCACCGCCGTGACCAGCACCGCGTAGGCAATCCACTTCAATTGCTGCCGTTCGTCACCCTGCGAGCGGCGCATTCGCAAAAATGGCGCCATCGCTGCGACGATGAGCACTACCACGCCGAGCATCCAGACGACGACGCCCCACGGACTCGTATTGATGTTCGGATTCACCACGTCGAAAGCCGCAACACCCAGCGGGTTGGGCGGCAGGGGATAGTTCGACCCGCTCGAGGCTCCCGATAGCGGCCCAGGTGCGAGCGCTGAGCCGACGCTCAGCCAGACAGCCAGCGCAACCCCGATCACGGCGACCGGCCGCCATCGCCGCGATGGGAGGTGGCCATCGGGGAGCACGAGCAGCGTGATCGCGACGATGCCCGAGGGAAACAGGAGTGGCGTCGACGAACTGGCCGCCCACAGCACCCACACCGAACCTGGGAGGTAACCCGGGTGCGTGAGCAGCGCGAACCTGACGTACTGGTCTCCGACCCCCTGCAGCCCCGAGAAGATCGCGGTGGCCAGGAAGAGCCAGCCGATCGGATTGTGCGGCCGCCGCGCCGCGATCAGCCCGCCAACCGCCGCGAATCCAAGCGGCAGGACGATGGCGATGGGATCCGCGGCGTCGATGTCCGGGAGATGGCTTCGATTCGCGACCGCCAAGCCGATTGTCGCCGCGGAGGTCGCCACCGACAATGCCGCCAGGCCGGCGGCGAGCACGGTCGTGCCGGCTCGCGGCGACTCGTCTTCCGGCATGCGTCAACTCTAGGAACGACAGACGGCGTTGCACATGGCGCTAGCACCACCGTCGCGCAGTGGCTGACACCACCGGAGGCCCACTGCCGCTGTCAGCCGGCCAGCCTAACCCTGCGCTGCGAGGTAGACGAGGGCAGCCTTGACCCGCCGGTGCACATCAGGCTCCTCGGAGAGATCGAGCTTGGAGAAGATCGCGTTGATGTGCTTCTCCACGGCTCGTTCGGTAAGGAAGAGAGCGGCGGCGATGCCCGAGTTGTTGCGGCCCATCGCCACCTGCTGGAGCACGTCGCGCTCGCGCGGCGTCAGCTGTGCGATCGGCGAGTCGCGCGCGGCGCTCCGAGCCGCGACGAGCACCTCAACCACACGCGGATCGATCACCGACCCGCCGCGAGCGACCTCGCGGACGGCCCCGACCAGCTGATCGATGTCCGAGACGCGCTCCTTGAGCAGGTAGGCGCGTCCGCTCGCGCCCTTCTCCAGCAACGCGAGCGCGTACTCCGGCTCGGCGTACTGGCTGAGGACGACGACACCGATGTCAGGACGTTCGGCGCGCAGGCGCTCGGCGGCACGCAGTCCCTCGTCGGTGCCTGTCGGTGGCATTCGGATGTCGGTGATCACCACCGCAGGGTTGTGCTCCTCGATCGCGCGTTCGAGCTCGGGGAGGTCGGCACAGGTCGCCAGCAACTCGATCTCATCGGAGGTCTCGAGCAGCTGGCGGATCCCCTCGCGGAGCAGGTAGTTGTCCTCGGCAAGGACCACGCGGAACGGCACGCGTTGAGAATAGGCGAGCGAACCGGCGGGTGCCTGCCCCACCGCCGATGTGGGGCGAGCACACTTGTCGGCTCGGCGAGACCGGGTTACCGTGGAGCCGTTGCAATGAGTGTTCGAGTGCTGATCGTGGACGATCAAGCCCCTTTCCGCGACGTCGCCAGGACCGTCGTCGAGCTGACCGACGGCTTCGAGGTGGTCGGGGAGGTCGAGACCGGCGAGGCGTCGGTCGCGTCCGCCCGTGAGCTTCGCCCCGACCTCGTGCTCATGGACGTGAACCTGCCCGGCATCAGCGGCCTCGAAGCAACCAAGGAGATCCTCGCCGAGGTCGCCGAAGCCAGGCCGGTTGTCGTGCTGGTGTTGTCGACGTACGAGGCCGACGAGTACGCGCCGCGCGCGGCCGAGGCCGGCGCCGCAGGGTTCATCTCCAAGTCCGATTTCAGCCCCGACCGGCTCGCCGAGGCATGGGCCGCGGCGACCGCCACCGCGTAGGCGACGACGTCAGACTGCTGTCACAGTTGCGCTGGCTCGCGTCGCCGCGCCGACCCGGTAGGCGCCGACCGGAGCCTGGCGCCCCTTGACCAGCGCGGGCTCGATCCGCTCCGCATCCGGCCGCTCGACCAATGCGTCGTAGGTCGGCTCGCTCAGCACCGTCTGCCCGCCCTCGCCCCACTGCTGCAGACGCTGCGCAAGGTTGACCGCGTCACCGACGACGGAGTACTCGAGCCGCTCCTCGGAGCCGAGCAGTGCCGCGGCGACGTCACCTGTCGAGAGGCCGATACCGAGGTAAAAGGGCGGGAGTCCGCGCGCGGCCCAGCGTTCGTTCACCGCGTTCTGGGCGGCGTGCATCGCCAGCGCCGACGCGAGCGCGCGTTGCGCATGGTCGGGCTGGGGGAACGGCGCACCGAACACCGCCATCACCGCGTCACCGACGAACTGCATCACCGTCCCACCCTCGGCGAGCAGCGCGTGGTTCATCGCCGCGCGGTGCTCATTGAGCTGACCGGCGAGCACCGACGGATCCGCCGCCTCGGCGATCGTGGAGTACGCCCGGATGTCGGACATGAGCACGGTGACGGTCAGCCGTTCGGTCTTTCCCGGCTCCACGCCGTGTTCGCGCATCTGCTGGGCGATGCCGCCCGGCAACATGCGGCTCAGGCTCTCACCCTGTTCCTCGCGATCGATGATCACCTTGTGGAGGAGTCGCAGGCGCTCGAGCGCACCCTGCGTTCCCGCACTTGCCTGCTGCGCGAGCTTGAGAAAGAGCTGCTCGACGTCGTCGGCGACCGATGTCGGCGTGGAATGCAACGCCGCCGCTATGGCCTTGATCGGCTTCCCCTCGGCGACCATCCGCAGCAGCCGCTCCTCGATCACGGTGAGCCCACCTGCATCACTGACCGGCTTGGTGAGCGCTTCCACGATGCGGGGGTCGAGCATCGAGCCGCCGGTGCTGACTTCGCGAACCGCCCGCGCCAACTGATCACCGTCGCCGACGCGGTCCTTCAGGAGATACGCGTATCCCGCCGCGCCCTCGCTGAGCAGGGCGATGGCGTACTCGGGCTCGTCGAACTGCGAGAGGATGACCACGCCGGTTCCCGGATGCAGCTTGCGCACGATTCGCGCGGCTCGAATTCCCTCGTCGGTGAAGTTGGGTGGCATGCGAATATCGGTGACCACCACCTGGGGAACGTGCTCGGCGGCGCCGGCGAGGAGCTCGTCAAAGTCGCCTGCAACGCCGACCACCTCGACGTCGCCGGAGATGGCGAGCAGAGCGCGAACGCCTTCGCGGACAATCAGGTTGTCGTCGGCAAGCACGACGCGGATCACCGGCTCAGTGGGCACGCGCCTACTCTAGTCAACGAGGCGGAGAACGAAATGAGGCTGCCACCACGATCCGCGGGGGTGATCCTCACTCTGACTTGTGGTCCGGGCACCCTCGACCCGCCCCCGCCCGGGAACGATCATCTCGGTCGCACGGAGGAAATGACATGCGCATCCAGTCGTCGGTGACATCGATCTCCTGGATCCCGTCGGAGGCGATCCAAGGGCTGATCAAAATGCCGTTCGAAATGGGCATGGCCCACTACGACGATCCCCCGCCCGACCACATCGACTCACTCGAAGCCCTTCGAGCGGCAGACCGCTTCCGCTTCGCCAATCACCTCAGCGCCTGGATCGAGGTGGATGGCGGACGCATCACCGGTGCCGGACAGGATGGTCATGGCCATATCGGCTCGACGACGTTCCGCCTCGGCAGCCGTGGGATGACCTTTGTCGGGGTTCCGTTGCCAGACCGGCAACCGGCGCCCGTGAGCGGCGACGGCTGGGTGCGCTTCACACAGACCGCCGGCGGGCGCACCGGCGCGCCCATGCCTCGCAAGGTGAACCGGCCGCCCTTCGTCCAGCTTGCAGCGCCGATCGCATGGACGACGCTGACGCTCACGATCTTCGCTGATGGTTCGTCGTCGCAGGACCTCGACGGGGCGAGTCAGTTTCCCCGCCACTGGATCTACGACGGCGAACAGAACCTGTGCCTGAAGTCGGGTCTGGTCGACTTCAAGCGCTGGTCTCAAAATGCGTTCGGCGCCAAAACTCCGTGGGGCGATGAGGATTCCCCCGCTCTGGTCACCGAGGTCGAGACCGCGCTGGAGCGCGACCTTTCCCTGCGGATCATGCGCGGAGGCGCCAAGCCGCGGATCGAGACCGTCAAGCAAGGTGTCGCACTCGTCGAACAGGGCGCAGAGGGCACTGACATGTACGTGCTCCTCGACGGCGTGCTCTCGGTCGAGGTCGACGGTGCGGCGGTTGCGCAGGTCGGTCCCGGCGCCGTGCTCGGCGAGCGTGCGCTCATCGAGGGCGGCCGGCGAACAGCAACACTTCGTGCGCTGACCACCTGCAAGGTCGCCGCTGCCTCAGGCGCTGACCTGGCTCCGGACCTGCTCAGTGAGCTGGCTGCGGGGCATCGCCGCGAAGGGGATCGGGCCGTCTGATCGCGGCGATCACCCGATCCATGACGACCTCCGGCGAAAAGGTCGCCACCTCAACGCGGCGTCCGGCGAGCAGCCAGTCGAGCTCGTCGGGTTTGAGCAATGAGCTGAGATCTCGAGGGAGGCGGGCCGGTGCGCCCTCGAGGACCTGCTGCAACGGGCCGTCGACCTCCGAGGGTCGCAGGCCGGCGTCGTCCGCCGCGATTCCCGAGTCACGGAGGTCGAGCACCAGGGCACAACCTCGCGGCGACGCGTCGTGGAGCGCGATCGCCTTGCCGGACGTGATCGCCACCTCGCCGTCCGGCGCGGCGACGACGGTTGTTCCGCTGAGCTCGGCCCGGTCGAGATTGGCGGCAACCATGCTCGCGGTGTCTCGGGTGTCGCAGATGACCGTGGCGGTGTGCGCGGCAGCGTCCGGCTGAGCTGGAAGCGGGGCGCTCGGATCGATGAGCCCGGGCAGGTCGAGATCGCCGAAGCGACCGCGAAATTCGTCGAACGAGAGCGCGAGCAGACGTCCGGTGAGTGCGGGGCGGCGCAGACGCCCGAATACCCCGGCGAGCGCAAGGGCAGCGCCCAGCGAGACCAACAGCACGAACGCGACCTTGATGCCGATGAGGATGAGCCCGATGAGCACGAGCAGCACGCCGAAGCCGATCTCGCCGTTCGCCGCGGCGTTCGACGGAGGGATTTCCGCGCGGGCGCAGGTCGCGTAGTACAGCTGGCGTTGCGTATAGCGCCATCCGTCGGCTGCGAGCCGGGTGGCGGAGTCCTCCACGAGTGACTGAGTGACGGGCAGCGCCATCGCATGGAGTGTTGCATGTCGGCGAGTTCGTGCCCGGGAGACGCCGAGATATGCTGCGGCCATGATCACCGGTCGGGAGGCGTCGCCGTCCGAAGCGGTGGAGGGAGCCGAACCGGATTTCGCGCAAGCGCTGCTCGAGTGGGAAGCTCGCCGCCTCGACCCGGCCCGCCGGAGCGGCGAACGAAAGGAGCAGTTCGAGACCGGCAGCGGCATTCCTGTCGGTCCCCTCTACACTTCCGCCGACCTGAGGGGCCACGACGCGCTCCGCGACGAAGGCTTCCCCGGCGAACCACCCTTCACCCGCGGCATCCAGCCGACGATGTACCGCGGCCGGCTCTGGAGCATCCGTCAGTACGCGGGCTTCGGCACCGCGGCCGACGCCAACGCGCGCTTCCGCTATCTGCTCGCCCAGGGGCAGCCCGGTCTCTCGGTCGCGTTCGATCTGCCCACCCAGATGGGCCTCGACAGCGACGATCCTCGCAGCGCCGGCGAGGTCGGTCAGGTCGGCGTCGCCATCGACTCCGTGCGCGACATGGAGGACCTCTTCGAAGGGATCCCGCTGAGCGCGGTGAGCACCTCGATGACCATCAACGCCCCTGCTCCCGTGCTCGTTGCCATGTACGTGGTCGCGGGGGAACGTCAGGGCCTCGACGCCGCATCGATCATGGGGACCGTCCAGAACGATGTCCTCAAGGAGTACATCGCGCGAGGCACGTTCATCTATCCGCCGCAGCCATCGCTGCGGCTCGCCGCGGATCTGATCGCGTGGTGCACGGTCAACGCACCGAAGTTCAACCCGATCTCGCTGTCGGGGTATCACATTCGCGAAGCCGGGAGCACCGCGGCGCAGGAGATGGCCTTCGCGATCGCCAACGCGTGCGCGTACGTGCAGGCGGCGGTCGACCACGGTGTCGATGTCGACGACTTCGCCCCCAAGCTCTCGTGGATCTTCAACACCCACATCGACTTCTTCGAGGAGATCGCCAAGTATCGTGCGCTGCGTCGGATGTGGGCGAGGATCATGGCGGATCGCTTCGCCGCGCGCGATCCGCGCTCGCTGATGCTGCGCACGCACTCGCAGACCGGCGGCTCGACGCTCACCGCGCAGCAGCCCGAGAACAACATCGTCCGTGCAGCTGTCGAGGCGCTCGCGGCGGTCCTCGGTGGGGTGCAGTCGCTCGCACTCTCCTGCTACGACGAGGCGCTCTCCATACCGACGGAGAAAGCGCAACGCATCGCCGTGCGCACCCAGCAGATCCTCGCCGAGGAGACCGGCGTCACCAATACAGTCGACCCGATGGCGGGTTCGTACCACGTCGAGTGGCTCACCGATGAGCTCGAGCGTCGAGCCCAGGCATTGCTCGACGAGGTCGACGCGCGCGGCGGGGCAGTGGCATGCATCGAGTCCGGCTGGATGCAGGAGCTCATCCAGGACGAGGCGTATCGCACCGAGCAGGCGATCGCCGCCGGCGACAAGGTGATCGTCGGTGTGAACCGCCACACCGAGACCGAGGAGGTGGGCGCGCCGCTCCTCTTCAGGCCTGATCTTCGGGTGATCGCCGAGCAGGAGCAGCGGCTCGCCGCACACCGGGCGCACCGCGATGCCGCATCCGTCGATGCCGCGCTGGGCGCCGTACGGAACGCCGCGACGTCGGACCAGTCGCTGATGCCGCGCATCGTCGACGCGGTGCGCGCCGAGGCGACGCTCGGCGAGATCTGCGGCGCGTTGCGGACCGTGTTCGGCGAGTATCACCCGCCGGCCACGATCTGACAGCGAGTGTTGTCTGCGGTCAGACGTTGGATCAGCGCGAATCCACGAACGGTGTTCCTGGTGGTCGCGGGATTGGTGATCCTCGGGATCTTTCTCTCGGTCATCTCGCCGCTCTTCGCGACCTCGGGACCGACGATGGCCATCATCGGCGGCAGCCTTCCCACCACCGCCACCGCGCACCGGCAGCTCGAGATCGACCTCGCGATCGACAACGTCGGTGACCCCATCATCGGTAGGCTCTGCGTCGGAGCGCTCGTCCAGGGCCCGCTGACTCCGAAGGACGCGATCTTTCAGAACATCGACAAGGAGCCCTTCGTGGACGGCAGGGCATGCGGCGGCTCGTTGAGCAGCCAGGAGTCGATCAGCGTGCAGCTCTTCTTTGCGGCCGGGGCCGCCGGCACCGCGCAGCTGGTGCTCTCGCCCATGAACGGGACCGCGACGATCGGGGCCGCACTCACAGGGTCGGTGTCAGTAGCCGGCCCCTGACCTCGGAGGAGTTGGATACAACCCTGTCACGCCGGTCATTTTGGTGGGATTGCGCCGTTTACGCTGTGGCTCGAGAGGGTTATGCATACCGAGAGCGCCGCTCGGCGCTGGTTGCCGCTATTCGCGACGGTCGTTCTGCTCGGCATCACCGGGTGGCAGCTGGTCGATTCTCGCTTGCCGATCAGCCTGATAGTCGTCGAGATCGAGGTCGTCGGCGTCGCCGCGGTGATGCTCGAGATCACGATCCGGTTGCGCCATGTGGCACGGGTCGGCCCGTCGATTGCGGCCCTGATCCAGGGACTCACCAGTGTCGCGCTGTGCACGCTGATCCTCGGGCTCTCTGCCCCGAGCCTCACGCACCCGATTCCGCTCATCGTCCTCGGCTTCGTCGCGGTCCTGCTGACGGTGGATCCGTCGGCGCGCCCGGCTGCGCTCTGGACCATCCTGCTGGCGTCCTGCGCGGGGGTCGCCGGGGTCTGGTGGCGGGGCGGGTGGTACAGCCCGGACGGGATCAAGGAATTGATCCAGATCGATGCGCTCGTGATCGGGGTGGTGGTGCTCGCATATTCGAACTGGTCGCTCACCGACCGTCACTATCAGGCGCAGACGAGACGGCTTCGGGCCGTTGCCGACGTCGCCCGCCGGCTCGGGCTCACCACCGATTCCAGGGGCGTCGCCGCCGCCGTGCTCGGCGGCTGCCACGAGGCGTATCCAGACGCGACCTGGGGACGGATCATGCTGTTCGACACCGATTCGGGGGCGCTCGCGACCCTGCCGCTGATCCTCGGACCGGGTGGCGTGACCGCTGCGGCGGGTCCGCTCGTGACCATGGCGGCAGGGGAGGGTGTCATCGGCGGGGTGTACTCGACCGGCGAGGCATGCCTGCTGCGTACCCCACGAGAGATCAAACAGGCGCACGCGAATCTTCCAGCGTCAGGGCTCGACGCGCTGGCGACCCTCGGTGGTGGGCGCCGCTCGCGAAGCTTCGTCGCGGCGCCGCTTCGCGCCGCCGGGGGGCGGGTGGTCGGCGTGCTCGTGCTCGTGTCGCACGCCCGCCGCGGAGCGTGGGACGTCGACGACCTGACAGTCGTCCAGGCCATCGCCGACGAGGCGGCGGTCGCGGTTGCGCGCGCCGGGCTCTTCGAGGAGAAGGCGATTCATGCCACCACCGATCCGCTCACCAAGGTCGGCAACCGCCGCGCCTTCGAGGAACGGCTCGGCGAGATGAGCGGGGCGACGGCCGTCGTCGCCATCGATGTCGACCATTTGAAGCCGATCAATGACGAATTCGGTCATGAGGCGGGGGACACGTTGCTGGTCGAGGTGGCGCGGACGCTGCGAGCGCAGCTGCGCGGCGGCGACCAGCTGCTTCGCATCGGCGGTGACGAGTTCGTGTCAATCATGGACTTAACAACCGAGGAGGAGGCGGTTGCGATCGCCGAGCGGATGCGGCTGTCGCTGCATGGGGTCGCATTGCCGCATGGGCGGGCACGCATCAGCGCGGGTGTCGCCGCAGGCGGCGGCGGGGTGCACGCGTTGTGGCTCGCCGCGGACGAGGCGTTGTCGAGGGCGAAGCATGGGGGTCGCGATCGCGTGGTGGTCGCGGGAGATCGCTCCCTGCCAAGCCTGATCCACGGGGGTGGTGACGCCAGCGCGATGCTCGACGCAATCCTCAGCAAGCGGCGGGTGATCCGCGCGACGTTCCAGCCGATCCTGCGTCTCAGCGATCACAAGGTCCTCGGCCACGAGGCGCTGGCGCGGGTGCCGGGCCTGCGAGATCCGCTCGACGGCGTGGAGGACGTCTTTGCCCTCGCACATCGGCGCGGGGTCACCAAGGAGGTCGACTGGATCTGCCGGCGGATCGCCATCGACGCGGCATCGGCGCTGCCCCCGTCCGATCCCCTATTCCTCAATGTCTCAGCGGCGATGCTGCTGGATCCCCTGCATCCGGTGGACCACATGCTCCTGCTCGCGCGCTGGGCACAGCGGGATCCGGAGACGATGGTGCTGGAGATCACCGAGCGCGAGTCGATCGCCGACAAGCAGCGGCTGCGCTTCGTCCTGGCGAGCTATCGCGAGCACGGCTTCCAGTTCGCGCTCGACGACATCGGCGAAGGACACTCCACGCTCGAGTTGCTTGCCGCCGCGGTCCCCGAGTTCGTCAAGGTTGCCAAGAGCATCACCCAGGACTGCGGCGAGCGCGGGCCCCGTGCGGTCATCGAGGCGACCGTCGCCTACGCTCGGAGCTCCGGCTCGTGCGTCATCGCCGAGGGCATCGAGGACGAGGCGACGGCAGATCAGCTGCAAGCGCTCGGCGTCACCGCCGGCCAAGGGTACTGGCTCGGCCGTCCCCAGGAGCCGCGGCTCGACGTCGAGGCGCGCGGCGAGGCGACAGCCTGACCCGGTCTCAGCCAGGCGTGGTGGCGCCGGCAAGCACCCAGGTGGATCCCCCCGGCGCGTCGCGCACCTCCACCCCGGCCTCGACGAGCACGTCGCGCAGCCGGTCGGCGACCCCGTACTCGCCCGCGGCTCTCATCTGGACTCGCAACTCGAGAATGCCGTCGACCACCGGGGCGATCAGGTCGCGCGGATCGGCGGCGCCGTTGCGAGCGAGGTCGCCGAGGCGCACCACGTAGCGCCGGAGGGTCTCGCGCGCCCGGTCCTGCTCGTCCGAGTCGAGCGTGTCCGAGGACCAGTCGTGCATCTGGGTGTCGATGGCGAGCACCGCGCTCACGGCCGCATCGACATCGCGTGCGGCGAGTGCGCTGTCCGCGGCGGCGGACTGGTCGCCGACCTCCTGCAGGAAGGGCGACACCCCCGCCGGAGGTGGCGCGAGCTCTGTTGCGAGACTGGCGCTCTCGCCGGCGGCCGTCGCCGCACTGCGCCCGTCGCTGGCTGCAACGCCGTCCCCGGCGAGATCGCTCACCGGCAGCGTCGTTCCGTGCTCGAACCGCTGGGATCGTCCCCGCCGCCGCAGGGTGAGACCCCCGCGCCCGCGGATCGAGACGGTCGCAGCGTCGAGATCGAAGATCGCCGCAGTGTGCTCGTCGACGCCGAGGATGTCGACTCCGTCGGGCAGCAGCTCCTCGAGGATGCGCAGGCGGCGCTCACCCATGTAGCAGTAGCGGGTGTCGTGGGTGCCGCCCTCGGCGTTGTTGTAATGGGGCACGACCGCCGCGCGCAGCCCGGTGGCGCTGAGCAGGTCGAGCCCCTCGAGCCATCGCGGTTCCTCGCCGACCTTGTAGACCTCGTACACCGGGAGGGCGTACATGCCAATGCCAACCGCGGCCGCGCTGGCGAGGGTCACGCATCCGCCGTCACGCAGCTTCGCGGCGAGCAGGTCCGGGACGGCGGTGCCGAGCCATTGCCGCAGCGCGTAGCTCGGACTTCCCGGGCCGGCGAACACATAGCGCGCCTCGGCGACTCGCGCGAGCATCGTCTCGTACTCGAGCGCCGTCGCTGCCTCGCGGTTCCGGAACGACGCAACGCTGATCGGAAAGCCGACCCGGTCGCGAAAGAACGCGACGGTGCGCTCGCTGATGTCTTCGGCGTTCTCCTGGAACCCGAAGGGCGTATCGAGGAGCACGGCGGGCACCGGTCGTGGCCCCAGTCTGGTGAGCAGGTCGGCGTGGACCGACACCATCGTCGGTGTCGTCTCCCCCGAGCCCATCACGCAGAGCAGGCGGGGCAGTTGCGCGGCGCCGGCGATTGCCTCCATGTCTCGATCCTACGGTGTCCCGGCTCGTGACAGGATCACTGCGAAGATGGTGGCGGCCATGGATGCTGCGACGCTCAAGACCGAGCTCGGAGACGAGGCGCGCCGCCTCGGGTTCGCGGCGTGCGGGGTCACGTCCGCGCGGCCGTTCACCGAGGCGAGAGCCCGCGCGCTCGCGGCCATCGACGCGGGCCGCATGGACGGGATGGCCTGGTACACGCGTGAGCGGGTCGAGGCATCGGCGGACATCGGTGGCCGCTACCCCTGGGCGCGGTCGATCGTCGCTCTCGCCTGGCCGTACCGGCCCGCGCCGCCGACGGCGGCGGCCGCCGCCGAGACCGGGCGTGCGACGCGGATCCGCGGCCGCTTCGCCGCCTACGCGTGCATGGACGAAGGCGGTGGCGCCGCCGACTATCACGACGTTCTCGCGCGGGGTTGCGACTCGCTGGTCGAATGGCTCCGCGGGCGCGTCGAAGGCGTCACCGCCAAGCGGTTCGTCGACCATGGATGGGCTCTCGATCGCGCGATCGCAGAGCGAGCGGGCATCGGGTTCGCCGGCAAGCACGCTTCGGTGATCACGATGGAAGCGGGCTCCTACGTGATGCTCGCGGGCATCGCGCTCTCGGTGGCGTTCCCCGCTGATGCGCCGTCGCGGCGAGGCTGCGGGCAGTGCCGGGCATGCATGCCCGCGTGTCCGACCGGGGCGATCACGGCTCCGGGCGTCATCGACGCGAGGCGCTGCATCTCCTACCTCACCATCGAGCACCGCGGGGCGATCCCACTCGACTTGCGGCCTCTCATGGGGACGTGGGCATTCGGCTGCGACCTCTGCCAGGAGGCCTGCCCGATCAACCACCGCCTGGCGCCGCTACCGCTTGATGACACCACGGCGAGCACCGAGCGAGGCCCGGTGTCCCACCCCGATCTCATCGAGTGTCTCGAGTTGAACGACGAGGCCTTTGCTGCGCGCTTCCGCCGGACTGCCGTCTGGCGAACGGGTCGCGCCGGTCTGGCGCGCAACTGCGCAATCGCGCTCGGCAATGCCGGCAACCCGGCGGCGCTCCCCGCGCTGCTGCGGACCGCGGACGAGGACGCTGATCCGGTGGTTCGCGAGGCTGCCGGCTGGGCGATCGCGCGCTTGACGACCTAGCCCGAGGGCTCAGCGCAAGAGCTCAGCGGAACAGCAGGACCGCGGCGCCCGCGCCGATGACCAGCGGAGCGCCCACGCACGCCGCGAGCAGCGACACCGAGTCCGGCTCACGAGGCCACCACGACGGGGGAAGTGCTCGGTTGATCGGGACTCGCGCGCCGCGAAGCCGGGCGTTGCCGCCGAAGAGCGTGAATCCCGCGACGCACGCCAGCGCGACCAGCAGGGCCGTCTCGGCGAGGAGCCCGGCGGCGCCGTTGGCGCCGATGCTGTGCAGCCAGGCCGTGAGCACGAACGTGACCAGGCCCAGTCCGACGCCGCAGGTGGCGGCCAGCAGCGTGGTCGGGAACGAGGTCCGCGGGAGGCTCGGGGGTCGCATGGCTTTCGAGAGGCAGCGTAGCACTCGAGCGCGGCCGGTACCAGTTGACACGCTCGGGACTCCGCTGTGACGAAACCGTTACGGCGACCGGCCAAGCCTTGACGGCAGCGATCGTGTGTGCCTACGCTGCGTCGGTCGCCAGCGGGCGCCCGGTTCCCCTTCTCTCCCAACGTCTCACCACACGAGGAACTCGATGCCGACCAAGTCCCGTCTTGCCGCCGCTGCGCTCGGCGCCACGGCTGTCGCGACCATTCCCGCCGCGGTCTTCGCGAGCTCCTACATCGTTCGGCCGGGCGACACCGCGTCCGATATCGCGGTGCGTCACGGCACCACCGTCGCCGCCCTGCTCGACGCCAACCGGATGGCCGCGCCCGAACTCATCAGGGTCGGTCAGATGCTCCAGATCCCGGATGCGTCGATGACGCTACCGGCGTACACGCGCGGCGCCGCGGACTCGGAGACGCATCGTGTGGGCCGCGGCGAGGGCGTCTTCGAGATAGCCCGGCGCTTCGGCGTCGACCCGACCGCGCTGGCGAGAACCAACGGGATCGGCGTCAATGCGCCCATCGCCGAGGGCGACGAGCTGGTCGTGCCCGGCCGCTTGTCGCGCATGAACGCGCTGGTCAGCTACGTCGCGAGCGATGTCGGTGTCGACGCCCGGCTGCTGCGCTCGGTGGCCTGGGCGGAGTCGCAGTGGTACCAGGAGCGGGTCTCGCCGACCGGCGCGGTGGGCATCATGCAGATCGAGCCGTTCACCGGTGAGTGGGTCTCGCGGCACATCGCTGGCACCCAGCTCGACATCTGGCGCGCGCAGGACAACGTGACGGCCGGGGCGATGCTCCTCCGCCATCTCATGACCAAGCACGAGGCGGATGTCGCGGCCTCGCTCGCCGGCTATTACCAGGGCGATGCGAGCGTGGCGACGCACGGTGTGTATGACGACACCCGTCGGTATCAGCACGAGGTCCAGGCGCTGATCGTTCAGGACGTCTGAGGCGTCGGAGCGGGCCAGCCCGCGACCCGAACGACCACGCCGTCGCCATCGACGAGCCGCGCGGGCATCCCTGCCGACTCGAGCCACGCCGGGGCCGCCGCGCCCCTGACGATCGCGCCCGTGGCAGCGATATTGGCGTCCACGCAGCTTCCGGCGACCACGCTCACGGTCCGCCATGGGCCCGCGGCGGGGAGGCCGGTGGCGGGATCGATGATGTGATGCAGCTCCACCCCGCCGCGGCGCCAGCGCCGTACCGTCGTGCTCGAGGTGGCGACGCCGCCTGAGCGGATGGCGATGGTCTCGCCGTGGGGCGTGATCTCAGCGCGGCTGTCCTCGGCGATCTGCACGTGCCACCCCTCCTCCGGCGGCGCGCCCGCGACCGCCACGTCGCCGCCGAGACTGACCAGAACGCCGCTGCCGCCGATGACCTTCTCTGCGGCGCCGGCGGCGAGGTCGGCGGCCAGTGCTTTCGCCGTGGCGCCGAGGTCGACCTCGACGCCGTCGGGGATCTCGACGCGTCGCGAGGCCGGGTAGAACCGGATCTGGCGCCATCCCGGCACCGGGTGCACGATCAGCGGGATCGGCGCGCCGTCCGGCGCGAGCGAGCCGAAGTCGACGGTGTACCCGGCGCTTCGCACCGCCGCGCCGACGGTCGGGTCGACCGCACCGTCGGTGAGCTCGGCGGCGCGGAGCGCGGTGGCGAGCGCCTGCGCGAGCACCGGCGAGACGATCGCCTCGCGGGGACCGGTGCCCGCGAGCAGGCGGCTGAGCTCGCTGTCTTGGCGGAACCGGCTGCAGGTGCGGTCTATCGATTCGACCACTTCCTCGACCGAGGCGATCGCTGCGTCCAGGCGCGCCGGATCGGTGACGACCACGTGCATGGACGTCCCGAAGGCGGTGCCTCGATGCGCGGTCAGGGTCATGATCCGCCAGTCACGGTACTGGCTGACGACGAGCTCCCGGTGCTCGCCGACCCGGTGGACAGCGATGACGAGCTGCTCGATGTCGGCGACGGAGTCGCGGTGCCCGACGACGATGTTGTCGTCGAGGAGGTCGACGTCGTGGGAGTCCCGGCTTGGGTGTGCGCAGCCGCCACCGCGAGCACCGCGACCGCAACCGTGCCGAACACGCCCGCCGTGGCGGTGAGCCTGCCGCGCAGCCGGAGCGCGCTGTCGCGCTCGGCCGGCGTGATGCGGCGCTTGGGAGCGGCCATCAGCGTGGGCCCTGGGCGTGCGCGGCCGCCGCCCGTCGCGGGGCGCGGAATCCTGACGACACTTCGCGCCGCATGCGCAGCACGCCGCGGAGGTCGGTCATCACCGTGCTGGGGATGTCGACCCGTGAGTCGCGATCTTCGATCCAGCGTACCGGTACCTCGCGGATGCGCAGGCCCGCACGCTGGCCGAGCACCAGCAACTCCGTGTCGAAGAACCAACCCTCGTCGCGGACCATTGGCAAGAGCGTCCGCGCGATGTCGCTGCGCATCGCTTTGTAACCGCACTGCGCGTCTCGAAATCGCGCGTGGAGCGCCGCTCGCAGGAGGAGGTTGTAGCCGCGCGAGATGCACTCACGCTGCAGGCTTCGGGTGACGTGCGCACCGCGGGCGAGGCGGCTGCCTATGGCGATGTCCGCCTGTCCGCTGACGACCGGCTCGAGCAGCGCAGGCAGCGCCGCGAGGTCGGTCGAAAGATCGACATCCATGTAGGCGACGATGGCGGCGTCACTTGCCAGCCACGCGGTGCGCAGCGCACGACCGCGACCCTTCTCCGCGACATGGATGCAGCGCACGTTGTCGAGATCGCGCGCGAGGCGTGCGCCGATCAGTCGCGTCGAGTCGTCGCTGCCGTTGTCGACGATGGTGATGCGCGATGGGAATCGAATGCTCGAGGTGAGGTGGACGTGCAGCGCACGCACGCTCGCCTCGAGGTCGCGTTCTTCGTTGTATACCGGAATCGCGATATCCACCATGGGTGTCCTCGCGGCCGGCATGTGATCGTTCATGTCGATCAGCCTGAGACACGCGTCTTGGCCCTCGCCGCGAGGATGCTGGGAGGCTGCTGAGAGTCAGGGCTTCCGAGCGGAGTCCCAGGATTCTCCCGCGTATTTCTCAGCCGGCGGTCCATAGACTCGAAAGAAACAAGGAGCTGACATGCCGGATTCGCGGCGCTTGTTTCCTCACCCCCGCAGCAGCAGGGGCTGGATCCTCACCACCCTCGCCGGCGTCGTCGCGGTCGGTGTGGCCGGCCTGCTGCTCGTGTATTTCGTCCTCTTCAGTCATTCGGCTCCCGCGCCGCTGGCGTTGACATCGCCGTCTGCCGCCGCGGCGACTCCCGCGTTGACCGTGACCGAGATCCCCGGCACGTGGACAGTCGCGTCCAACTCCGTTGCCGGCTATCGCGTGCGCGAACAGCTCGCCTTCGTCCAGGCGCCGAGCGATGCGGTCGGCCGGACCTCGCAGATCACCGGCAGCGTGACCATCACCGGGCCGGCGGCCGCGCTGTCAGTGACCGCGGCGACCTTCACGGTCAACGTGCAGTCACTGACCAGTGACCAGCAGATGCGCGACAACCGGCTCCAGACCATGGGCCTCGAGAGCTCGCGATACCCGAACGCCACCTTCGTGCTGTCGTCCCCGGTCCCGCTCCCGGCGAGTGCAGCGTCGGGCGCCGAGATCCATGTCTCGCTGACCGGCGCGCTGACCATCCACGGGACTACCAAAACCGAGACGATTCCCGTGCAGGCGCGGATCTCCGGCTCACAGATCGAAGTGGTCGGCTCGATCACGTTTCCCTGGGGTGACTTCAATATGCAGACACCCAACGTGGCCGGCTTTGTCACGGTCGACGGCACCGCGACGATGGAGTTCGATCTGTTCCTCAAGCGCGGCTGACGGGCCGGCGCCGGTCAGCGACGGGCCGCGAGAGCCTGCAGGCGAAGCGCGAGCGTGGGGCAGTCCGAGACGGCCCGGCGCGCGTGGGGCAGTGCTGCAGCGGGGATCGCGCCGGATCGAACGATCGGGTAACCCCAGTCGTCGAGCTCGATCATCTCGGGCAGCAGGTCCGCGCACACACCGTGGCCGTCGCACTTGATTCGGTCGACCGCGATGGTGAGACGCCCGCTCATGACGCGACCGCCATCGCACCTGCCGCGGTGCAGCGGCGCTCGTGATCGTGACGTCGAAACTCGTCCGCGAAGACGCGCAGCGCAGACCCCAGCAGACCGGCGGCTCCATCCGGATGCCTGCACGCCCCGCGGCCGGTGAGGAGTCCCGCCCAGCGCTGGATGTGTTCGAGGTCGCCGTCACTCGAGGTCAGTGCTGCGATGCGTCCAGTGGCTGCGGCGATCGCGCGCAGGCCAAAGGTGCATGGACCGCACTGGCGCGCGCTTTCGTGCGCGAGATACGCGAGGATCTTGGCAGTCTCGACGACGCCGCATCGCTCCGCTGGGAGCACCGCGACGACCCCGCAGCCGAGCGAGTACCCCTGCGCGCGCAGGCGATCGGCGTCGATGAGCAGACCCCAGGCCTGCGACGACTCGACCCAACCACCGAAATATCCGCCGAGCAGCACGGCATCGCTCGCCGCAGTGAGCCCGCCGGCGGCGTTCACCGCATCGGCGACCGTCGTTCCCTGAGGAACCTCGACCAGCATGGTCTGCGGCACCGCACCGCCGACTGTGACCAGCGTCGTCCCGCATGCGCCGCCGACTCCGAGCGAGCGGTACCAGCCATCGCCGAAACGCGCGATCAGTCCGGCGTGGGCCAGCGTCTCGACGTTCTGGACCAGCGTCGGGCGACCGTCGATGCCGCGCTCGAACGGTCGGGGCGGGATCGACGTCGGCAGCGCGACGCCTGTGTTCACGAAGTGGACCGCCGCGGTCTCCTCGCCGGAGACGTAGCGCACCGGCGCGCTCACCACGCGGAGCAGGTCGCGCTCCTTCCGGGGGCGCTCGGCGGCCGCATGCTGCATCGCGCGAATGGCACCGGTGTGCTCGGCGCCGACGTAGAGCACGATCTCACGGGCGCCGACCGCACCGGCCGCAAGCAGGGCACCGTCGATGACGAGGTGGGGACGCTGTTCCATGAGCACGCGGTCCTTCCGGCTCAGCGGCTCGCCCTCGCCGCCGTTGGCGAGCACGACAGGAGTAGCGGACCGCTGCGACGCGACCGCGCGCCACTTGGTCGCAACCGGGAACCCGGCTCCGCCCTTGCCGCGCAGCTCGCACCGCTCGATGACGTCGATGAGCGCCCGCGTCCCGACCGGTACCGGTCCGAGGCGCTGCAGGTGCGCCGCGTACCCCTCCATCCCGTCAGCGGCCGGCGGCCCCGCGAGCACGGCGAGGCTCACCGTCCGGCACCGAACGAGGCGCGCTCGGCGGCCTCGCGGCGCTCACCTGCAAGCGGGTCGGGCGGCGCCGCGAACGCACGCCAGGCGAGCGCGCACAACACCGCGGCGACGCACGCGATGTCGATGGCGAGCATCCACACCGCGGTGCTGTCGGTGCCGGTGCCGATGCCGTGCAGCACCGCAACCGGCCAGCATGCGTAGGCGAGCCAGTGGATCGCGCGCCAGGTGCGCGCACCGATGTGGTGACGGAGCAGGCTGGTCGCCACGATCGCGAGCAGCAGCTCGAAAGCGATTGTCCCGAGACCGAGCCAGAGCGTGCGGTAGTACGAGCCGAACGGCACCACCGCGGCCACGATGCCGAGGTGCGTGAAGGGATCGACCACCGCGGTGACGATGTGCAGCAGCAGGAAGACGAGCGTCATCAGCGCGAGGTCCCGGTGCACGGCCGCGCTGAGGAACCGCGGCCAGCCGCGGCTTTCGACGCGGAGCCGGGCGAGCAATCCGAGCACGACGACCGCGCTGAGCAGGATGAGGCTGACGGCGCCCGCGCCGCGAGTCGTGTACCAGAGCAGTTGATCGGACATCAGGTCACGCTCGCCGGGAGCTCGATCCGGAAGGTCGCGCCGCCGCCTGGAGTGTCGTCGACGCTGATCCGGCCGCCATGGGCCGTCACCACCGCCGACGCGATGCTCAAGCCGAGCCCGCTGCCTCCCTGGTCGCGGCTGCGCAGCGGATCGGCGCGATGAAAGCGCTCGAAGATGCGTTCGCGCTGTGCCCCTGGGACGCCGGGCCCATGATCGATGACGTCGATCTCCGCGTGTCCGTCGAGCGCCTGCAGGCTGACCTCGACCGGACTCCCCGCAGGCGTGTGCACAAGCGCGTTACGGACGAGATTGGCGAGTGCCTGACGCAGGCGCAGGTCATCACCGGTGACCACCATCGGCGCGGTGATCCTGGCGAGCACGGTTCGATCCGGATCTGCGGCGCGAGCGTCGCTCACCGCGTCGTTGATCATCGAGGTGAGGTCGACGGGCCCTTTGTCGAGCGGCCGGCGCTGGTCCAGCCGTGCGAGCAGGAGCAGGTCGTCGACGAGCAGTCCCATGCGCCGGGTCTCGTCCTCGATGCGCCGCACCGCCAGCAGCACGTCCTCGCGCGACATGTCGGGAGTGCGCTGCAGCAACTCCGCATACCCGCGCATCGACGTGAGCGGTGTGCGCAGCTCGTGCGATGCATCGGAGACGAAATGACGGAGCCGCTGTTCGACCACCTCACGCTCCGCGAAGGCGCGTTCGATCTGGCCGAGCATCGCGTTGAGTGCGAGCCCGAGCCTGCCCACCTCGGTGCGCTCGTTCGACGGTTCCACGCGGCTGCCGAGGCCACTCGCGGCAATCGTCCGTGCGGTGGCGCCCATGCGCTCGAGGGGCCGCATGCCCCGGCGGACCAGCAGCCATGTCGCTACCAGCACGAGGATCGTGATGCCGCTGCTGATCGCGATCTCAAACAGCAGCAAGGTGCTCAGGGTGTGGTCGATGCCGTCGACACCGTCGAGCGGGACGGCCACCACCGACTGCGCGCCTTGGACCGGCGAGTTCTGGAGCGGCGTGACGTACACGCGGTACGACTCCCACGTCCCGGTCCCCGGCACCGTCAGCGCCTGCCCGGAATCCTTTGCGATCCCGGTGGGGAACAGCGGATGCGACGACGAGGTGGTGACCGTCCCGCCGTACAGATAGCCTCCCACCGCGACTGCCCCGTTGGAATAGACGATCTCGCCGTAGGTCCCCGCCGGGAACGCGAACTCCTGACCGAAGCCACCGCCCGGCCCCCCGGGACCCTGGTCTCCCGAGTGTTCGAGCACATTGACGACGCCCTGTTGAATATCAACGAGCTGCAGGTCGACGTTCCGCAGCAACGAGGTTTGCACGGCCGCATAGGTGCCGACATCTGCGGCGGCGAGGCCGATGATGAACAGCGGGGCGAGGGTGAGCAGCAGACGGAGCCGGAGCGACATCTACGCTCCGAGGCACCTGATCGGCGCGCCGGTCACGCCTGCGCCGTGCTGGTGCGCGGCACGCGCATCACGTAGCCGACACCGCGGACGGTGTGGATCAGCGATGGCTCGACCTGATCGACCTTGCGCCGCAGGTAGCTGATGTACGTCTCGAGCACGCTCGCATCGCCGCCGAAGTCGTAGTCCCAGACGTGGTCGAGGATCTGCGTGCGCGAGAGCACACGACCACTGTTCATCATCAGGTAGCGCAACAGACGGAACTCTGTTCTGGTCAGGTCGACGGGGGTGCCGGCGCGGAAGACCTCGTGGGTCTCGTCGTCGAGCTCCAGGTCGTGGAGCACCAGCTTGCCGCTGGCGGCGCCGCCGTCCGGATTGTGGCGCCGCAGCACCACACGTATACGAGCGACCAGCTCCTCGATGCTGAAGGGCTTGGTGACGTAGTCGTCGCCGCCGATGGTCAGCCCGTGGACCTTCTCCTCGGTGGCATCGCGGGCGGTGAGAAAGATCACCGGCACCTTGACGCCGTCGCTGATCAGGCGCTGCACGACCGTGAAGCCGTCGTCGTCGGGCAGGCCGACGTCGAGGATCATCAGGTCGGGACGGAAGTCCATGACCGCGTGGCGGGCGAGCTTCGCGGTGGCGGCAGTCTGCACCGAGAATCCCTCGTACTTCAGCGCCATCGCCACGAGGTCCGTGATCGCGCGCTCGTCATCGACGACCAGGATCCGGTTGGGTTCCGCGGTGTTGAGGTTGGGCACCGACCCATCTTCGCGCGGAATTCTGGGAAAACGCTCAGAGCTTCTTTGGAGCTTCCTCTGGCGTCAGGACGGAGCAGCCGTGCGCTGGCCCTGCCCGACCCCGAGCGGGAGCGACAGGCAGCGCACGCCGCCGCCCGCCTTGAGAAACTCGCCCATGGGCAGGGGCAGGATCGTGAAGCCGGCGGAGCGCAGGGGGGCGGCCAGCTGCGCGATGGTGAGCGAGGAGACCACCTGGCCGTCGACCGGCATCGCGTTGCACGCGAAGCCTGCCGCCACCTCCACCGACACCTCGATCAGGTTCGGGACGAGCTGGCGGATCAGCCGAGCCGACTCCTCCGAAAAGGCGTCGGGAGCGGCGAGCACGGTGGTGGCGTCGAGCGGACAGAAGCAGGTGTCCAGGTGGTAGAAGCGCGAATCGACGAGTTCCAGGGACACCACCTCGACCTCGAGAATGCGTGCCACCGGGCGGTGCGATTCGCGATCGGTCCGGAATCCGGAGCCGCAGAACAGGCGATCGCCGACGAAGAGCGCATCGCCGGCGCCCTCGAACGACAGGGATCGGGGCAGCTCATGGACCTCGAACCCCAGGCGCTCCAGCTCCCGCCGCCAGTGGGGCTCCTCGCCGGCGCGCTCCGCGTGGTGGAAATTGCTGAGCACGGCTCTGCCGTCCCAGAGCACCGCCGCGTTGGCCGTGAAGACCATGTCCGGCAAACCGGCGACGGGCTCGGCGAGTTCGATCGCAAGCCCGAGATCGAGATAGGTGCGATGCAGCGCGTCCCATTGCGCCTGCGCGAGCGCGTGGTCGACCTGCACCGCCACGTGCATCCAGGGATTGATCTCGTACTCGATCCCGTAATGGTCCGGCCGGCACATGAGCACCGCACCGGTCATGCGCGCGGCCGAGGCAGGAGCGTGGAATCACCCAGAGGGAGGGGCACGAGCAGGGTCGGGGCGAATCCGGCGTGGCGCCCCGCCGCGGGTGGCGGGACGGCAGGCCGGCGCAGGCACCAGCGCGGATCCACGTCGTCGCGCACCGCGGCCAGCGCCGGATGCAGCAGCGTGCCGCGCGCGGCACGTCCCTGATGCCGGACCGTGGCGGTGAGCGCCGGTCTCAGCCAGGTCGCATCGACCGGCTGCACACCCTCGAGCATCGCCGCGCCAACCCGGAGGGCGAATGCGCGCTGCCCCAGCCAGCGGCTGACCATCAGTTCCTGCGGACCCTCGACCTGTCCCGCGAAGACGAGACGCCCGGCGACGTGCTCCCCGAGGATCAGCCGCGCCGTCCCGCGGCGTCCCTGCTCGATCCCGGCGATCACGCAAGTGGTCTGATCCGTGAGCTGGATGCGCAGCCGGTCCGGCGATGCGACCCCGGGTCGGTAGGGGGCCGATCCCCGCCGCGCGATCAGCGCCGGCAGGTCGCGAGCGGTGGCCGCAGCAGCCAGTGCGCAACCTCGACCGCGGACGTGATCGGGTACCTGGAGCACGTCCCCTTTGCCGGCGAACTCGCGCAGCGCATCGAGGCGCCTGTCCAGGGTCCATCCGGTGGTTGGACGGCCATCCAGGTGGAGGACGTCGAAGGCAAGGTACACCGCGGGGAGATCCGCGGCGAGCGCCGGACCGGCGGCGAGACGCCGTCCGAGAGCGGCGAGATCCGGGCGTCCCTGGGCGTCGAGGACCGCGATGACGCCGTCGAGCACAGCCGCGCGGCGTGGCGGTATCGCCAGCGTTTCGGAGACGTCCGGGAAGCGGCGAGCAAGATCGCGGAGGGTCTCTCCCTGGAGGCGGACCGGGCCACCAGGATCGAGGTAGAGCAGCGAGCGGGCTCCGTCCCAGTCGATGCTGAACAGCCAGTCGAGGTCGTCGAACGGCTCGGCGCAGGGCACCGACGCCTCCAGCGGTATGTGTCCCGGCAGCAACGGCGGCGTCGGCGTCCGGAAGAGCAGCGGCTCGGCGAGCGCCGTCGCGGCGGCGCGAGACGCTCCCGCCCTGGTCGACACCCCTGTTCCGCGAAGCCTCAGGAGGCCCGGCGGCGGCGGGCCGGTTCCACCGATTCGGCCTCGTCGGAGGCGGCTTCCTCGGCGTCGGCGCTCTCGGAGCGGCGCGACTTCGCCGCTTCGACCGAGGCTTTGAGCGCGGCCATGAGGTCGGTGACCTTGCCCTGCTCCGGAGCCTCCGGCCGTTCCAGAGGTTGGTTGTTCAATTTCGCTTCGACGACCTGGATCAGGGCTTCGCGATAGGCGTCGTGATAGCGGGCGGGGTCGAAGTGCGCGCTGAGGTTTTCGATGAGCATCACCGCCATGTCGAGCTCGCCCTTCTTGAGGTCGGCGTCCTCGGCAGGGATGCTCAGCTCCCCCGCGGAGCGGATCTCGTCTGGCCAGTGGAGGGTGTTGAGCAGCAGGCCCGTCTCATGGAGCGCAAGCCGGCAGAGGTGTTCGCGGTCGCGGAGCGCGATCTTGCCGATGGCGACCATGCCGGTCTTCTCGAGGGCCTGGCGCAGGAGGGCGTAGGGCTTCGCGCCGACCGCCTCAGGCTCCAGGTAGTACGCGCTCTTGAGGTAGACGCCGGCTTCGATCTCCGAGTCCGGGCAGAACTCCACGATCTCGATCGTGTGCGTGGTGGTCAGGGGGAGATGGTCGAGGTCGGAGTCGCTGACGACGACGTACTCGTCCTTGCCGACCTCGTAACCGCGAAGCGCGTCGCTCCAGCCGATCTCGCGATCCTCCTCCGGACACCAGCGCTTGTTGCGCACCGGCGTCTGGTCGTTCGGACACAGCAACCGGAACGAGACGCTCTTCGATTCGGTCGCCAGGTACAGCCGCACGGGAATTGCCACCATGCCGAAGCTGATGGCCCCGCGCCACATCGATCGAGGCATGGCGGATCGAGTATAGAGGCGCGGGATCGCCTTGGACGATCCAGGTCAGGCGGCGGCGAGCAGCCGGTCGTACGCGATCTTCAGCTCCGGGTAGCGCAGGAAGATGATGTGCGCGTACTCCTGGGTCAGTGGCACCGGCTTGCGCCGCAGTTGGAGTCCCACCTCCTCCGGACGGTGGTTCGCCTTGCGCCAGTTGCACTTCCGGCAGGCGATCACCACGTTGTCCCAGCGGTCGGGTGCGCCACCACGCGACACCGGGATGACATGGTCCACGGTGAGCTCGGCGGCGCTGCCGAGACGGCCGCAGTACTGGCACGTGTGGTCGTCGCGCAGGAGCAGGTTGCGACGATTGGGACGGAGCAGCCGCCGCGGCACATGGATGGTGCGGAGCAGGCGGACGATGACCACGCCGTCAGGCAGGCGACGCCCGGCGAGTGCCTCGGCTGCTGACCGCTCGGCAGCCTCGTCAACGAACGCCACCCGCTCCTTGGTCAGGAGTACCACCAACCGCCGGTGACTGATCACGTTGAGCGGCTGCATCGAGGCGTTGAGCAGCAGCACTGCCATTGCCGAATTCTATTGGGAAATGGGCGTTTAGCGTTGCCCGCCGGTCACGTGTAGGGGGCGGACTTGATCGGGCCGACCTTGAAGGCGCCGGCGCACACACCGCTCAGCGCCGTCGCAGTCACGTCGGTCTGGAACCCGGAGGTTGGAAGGGTGACCTGCCAGTACTTCGGCGATACGGCCGACGGCGCGGGACAAACGTCGGTCCACCAGACGAGGAAGTAGCCATGTCCCGTCGCGCCGACCGCGCCGAGCGGCTCCGTGCCCGGGGCGAGGTCGACCGGTCCAGGAGAAGCCAGGGAGTTGTCATTGGTCCAGGTGTCCGGCAGCTTCGCTCCGCTCGACGACAGCATCTGCAGATGCGCGTAGCCGTTCTCAGTGCAGTCACTCGTCGAGGTATTGCGAATCTCGAAGGTCGCGTAGATGGTGCCGGCGGCACCCTGCTGATTGTTGATGGTGATATCGAACTGCCCGGGCTTGCACGGCAGCGCAGGGGTCGCGGTTGGCGTCGGTGTGGGTATCGGCGCGACAGTCGGCGTCGCCGTGGCCACGGAGGTCGCCGACGGGGTCGCGGTCGGCGTCGTATTCGACGAATCGGAACCGCAGGCCGACAGAGCGCTCCCCCCCACGACAGCTGCGAGCGCAACGAGCCACCGGTGCATAGCGCTGGAGCGTACCCGCTGCGGGCGGATCATGCGCACCTCACGCGTGTCCCGGCAGGTCCTGGTCGGCGTGCAGCACCGGCGCGAAGAGGTCGCCTTTTTCCGCGACCCGCGCGGCGATCGAGGCGATCGTCCAGCGATCGGGACGCAGCTCCGGATCGTCGAGCTCCTCCCATGCGATGGGCGTGGACACCGGAGCTCCTGGCGCCGGGCGCAGCGAATAGGGCGCTGCGAGCGTCTTGTTGATGATGTTCTGCGTGTAGTCGATGCGGATGCGCCCGGTTCGTTTGGCGACCGCCCACTCCCAGCTCACCCGTCCGGGAGCAGCCTGGTCGATCGCGCGGCCGACCTCCTCGACCCAGTTGCGCACCGCCGTGTAGTCCGGTCCACGCCGGACCGGGACGTAGATCTGCAGGCCGGTCTGTCCACTCGTCTTGACGACGCCGTGCATCGCGTAGTGGTCGAGCGCTGCTTTGACGAGCTTGGCGATGTCGATGACGTCACCAAACGTCGCCGGCTCGAAGGGATCGAGGTCGAAGACGGCCCAATCCGGCTGGTTGGGCTCGTCGATTCGCGAATGCCACGGGTGCAGATCGATCACGCCCGCGTTGGCCACCCACGCGAGGGTCGCGATCTCGTTGACGACGATGTACGTCTTGGTCTTCTCGCCGTGGTACGTCCACGAGTCGATCCAGGCCGGTGCGTGCGCCGGTTTGTCCTTGCGCCAGAACGATTTGCCATCGATACCATCGGGGAACACCTGCATCGAGAGCGGGCGGTCGCGAAGGTACGGCAGCATGTGACCGGCCATGCGCACGTAGTACTCGATCATGTCGCGCTTAGTAAGTCCATCTGCCGGCCACAGCACCTTGTCCAAATTGGTGAGTGGTAGGCGGCGGCCTGCGATCTCCCAGTGCGCGTTGCCGTGCAGCGTGCGGAGGATTTCCAGCGCATTGATGATGCCCGGGTCCTGTCTCCTTGGGGGCCCCTCCCCGCCTTCGCGCTTGGTCTCCTTAGGTTTGTCGTCTTTGCTGGAGGGCGACGCATCCTCGTCGCCAAGCACTCCGGCGGCGCTGCCCCCCAAGGAGCCACCCGGACTCTTCTTTGCTGAAGTCGCTCCTTCTTGGACCATATCCCGCTTGTGAGGGCGCGATCGCCGACTGCGCGATGCGCCAACTACGGCCGATGCCGTCGCCGGCGATTCGCGGAACGTGTCTTCGATGCGTTGGTCGAGTCGCAGGGTTCTGAATGCGGGGTGGCGAAGCATGCCTTCGCTGGTCCACTCGGAGAAGCGGACCTCGCACACGAGCTCCGGCTTCACCCAGGTCGCGGGTTCCGATGTTTTCGGGACGGGGTCGATTGGGCTCGTGTCGACGACGAGCGGACGGAGCCGTTCCTTGAGGTCGCGCAGGGTTTTGTCGTCGAAACCGGTCCCGACCTGGCCGCAGTGGACCAGGCGGCCGTCGTCGAAGAGGGCGAGGATGAGGGCGCCGAGCTGATTGGCGCGCCGCCCGCGACCCGCCGTGTAGCCGACGATCACGCACGACTGGCTGCGCCAGGATTTGATCTTCACCCAGTCCGGGGTGCGCAGTCCAGGGCGGTACGGCGAGTCGGCGCGCTTGCCCACGATGCCCTCGATGCCTGACTTGCGCGCCTCCTCGAACAGCGCGACGCCGTCGCGTTCCACGTGCTCGGCAAAGAGGACGTGCGGCGAGTCGACAATGGTTTCGCGGAGTGTCTTCTTGCGAATGCGCAGCTCGGTGGCGAGCAGGTCACGGCCCTCGAGTTGCAGGAGGTCGAACGCCACGAAGGTCACCGGGTGCTCGGCGGCGACGCGACGAACGTCGACGTCACGGTGCACGTTGATGCGCTGCTGCAGACGCTCGAAGGACGGACGGCCGTCGACGTCGAGCACGACCAGCTCACCGTCGACGACGGCCTGTCGCGCGCGGATGCCCGTGCGAATCGCCTGCGCCTCCGGATAGCGCGGCGTCTCGTCGCCACCCCGCCTGCCGGTGATGCGAACGGCGTCCCCCGCGACGCTGACCATGGCGCGGATGCCGTCGTATTTCAACTCGAAGATCCATCCCTCCTGGGAGAAGGGCTTGTCGACCGGCGTGGCCAGCATCGGAGCCGGCGCCGGCGCGGGCTCGTCGCTCCCCGCCGCCGGACGGGGTGGCGGAGGTTCTCCGCGAGCGCGGGCGCGCCGCATCTCACGAGGATCACCACCGGCCTCGGCCGCGATCTCTGCCAGGCTTCTGCCGGTCTTGACGGAAACATCGAGGTCGATCGCCTCGAATCCCTCCACCACCGAGGCGTCGCGCTTCTTGAGCATCAGCCAGTTCTTGGTGCCGTCGCTGCTCCCCCCGTACTGGCGGCCGCGGTCTCCGATGTGGATGAGCGCGAACTCACCCGTGAGCTTGGAGCCGTACAACCGGAACTTGAGGTCGCCGGCCTTCAGGGAACGCTCGTAGTCCGCCGCGGTCTCCTTGATCCACTCGAAGGTGCCGATATCCCAGAGCATCACCGTCCCGGCGCCGTATCCGGAGGGGATGACGCCCTCGAATTCGCCGTAGTCGATGGGATGGTCCTCGGTCTGGACGGCGAGCCGCTTCCTGGCTGGATCCAGTGTCGGGCCTCTCGGAATCGCCCACGAGAGCAGCACACCATCGTGTTCGAGCCGGAAATCGAAGTGCATGCGCGTGGCTCGATGTTTCTGCACGCAGAACCGTTGGCCGTGGGGGAGGAGATCCCAGGCCGAACGCTCCTCGTCCGAGCGCCCGACGGGGTCCCCGCTGGGCTCGGGCGTCTGTTTGAAATCGCGCTTTCGGCGGTATTCTTCGAGAGTACCTTCAGCCACGTTCGTGACCTGTTGGACGAGATGCCATCGGCCTGGCGCGGACAGTGTCCTTCACATCGCTGATGCTAGTGCAGCGCACCCCGCCAAAAGAGCGAAACCGGCCATCGGGCTGGTAGAATAGAGGCATCTGGAACGGCCGATTTGAGCGGTCACCGCTGGACAATCGAGCGGTTTCACCAATCGCCCCATCTCCAACACTCACGTCACCACCGGAGCACCACCGATAACCGACACTGCACGCCCCGAACGCCCCGACGAGGTGGCGGTCGAGCCCACTCCGAGCCCCGCTGACGGCGGCTCGGGTCCGCATCCCACCGGCTTCGGTCGGGCTGCCAGGGATACGTATTCGGCCGACCAGATCCAGATTCTCGAGGGTCTCGAACCTGTCCGCCGCCGGCCCGGGATGTACATCGGGTCGACTGATCTCCGAGGCCTGCATCACCTCGTTGTCGAGCTGGTCGACAACAGCATCGACGAGGCGCTTGCGGGTTGGTGCGACACCGTCAAGGTCGTGCTGCACGCGGACAAATCGGTGTCGGTGCTGGACAACGGCCGCGGCATCCCGGTGGGGATGCATCCCACCGCCAAACGATCCGCGCTCGAGGTCGTGCTCACCACGCTGCACGCCGGTGGAAAGTTCGGCGGCGGCGGCTACAAGGTTTCCGGCGGCCTGCACGGAGTCGGACTCTCGGTTGTCAACGCGCTGAGTGAGCGCCTCGAGGTCGAGGTCTACCGCGACGGCGAGGTCCACCACCAGGAGTACACGCGTGGCGTTCCCGACGGCGCGGTCGCGGTCATCGGGACGACCGAGCGTCGCGGCACCTATGTCCGGTTCTGGCCCGATCCCGAGATCTTCCCGGAGATCGACTTTTCGTGGGATACCGTGCGCGACTCGCTGCGCAGCTATGCGTTCCTCAACAAAGGCATCACCATCCAGCTCGCCGACGAGCGCGACGCCATGGCGTACACCTTCCATTTCGAGGGCGGGATCCAGTCGTTCGTCCGGTACCTCAACGCCAATCGCAATGTCATCAACGTCAAGCCGATGTACATCGAGCGCGAGATCGACGGCAACGTTGTGGAGATAGCGCTCCAGTACCAGAACACCGTGTTCACCGAGCACGTCCTGGCCTTTGCCAACAACGTGCACACCGAGGAGGGTGGGGCGCACGTCACCGGGTTCCGCACCGCGCTGACCGCGACCCTGAACAAGTACGCGCGCAAGGCGGCGATCCTCAAGGAGCAGGATCCCAACCTGACCGGCGACGACGTTCGGGACGGGCTGACGGCGGTGATCAGCGTCAAGCTCCGCGAGCCGCAGTTCGAAGGCCAGACCAAGACCAAGCTCGGCAACAGCGAGGTGGCCGGTCAGGTTTCGACGGTCCTGAGCGACGCGCTCATGCAGTACCTCGAGGAGAACCCCGGCGACGGGCGCAAGATCATCGATCAGTCGCTCACCGCGGCACGCGCGCGTCAGGCGGCTGCCAAGGCGCGCGACCTCGTCCAGCGGAAGTCCCTGCTCGAGTCGGCCACGCTGCCCGGAAAGTTGGTGGACTGCAGCGAGCGCGACCCGGCGCACTGCGAGATCTTCATCGTCGAGGGACTGTCGGCAGGCGGCAC
>DAITPY010000009.1:0-50297 GCA_036833315.1 Candidatus Dormiibacterota bacterium
TCCGGTATCGCGAACGCTTCCACGCACACATTGTACCAAACACCTGTTCGTAACAGCACGGACAATGTGGGCTCCTGGCAGGTTATAGCCATTCACGGCAGTAACTCTTGGGCGCGCGACGTCGGTGGATGTCCAGACCGGGACCCTTCGGCCGGGCCACGACTTCAGGACAGCGGCCAGCAACCTGAAAACGCCCCGCCGCCGGCGTCAACTCGCCTCCATGACGTGAGACAGGTGGCCACGATCACCTGCGACATCACAGCGTAGCCCCGGCAGGAATCGAACCTGCGCACAAGGTTTAGGAAACCTCTGCTCTATCCACTGAGCTACGGGGCCGCGTATTCAAAATCCGGGTTTCCGGGCCCCCGGTGGCTTGCGAGACACCTCCGCTGACACCTTCAAAGATGATACAATTGATGTCGAGGTCAGCAGGGGAGCAGCCGGGTGCAGGATAGTCAATCAAGCGGAAAGAGAACGCGAAAGAGGATCCGCCGGGATCCCGGCGATGGCTCGATCTTTCAACGCAAGAGCGATGGTCGTTGGGTGGCTCGATTGCCGATACCAAACGGTCCCCCTCGCTTTATGTACGGCAAGAGCCGAGCCCAAGTAAAGGCGCGTCTTACTGAGGCCAGGCAGACACTTGACGCCGGCAAACCGCTTGGCAATACCCGCGAGACCTTCGGCTCCTACTTGGAGGGCTGGATGCGGGGCTTACCTGCAACCAATGTCAAGCCATCAACCGTCGCGTACTACTGCCGCTACATCCGTAACCACGTGATGACTTCGGACCTCGCTCGCAAGCCTCTCACCCAACTCGAAGCTGCCGATCTTCGACGGCTCTATGCCGAGAAAGGCCTCAGCGGTCTTAGCTCGACCACGGTTCATCATCTCCATGCTGTAATCCACGTTGCGCTGACCCAAGCCGTAGACGACGGTAAGGTGGCACGCAATGTGGCGGCCTTGGTCGGTCGAACGCATCGGCCAAAGGTTGCTCGACACGAGATGGCTACCATCGCTGACGAGGACAAGCCTCAGCGGTTCGTTGCTGCGGCCCGCGGTGATCGGCTCGGAGCGCTACTAGTAGTGGCGATCAGCACAGGGATTCGGCAAGGAGAACTCAGAGCGCTGCGGTGGAAGGACGTCGATCTCGACGGCAGTCAATTGTCTGTGACCGGCTCGCTCAGCGGCACCAAACGCTCCGACTTCGTAATCGGTACCCCCAAGAGCGGTAAAGGACGGTCGCTGGCTCTCGGGCCTATAGCGGTCAGCGTTTTGCGAGACCATCGTCACCGACAGGCGGAAGCGCAACTGCTCCTGGGCGCGGAGTGGCAGGCCCGCGACCTGGTGTTCCCCAACGAATTCGGCGACTACCTATCGCCGACAACCATGAATCGGGCACTTCAGCGCGTTCTCGAACGCGCAGGGCTGCCTCGGATCCGATTTCACGACCTCCGGCGCACTGCAGCGACGATCATGCTCAGCAACGGCGCCCATCCCAAGATCGTCTCGGAGATGCTCGGCCATTCGACAATCGCGATCACCCTCGACCTGTACTCCCACGTAACACCGAACATGCAGCGCGAAGCTGCCGCGGCGATGGACCGGGCTTTCGTGGACCCGAGTGATACGGGAGTGGCAGCGACTACCAAGTAGCGCGTCAGAACCTACGCGCCGTGGGAGGCGGGCGCTAGACGCTGTACGAGTAGCGCCGGGAGAGGAAGTCGAACCCTCGCCGGGGGAAGCGGAAACCCAGGTCCTGAATTGCCAAGGGTGGTCAGAACGCGTCAAGTGTAGCCATAGGTGGACCCCTGAAATGGACACGAAATGGACAGATCCGGTCAGAGAGGTCCTCATCCTGTGCCCACCTCAGCTGGGAATCGCAGCCGGAATCTGCTGCTTAGCCCCACTGCCCTCACCTGCCGCGGGTCTCGCGCGGGCGACCCGTCTCATGCAGTCGGAGTACCCTCAGCGTTCAGCTGGACCGGCGGACCGTGACTGAGAGGAAGTGGACGATCGCATCTGCATCAAGCGCCGCACCGCGGCGCACGCGCTGGCTTCGAATCTGCCTGACCGCGCTGGCGGTCGCGCTTTCCGTCTCGGCGCCACCGCTGCTCGGCGTCACCAGGGCGGCCGCAGCGAGCCCGCCCAACATCATGGTGATCGTCGAGGAGAATCAGGGCTACTCGAACATCATCGGCAGCTCCCAGGCTCCGTACATCAACAGCCTGGCGAGTACCTATGCGTCCGCGACCCAATGGTTCGGGCTCAAGGACAGCAGCCTTGCCGACTATGTGGCGTTGATCTCCGGCAAGATCGGCCAGTATGGTGTGCCGACCCTGGTCGGCGAGCTCGCGACGGCGGGGATCAGCTGGAAGGCGTACATGGAGAACATGCCGTCGCCGTGCTACACCGGCCTGGCCGTGGGGAATTACGAGAAGATCCACAACCCCTTTGTCTACTTCAAGAGCATCACCAGTAACCCGGCTCAGTGCGACCAGGTCGTTCCCTTCGCGGACACCACGACGAGCACCGGCTTCGTCAGCGACCTCACCGGCAACACCGCCCCGAACTTCATGTTCGTGGTGCCCAACATCTGCAACGACATGCACAGCAAGTGCACGACCACCAACAAGATCAAGGTGGGCGACGACTGGCTGAAGTCGAATCTGGCGGTGGTGTTCGGCTCGCAGTGGTACGCCGACGGCGGCATCGTCATCGTCACCTGGGACTCTGCCACGACGGCCGACACGAGCTTCTGGAACACTGGCAGCGGCGGGCACATCCCGACCGTCGTGATTTCGGCCACCTCGTCGGGTGCCTTCACCAGCGGGGGCAACCACTACGGAACGCTGCGAGCGATCGAGGAAGCATACGGAGTGGGGCTGTTGGGGAATTCGTCGGGGAATTCGTCGGATCCTCCCAACGGCGACCTGAAGCCGGCGTTGTGAGCCGTGCCGTGACGTCGCGGCGCCACCTCCAACTCGTCGGGACTGTGCTTGCGGCAAGTGCCACGCTCGCCGCCCCGGTGAAGGTCACCCACGGCAGCGCCTTCACGACGCCGATCCAGCACGTGATCTTCATCGTCCAGGAGAATCACTCGTTCGACAACGTGCTCGGTCCCTGGTGCGTTCAGACTCATCGCTGCGACGGAGCGACAACCGGCGTGACCAAAACGGGCCAGACGATTCCGCTCTCGGCCGCCGCCGACCACGTTCCGCAGATCGGGCACACCCTCGACGCGCAGATCAACGCCATCGACGGCGGCAAGATGGACGGGTTCTCGACGATCTCGGGATGCACACAGTCCACCGGCTACAAGTGCTACACGGCGTACGCCGCCACCTCGAGTGCGATTCACAACGTCACGACCGTCGCAAGCAACTTCGTGGTCTCGGATCGAACGTTCGAGGACGACACGGTTGCGTCCTGGGGGATGCACGTCGAGTCGGTCACAGCGACCATGGATGGTTTCAACGGCGGCGGGACGCCGCACACCGGGTCCAAGGGCGTGCTCGGACCCGGATGGGGTTGTAATTCCGGTCTGGATACGGGCTGGACCTCCCCAACAGGCAAGTCAGTGAACGTGCCCGCATGCGTGCCGGATCCGTCCCTCAATCCGACCACGTACCCGTATGGCGGGGCCTACCGTGCGACACCCGTTCCGTACGTTCCCACCATCATGGATCGCCTCGACGCCGCCGGCATGAGCTGGAAGATGTACGTGGGCCTGCCGAACGGGCTGCCATCGAACAACAGCGGATACGGTTGGGCCATCTGCCCGACGTTCGCGGAATGCCTGGACACGAATCAGGGGTCGAACATGGTCGCCAACACGCAGGTGATCAGCGATGCGACCAACGGAACGCTGCCGAACTTCTCGGTGGTGACGCCAACACAGCTGAACTCGCAGCACAACGGCGACTCCATGACAGTCGGCGACAACTGGCTGGGGCAGGTCCTCAACGCGGTCGAGACCGGGCCCGAGTGGTCGTCGACGGCGGTCTTCCTCACCTGGGACGATTGCGGCTGCTTCTACGACCACGTCCCGCCGCCCGCAGGTCTCGGCATCAGGGTGCCGATGATCATCATCAGCCCATACGCCAAGGCTGGCACCACGGATTCGAACGCCGCATCGTTCGCATCGGTGCTCGCGTTCACGGAGAACGCGTTCAGCCTGCCGCGGCTGGCCGCGAAGGATGCTGCCGCATACGCCTACGGCGCGAGCTTCAACTACGCGCAGACGCCTCTGCCGCCGGTGCATCTCACCATGACGCCGGTCTCCACCGCCGAACTGCAGGCGGTTGCGAACTCGCCCCCCGATCCTCAGGACCCCACCTGATCGTCCGACGGCGAGCGGCTCGCACGCGCCCTCGACAAGACTGGTAATGCTCGCTCCACATCAGCGCCAAGAGTCGCCCCGCGTCAACGCGCCCAAACGCTCGTACGATGCGCGCGGGATCCTCCCCCTAGCGAATTCTCTCCCGCCCGACCAACGGGGGCCGTGGGACACTCTACAGGCCCTCTGAACGTAGAACAGCCCTGATGGTGGATGTGTACCACGGGCTGCCGCCGTGGGCTGTTGGGATAGCCCTAGCGTTCAAGCTCGAAGCGATTGCCTGCAACGTCTGACCTTGGGCGCGGTGGCGCCTGATAGCCGCTAGCGAAGAAGAAAGGTGTGCACTGTGGTCGTCCACGGGTACGGTGATCCGCCCAATCGACTTATTACCGAGGTTGGTGAACCACAAGGCACCATCGGGCCCAACCACGATCCCTCGCGGGTCGGCGATGCCGGGGCCGGTGTAATCGGTGATCTTGCCGGCGGTCGTGATGCGTCCAATCGAATTGTTGCCGTCGTTGGTGAACCACAGGGCCCCATCAGGTCCGGCCGTGATGCCAGCGGGACCGCTGATGCCAGTACCGGAGTGCATGGTCACTTTTCCGGTGGTGGTGATGCGTCCAATCGCGTTGTTACCGTCGTTGGTGAACCACAGGACCCCATCGGACCCGGCCACGATCCCCTCCGGGAAGCTAATGCCACGGTAGCTTCACGTGACCGACCTGCGAGGCGGATCCAGTGCCAGCTGTCAAGCCGAGGGTCAATACGGGCACTCCAAGCAGAACTGTGAGCAATCCTGCGAGACGTCGGATCAGTGGGCGGTAGCGTGTCACTAGTTCAAACCCCTTTCGGCTGCCGATATCGAGTGCGCTGTGCGTCAGCCGCAATAGACGGGGACACGCACGGACTTCCCTGGGTTCTTGAAGGTCAGGGTGTAGTTTGCGCAGCCCCCGATCGCAGTCATGATCTTGACCCACACCCCGCCTGGGCCAGCGACCCCGTACGACGGCGAAAACGTGGTTTTGCACGGCCACCCGCACGAGGTGGGCCAGGACGCGATCCACGGGACCGGGGCAGTTGAGTTCGCGAACAGGGCCACGTAGCACGTCTCGACGGCCCCCTTCTGGAACTGCACGCCCGACGTGAGGATGCACGGTCCATCCGCGTCGCTCACCAGCCCGATGTCGGGCGGAACAGCGACGAGACTTGGGCCCGGCGTTGTACCGCACGAGACGGGGATATCCAATGGCCCCGTCGTGGTGTTGATGGCGAGCGTGTACCCAGCACAGTTCCCGATAGCGGTCTTGATCTTGACCCACATCCCGAATCCGAGGGTGCCGCTGGACGGTGAGAAGGTCGTCTTGCATGTCCACGCCGGTCCGGCGCACGAGGTGGGCCCGACCGCTGTCCACTGCTCCGACACACCAGTCTCGTCCACGAGCATCACCCAACAGGTCCAGACGCTGCCGAAGTGAAATGCCTGCCCGGACGTCAGCACGCAGCTGCCCCCTATGCCTCCTGAAGTGTATGGGGCTATTGGCGTCCCGATTGACGAGGGGTCGGCCATGAGGTCCGACGCCGACGTTGTCGTTGTTGTCGGCTGCGTCGAGGTGGTCGATGATGACGCCGCGCTGGCAGGCTGCGAGCCGCCGATGACGCTCATAGCCACCGCTGCGGCAACACCGGCTGCGAGTAGATACCTCATGCCCCATCCCCTCACTGTTCGAAAAGCGAGTTCAGTCTATCAAGTTGCTGAATCGTTTGTCACGCATTCCCCCTTTGCCCGTATGGCATCTCTTCGTCACCAGACACCTAATCGGACACCTTCGTAAAGCCAAAACGGTGGTGGACCGAGTTGGACCGTCGCGGATACTGTGGGACATTGCAGAGGCGTCAGGTCAAACGCCGCGAGTTCAAACGGGTACCAACTGGGACAGCTGAGGATTGCGGTGGACGCAGAACTACAGGATTAGGAAACCTCTGCTCTATCCACTGAGCTACGGGGCCGCGCGGTTATCCTATCGTCTCGTCGGCGCATGAAAATGCCTCTGCAACGATTGGTGAGCACAGTCATCGAACGGCTCTGAGGCGTCAAGCGAGGGACGTGTCCGTCGTCGGCGAGTGATCCGGACGTAACCAAAACGTTCGTTTCAAGCTCGGGCCCGGACGTACCATCGGCCGGTGATCACAGCCCTCCGCGGGTGGCGGGTTGGAGACAGCACCAGAGGTGAAGCGGTCGCGCCACGGCGGTGGTGGCTTGACCTCGGCTTTGTTGCTCCGATCGTTGCGGCGCTCGCCTACATAGCAGCCGTCGCGATACGGCTTCCCGGCACGCTTTCATCGTTCTACTGGTACAGCGATTTCCCGGAGGCGCTGCGGCTTGGGGACGCCGTGTTTCACGGCGGATACGGCCAGGGGCTGGCGGTCCCGTCGCAGAGCGGCATCGGGCCGCTCTGGCTGATCGGTCTGATCCACCAGGTGACCGGAACTGACGCGATCGGGATGGCGGCCGGCGTGTTCATGTTGCTGGCAACGACGGGCTTCATGGTTGCTGCAGCACGTCGCGTCCTCGGTACCTCGAGTGCGGTCGCTGTCGGTGTTCTCTGCATTGCCGCGCCGCCGGTGGTGGCTTGGGAGCTGCTTACTCCGATTGCGCATGGCAGCACGCTGCTCATGACTGCTCTGGGCGGGTGGCAGCTGGTCCGGCTTTCCCAGGCGGGACCTGGCCGAGCGATCGCATCTTCGGTGGCGCTCGGAGCCCTGGCGGGTGTGTGCATCGCATCTGATCCGCTCGTCCTGCTCGCGGCCGTCGTTCCTTGGGTGATCTGTGCGCTCATGATTGCGCGAGGTCACCACGAACGGCGGATGCCGCTGGTCATCACCGGGTGCGCTGCGATTGTATCCGCAGGCGTGGTCGTTGGAATCTCGATGGCCAACGGCATCGTCGAGCGCGGCAACGCCGCACTGTCGCCGTCAATCGAGGGCATCACCGCAGGATTGCGTACCACGGCGACGACGCTGGGCCAGATGTTCGTCGGAGCCTGGTACAGCGATGTGCTTCCCGACGCCGTCGCAATTGTCGGATTCGTGGCATTTGCCGCAGTGCTCTACATGGCCACCAGGGGACTCGCACGGCGCGCCGCACAGTCGCCCTCCGGTCAGGAGATCTACGTCTGGTTCTGGGTGCTATCGAGCGCGGGACTGATAGTCGGTCTCTGTATCTCCGGGCTCGGCATTCAGCACAGTCCGGTCAGCTACCAAGGCCACTATGTCGACGGATTGTGGTTCGCCGTTGCGGCGCTGCTCCCCATGGGGCTCATGCGCGCCCGTGCACTCCGACGCATCGTCGTCGTGGGAATCACCAGTCTTGCGCTGGTGAGCGCCGTCGGTGTCGCGAGGATGCCGGCGTATCCATTCGAGGGTCCTGACTACGTCGACGCGGCGCAGCTGACCAAGGCACTCGACGGGCTCGGGGTGACTCACGGGTATGGAGGGTATTGGGAGTCGTACGCCGTGGGATGGCACACCGATCAGCGCATCAGCGCTCTACCGCTCCAGCAATGCACCGTCGCGTCGAGCGTGCCTGGACTCTGCGTATATGAGTTCGCCGCGCCCGCCTGGTACCGTCCGCAGCCTGGGGCAGTCTTCGTGATCGTTCTCCGCGCCTCGTGCATCCACGACAATCTCTGCATTGATGCCGCCAACCTTGCGAGGCTTCCGCCGCCGGAGGCGATTCGCAACGTCGGCTTCCTGCAGGTGTACGTCTACGCACAGGATGCGTTCGGCCAACTTCCGATGGCCACCGGCTCATAGAATGCAATGTGCCGCGCGAGTAACCGTCGGGAAGGGGAGATTCGAACTCCCGACCTCGCGGTCCCGAACCGCGCACTCTAACCTGGCTGAGCTACTTCCCGGCGCCCGGACTGGATGATACCACCCGCGTTTGACGCCTTCGATTACGGTCCAACAGCGCCACCAAGTACATGAAAGACATGGTGAAGTGGCAACCCACCGGCAAAGTGGCCCACGGCGAAGGCGCGCAATTCGATGTCGGCATGAAGGCTGGGCCAATAAGGTGCTGGGCCGCGCCGCCGAGCCGATCGTCCGCGGCAACCTGCAGCACTCGGTAGGGGCCTCAGGCGGCTCATCGAGCGGCAGCACTCCCCGCGATCGACCCCGAAGCCTGCGCCGAAGAGCACCACAAAACCTGCAACAAAGCGCAGCAAGCCGGTCGCGAAGGGCAGCACAAAACCTGCAACAAAGGCGGCGCTCCCAGCAAGGTCCAGGGCGAGAAACACCGA
This sequence comes from Candidatus Dormiibacterota bacterium, assembly GCA_036833315.1. Lineage (GTDB taxonomy): Bacteria > Chloroflexota > Dormibacteria > Aeolococcales > Aeolococcaceae > Palsa-851. Next base: position 8,638 of record DAITPY010000009.1, read on the forward strand.
CCAAAAGCGCTTAGAATGAAATTCGTTCCCGGCGGTACGAGCCGGGCTAGGAGCGAGAACATGACCAGCGACAAAACAGCAGCCAACGGACACGAGCCCCACACCGGCGGTGTGCGGGTGAAGCGCGGCCTCGCCGAGATGCTCAAAGGCGGCGTCATCATGGACGTCGTCACGCCGGAGCAGGCGAAGATCGCCGAGGACGCAGGGGCGGTCGCGGTCATGGCCCTGGAACGCGTGCCGTCGGACATCCGTCGCGATGGTGGCGTGGCGCGCATGAGCGACGTCAGCCTCATCAAGGGGATCATGGCTGCGGTCACGATTCCGGTGATGGCCAAGGCTCGCATCGGCCATTTTGTCGAGGCGCAGGTGTTGCAGTCGCTCGGCGTCGATTACATCGACGAGTCCGAAGTGCTCACGCCGGCGGACGAAGAGCACCACATCGACAAATGGAAGTTCGACATTCCGTTCGTATGCGGTGCGCGCGACCTCGGTGAGGCGCTGCGCCGGATCGGTGAAGGCGCAGCCATGATCCGCACCAAGGGAGAGGCCGGCACCGGCAACGTAGTCGAGGCGGTGCGCCATATGCGAGCGGTGCGCGGCGGTATCCGGCGCATCGCCGCGATGTCCGAGGATGAGCTGATGGCAGAGGCCAAGCACCTCGGCGCACCGTTCGACCTCGTGCAGGAGATTCACAAGACGGGCACGCTCCCCGTCGTCAACTTCTCCGCCGGCGGCATCGCGACACCTGCCGATGCAGCGCTCATGATGCAGCTCGGGTGTGACGGCAACTTCGTCGGCAGCGGGATCTTCAAGAGCGACGATCCGCTCGGGTATGCGAAAGCGATCGTCGCGGCGACGACCTACTACGACAAGCCCGAGGTCATCGCCGACGTCAGCGCCGGCCTGGGCAAGGCGATGCGCGGTCTCGACGTGGCGTCGATGGCGCCCGGGGAGCTGCTCGCCGCCCGCGGTTGGTGAGATCGCGCCCGCCGTGCGGGGGGCGTACACTATTCAGGTGCGAATGACGCGAAGCCTGTCCCGCCAGGGATGGAGCCTGCGCGTCCGCTGAAGAGGGGGCGACGATCCTGCGGGTAGGCGTGCTCGCCCTCCAGGGCGACGTCCGCGAGCATCTCACGGCACTCCGCGGCTGTGGCGCAGAGGCAGATCCGGTGCGCACGCCGGCCGACCTCGAGCGGGTGGATGCGCTCGTCCTCCCGGGCGGAGAGTCGACGACGATGAGCCGGCTGCTGCATGTCTTCGGCCTCGAGGCCCCGCTTCGCGAGCGGCTCGCCGCCGGGATGCCGACGCTCTCCACATGCGCCGGGCTGATCCTGCTCAGCCGTGAGGTCCTCGACGGCCGCCCCGACCAACTCGCGCTCGGTGTCCTCGACCTCAGCGTCCGCCGCAACGGGTACGGCCGTCAGGTGGAATCCTTCGAGGCGGATATCGCCGTGGCGCCGTTGGGTGTCGCTCCGTTCCGCGCCGTGTTCATCCGCGCGCCCCTGATCGAGAGCACCGGACCCGATGCAGAGGTTATCGCCAGCTTCGACAACAACCCGGTGGCGATCGCGCAGGGTCCCCACCTCGGTCTCTGCTTCCATCCGGAGATGACCGAGGACCCGCGCCTGCATCGGCTCTTCCTCGAGCGCGCCGCGGCCGCACTGGAGGTCAACGCGGCGTGATCATTCGCTCTGCGTCGTTCCGCGACCTCGCGCGCATCGAGCAGCTGTATCGCGAGGCCACCGAGGACGAGCGTCATGGCGCGCAGATGACCCCGGACAGCCCGGTCCCCCAGGCGACGCTGCTGCGGCTCTGGCAAGCGCTCACCAAGTCGCTGTCGTCACTGGTCCCGATCACCGACGTTGCCGAGGAGATGCTGGTCGCCGAGGACGCCAAGGAGGGCGTGGTCGGTTTCGTCCAGGTCCAGGCCCTGCCGGTGCGACCGCGCTCGTGGCAGATCCTCAACCTGTGCACAGCGACGACCGCGCATGGCCATTTCGCGCGAGCCGAACTGCTCGACGGCGTGCGCAACCGTGGTCTCGAGCACGGTGTGCAGCGCGTCCACGTGCGTCTGCCGCTGGACCATCCACTCCTGCCCGTGTTCCTCGAGCACGGATTCACGCAGTTCGCGACCGAGCAGATCCTCTATCGGGACGAGGCCGCGGCCGACCCGGAGCCGTCGGTGAAGTCGACCCTCACCCGCCCCGCCCGGCGCGACGACCTCGCGGCGATCTACCTTCTCTACCTGCGCACCACGCCGTCGCACGTTGCGGACGTGGAGGGTCCATCGCTGAAGGCGTGGCAGGGCGCATATGCGCAGGGGCTCGTCGCCGGCCTTGGCCGCGACAGCGTCAAGCACGTGGTCGTGGAGCATCCCGGCATCGTCGCCTGGGCGGCGATCCGTCCTCCCACCGCCGCACAGCCGGCGAGTCTCAGCATGATGTGCGAGGGGCACGACCCCGCGCTGCGCGATGCGATCATCGACGCGGTGCTGCGCGAGCTGCCGTCCGGCCCCGCAACCTGCGTGCTCCGGCACTACGACTCCGAGCTCATCCGCGCGTTGCAGCAGCGCGGATTCGCGGTCTACGGCACCCAGCTGCTGCTGCTCAGCGAGCTCGGCGCCAAGGTGCGCATCCAGGCCCCGTCGCGGCGCAAGAAGCCGGTGCTCGTCCCTGCGGGGATCGCGCGAAGCGTCCCCGCGCCGACACCCAACGTGCCGCTCCGTGTCCTGTCAACAACCGAGTCGAGGAGACAGAGATCGTCGTCGAGATGATGCCCTACGGATCCTCGTGGGAAGAGGAGCTCAACCTGCTCTTTGCGGCGCTCCCTCCCCGTATCGCGTCCGCCGCCCAACGTCTCTCGCAGGGACGCGGCGACCTCCTCGAGGTGGTGCTCGACCTCGGCCGCGAGCCCGAGGCGAGGTTCACCGATGGTGAGGCGATCCTCGACGCGGCCAATGTCGGCAACGCGGAGATCGAGTACGTCACCCAGCACGTCGGTCTGTTCGGGGACGACAACCGCGCCGGTATCGAGCGCACGCTGCACCGGATCAGCGCCATCCGCAACCGTGCGGGCGACATCGTCGGCCTGACCTGCAGGGTGGGGCGGGCCGTCACCGGCACCATCGACATCATCAAGGACATGGTGATCGGCGGTCAGTCGATCCTGTTGCTCGGGCCTCCCGGCATCGGCAAGACCACGATGCTCCGCGAGTGCGCCCGCGTCCTCAGCGACGAGTGCGGCAAGCGGGTCGTGATCGTCGACACCTCGAACGAGATCGCGGGGGACGGTGACATCCCGCACCCGGGCATCGGGCGATCGCGGCGCATGCAGGTGCGGACACCCGCGCTGCAGCACGCGGTGATGATCGAGGCGGTCGAGAACCACATGCCCCAGTGCATCGTCATCGACGAGATCGGCACCGAGCTCGAGGCGGTCGCCGCGCGGACGATCGCCGAGCGCGGCGTGCAACTCGTCGGCACCGCGCACGGGTCCAACATCGACTCGCTGCTCGTCAACCCGACCCTCAACGACCTGCTCGGCGGGATTCAGACCGTCACCCTCTCCGATGAGGAAGCCCGCCGGCGCGGCACGCAGAAGTCGGTGTTGGAGCGCAAATCGCCGCCGACATTCGACGTGCTCATCGAGATCCAGGAGCGCGACCGTGTGGTCGTGCACGCACCACTGGCCGAGACGGTGGATGAGGCGCTGCGGGGCAGGGTGCGTCCGCCCCAGCTGCGACTTCGCGGAGACGACGGCGCGATCATCAGTCGCGTCGACACGTCAGCGGTTGCCACGCGGCCGTCACCCTTCGAGCCTGCGCCATTCACCAGTGGAGCACGCGCCGGCAGGCGCACCCGCGAGCGCCGGCGCCGGTTCGACGTCGACGAGTACATCGCCGGACAGCAGCGTCGCGAGCGGGAATGGGAACCACCCGCACAGACGGTTCGGCCGGGTCCACCGCTTTCGATCTTCCCGTACGGCGTGTCGCGCAGCTACCTCGAGCAGTCGCTCCGCGAGATGCGTCTCCCGGTGCGCATCCAGCATCACATCGACGACGCGGATGTGGTGCTCACGTTGAAGAACTACTACCGGCGCCACGACTCCCCGGTGCGGGCAGCGGAGTCGTCCGGTATCCCCATCCACGTGCTGCGCAGCAACACGGTCGCGCAGATCAAGGGAGCGCTGGCGCGGGTCTACGGAGTTGAGGCGCCTGACGCCGACGACACCGACTCGGCGATGCAGGATGTCCTCGAGGGGATCGAGCAGATGCAACGAACCGGTGACGACGTCGAGCTGACGCCGCAGAACGCATACGTGCGCAGGCTCCAGCATCAGCTGGTCGAACGACATGAGCTCAGCGCACGCAGCACCGGTGACGAACCCAACCGTCGACTCGTCATACTGCGACCTGCGGAGTGAGCCGTTCGGGCGAGGGGCCCGACGATGGGGGAGTCGTACTTGACATGAGCGTGTGGCGCGGTTTTTTCATCTCATTCGAGGGACTTGACGGCGCGGGCAAGAGCACCCAGGTCGCCTCTTTGGCCGGCTCGTTGCGCCAGCAGGGGCACGATGTCGTCACCGTCCGTCCGGACGAGACAGGTCTCGGCGAGATCCTGCACAGCTTCGTCCTGCAGCACCAGCGCGGGCCTGCGCTCGAGGCGTGGACGGAGGCACTTCTCTTCACCGCTGAGCGCGTGCAGCTGCTCCACGAGACGATCCTTCCCGCGCTGCGGCGCGGAGCTGTGGTCATCGCTGACCGTTACGCCGACTCGACGATCGCCTACCAGGGAGGCGGTCGTGGCGTCCCGCCCGCCGACCTGCTCCGCCTCCACGCGGCAGCGTGCGGCGACGTCTGGCCCGACCTGACGCTCTACCTGGCGATCCCAAGCGCGGCGGCTGCGCAGCGCCAGCGGGCCCAGCAGCTGCCGCTGGACAGGTTCGAGGTGGCCCCGGAGACATTCCACGCGGCGGTGGAAGCCGCGTACGAACAACTCGCCGCCCAGCACCCCCGCCGGTTCGTGCGGATCGACGCGACCCGACCGGCCATCGTGGTTTCCCGGGACGTCGAGAAGGTCATCGTCCAGCGGCTTCCCGCGGCGACCCCCACAGCTCCTCCGGTGCGCTCGGCGAGCGGCAGCTGAGACTCCTTTCTAGGGAAGCGTGCCCATGGGCTGGTCCGGAGCAATCTTGACGGGACTGGCAAATGCGGCCGACAGCAGGTAACTGGCCGCGCCGGAATATTGGGGCGAGACGACGAGACGATCGTCGTCGAGCCATTGCTTCGGGGTATAGCCCTGGACGGTTGCGGCTGTGGCGCCGCTGCTCAGATCGACGATGGTGCTCACGTAGTGGCCGCTGTCGAAGTTGCCGATGTAGGCACCGTAGGCGAGATACCGTCCGTCGTCGGATACCTTGACCGAGCCGAAGCCGGTGGCGCTTGCCGGCTGCATGGTCACCGTCTGTGTCCCGGATGGGAGAACGATCTTCAGCACCGGTGAGCCTGCCGACCTGCATGTGTAGTTGGAGGACGAGGCTTCAATAGCTCTTGCGTCAGAGAGCACACAGTCGTTGTGGATTGCGGTGAGTACGTGTGATGTCGGATCGAACGTTGCTGGGTTGAAGCCGAAGTAGTCGAGGAATGGCCCCCCGCCGCCGAGCCCCGAGGGCAGGTCAGACACCCAGATCGAGGTGTTGCTCCAGCCGAATGGCAACAGGACACCATCAGGTTGTTTGTTGTCGTAGAGCATGGTCGCCGACGTCGCGGTGCCTCCCACCGGCTCGGTCCAGAGCTGCGAGTCGTCGATGGTCGCACCGTTATGGCCCGCTATCGCACGGGGAATGCCGAAGACAAGCGTTGACTCGTCGGGCGAGACGGCGAATGCGATGTTCGGCCCGTCGCCGGCCGTCATCGTGGTGCTGACTTGTGGGACCTGACCGGCGTCGGTGATCGTGCCGTCGCGCCCCATGGCTTTCACGGTCGTGCCCTCGATGAAGTAGACGTGGTCGGTTCCGACCGTATAGGCGTCGCCGTCGACGCCGCCGGGGTCGTTGACCGAGGCGGCGACCGTTCCGTCCTCAGCGACCAGCGTGAGCTGCACGGCAGTCCAGGGGCTCACCGACGGTCCGGTGTTCCGGAACGTGACCACCAGCGGGGGCGCCGGTGGTGGACTGGACGAAGGGCTCGGAATCGCCGAGGCCGATGGCGTTGACGAAGCGGTCGGTGATGGTGCCGGAGCGCCGCATGCCGCGAGCACGGCGGCGAATCCGCCGGCCACGAGAACGGCGCGAGGTGTGCCGACGCCCTGGCGGCTCACTGCCGGCTACTCCGCGCCCGCGTTGAGCACCACGTCCGACGCCGATACCACCCGCTCGACTCGGCTGCCCGCGAGATGGACCCGCACGCCGGGGACTCCCGGGGCGCCTGGATCCCACCCCAGTGCATGCAGTTCGCGCGCCTCACCCCAGGTGCGTGCCTGACGTTGCTGACGTCCGTCGGTGAACGTCATCGTTCCGGGCCGGGTTGCGAAACCGAAGCCCACCTCACCGCCGGTGCTGAGAAACGCATGCACGTCCGATAGAACGGTTGCGGGGCTGAAGAGTTCATCGGGGCTCTCCAGGGCCACCGCAAGGCTCGGCATCTCGCCGGACTTGGCAGCGTCGCGAACCCCGGCACGCCGCGCCACCTGCTGAGCGCGCTCGCGGCGCCGGCGCTCCGTGGCGAGCTCGATTGCGCGCGTGCGGATCTCCCGCAGGTGCTGCTCGTAGGGCGCCATGGCGGCGATGGTGGCTCGCTCGGTCGCCTGCAGTTGCGCCGTGAGCGCGTCGAGGCCGTCGTCACTCAACTCACGAAGCGCGTCGGGTTCGACCCGGTCGCCGAGGGGGGGAAGCTCCACCCCTGCGCACTCTACTCGCAGGCTTGCGCCCGGGTCGCGGCGCGCGCGCGCCCATTTGCTGTATGACGCACGCAGCCGTCATCGCACCGAGGGAGGCACGCTCGTGGCTCAGGTTCTCCATGACGTCATCCGTGTCGAGCGTGAGGGTGCCGTGGTCACGCTCACCATCGACCACCCACCGGCCAACGCAGTCAACGGCGATGTCGTCAACGGCCTGGCCGAGGGGCTCGCGAACGCCGAGGCGGATGACACCTGCCGGGCACTGGTCATCACCGGCAGCGGGCCGAAGTTCTTCTCCGCGGGGGCCGACATCAGTGGGTTCGGCGCGGGCGCCGACGCCATCGGCAAGGCGACCGATCTCACGATTCGATTCGAGGCTTCGCGCCTGCCGGTGATCGCTGCGGTCAACGGCATTGCGTTTGGCGGCGGATGCGAGCTGACGCTGGCGTGCGACATCCGTCTCGCGGCTCGCACCGCGCGTTTCGGTCAGCCCGAGATCAAGCTGGGCATCATCCCCGGCTGGGGCGGAACCCAGCGTCTGCCCAGGCTCATCGGCAGGGCGCGCGCCACCGAGCTGCTGCTCACCGGAGACCCGATCGATGCCGAGCGCGCCCTGGCGCTCGGGCTCGTCGCCGAGGTGGTCGAGCCCGACGACCTCCCCGCTGCGGCCCGGCGCTGGGCCGAGCTGCTGGCTTCGCGAGCGCCGCTCGCGCTGGCGGCGACCAAGCGCGCGATGCGGAGCGGATCGCAGCTTCCCATCGAAGAGGCACTCAAGGAGGAACGGAGCGAGTTCGTCGCGCTCTTCGCGACCGAGGACGCCCAGGAGGGGATCGCAGCCTTCATGCAGAAGCGCCAGCCGGATTGGAAAGGCCGCTAGTGTCAGCAGCAGTGACGACGGTCCTCAGCCCGATCGCACTCGTCCTCCTCGCCGGAGCATCGCTGATCGCCAGCGGACTCCGCTGGCGAAAGTTGCTCGGCGAGATGCGCCGCACCACCCGACGGGAGCGGCGGCTCGATCATCTCGGGGCGCGCGTCCGCGCCTTCTTCGTGTACGTCGTCGCCCAGGGACGCCTGCTCCGATGGCCGTTCGCCGGCGTGCTCCACGCCTTCATCTTCTGGGGGTTCGTGGTCCTGCTCACGGCGATAGCGCAGGGAATCGTCGAAGCGGCCTGGCAGGGATTCCAGTTCAACCGTCTGCCCGGGAGCGGGGCGATCGCATTCCTCCAGGACCTGTTCTTCTTCGTGGTCATCTGCGGCATCGTCATGGCGCTCTTCAATCGGCTGGTTATCAATCCCACCCGTTTTCGCGGCAGCCATCGCGGTGACGCGCTGCTCATCCTGGCGTGGATCGGCGTCCTGCTGGTCTGCATGGAGCTCAACTACGCGACGCGTATCGCCGAGGGAGCGCCCGAGGCGCTCGGCCAGTGGCGGCCGATAGCGTCAGCCCTTGCAAGCATCTTCCGCCCGCTCGGCTCCGGGAGCGAGGCATTGATCATCCTGCACGGGATCTTCTTCTGGGCGCATCTCACGTTGGTCTTCGGGTTCCTCGTCTATCTCGGGTACAGCAAGCACCTGCACATCATCACCGCGGTCCCCAACGTCTTCTTCAAGAACGAGGAGCCGAAGGGTGCGCTGCGAACGCTCGACATCGAGGCGGTCATGAACGCGGAGAGCGAGGCGGACCAGCATTTCGGGGCGGGCGCGCTCGAGCAGTTCTCCTGGAAGGACATGCTCGACCTGTACACCTGCACCGAGTGCGGTCGCTGTCAGACCCACTGCCCCGCGTACAACACCGGCAAGCCACTGTCACCCAAGACTCTCATCACCGATCTTCGCGATATGGCCTATGAGCAACTCGCCGGCGGGTACGCCGCGACCACGCACGATGCGCACGAGGCACAGGTCGAGGGCGCCGACGCCGCGACCGGTGACAGCGCGACCATGTGGACCACCGGCGACCATCACCCCGGGGCGATCCACGACCTGCCCGGACACTTCCAGCCCTCGTGGCTCTCACCCGCGGACGTCGCCGCCGCGGTGCCTGAAGGGGGTGCGCGGCCGCTGATCGGCGGCACCATCCTCGAGGAGACGCTCTGGTCGTGCACCACCTGCGGCGCGTGCATGGACCAGTGCCCGGTGTTGATCGAGCACGTCCCCAAGATCATGGACATGCGCCGCCACCTGGTGCTCGACGAGTCACGCCTGCCCAAACAGGCGGAGTCGGCGCTGCGCAACATCGAGAACGTCGCCAATCCCTATGGCCTGTCGCATCAGTCTCGAGCGGACTGGGCAAAGGACCTGGACATCGCCTTTGTCGCCGACAAGCCCGATGCCGAATACCTGTACTGGGTCGGCTGCGCCGCGTCGTTCGACGAGCGCGCCCGGACCATCGCTACCGCGCTGTCCCAAATCCTCAAGGCCGCCGGTGTGGACTTCGCCATTCTCGGCACTGAAGAGAAATGCACCGGGGACCCGGCACGAAGGATCGGCAACGAATATCTCTTCCAGGAGCGCGCCAAGGAGAACGTCGAGGTGCTCAAGCGCCACAACGTGCGCAAGATCATCGCGTCGTGCCCGCATTGCTTCAACACATTCGCCAACGAGTACAGCGATTTCGGCGGCGAGTACGAGGTCATCCATCACACGCAGTTGATCGACCGCCTGCTCAAGGAGGGCCGCATCACCCTCGATCCCGCCAAGGCGCAGAACGAGACGATCACGTACCACGACTCCTGCTACCTGGGACGCTGGAACGACATCTTCGCGCCGCCGCGCGAGATCCTCGAACGCATCCCGGGGTTGAAGGTTGTGGAGATGGCACGAAGCAAGAGCGAGGGAATGTGCTGCGGCGCCGGCGGCGGCAGGATGTGGATGGAGGAGGGCCAGCCGCGCGTGAACCATCGAAGGGTCGACCAGGCGGTGGACACCCAGGCGTCCAAGGTCGCGACCGCGTGCCCCTTCTGCCTTGCCATGTTCGATGAGGGCATCGCTGCCAAGCAGATCGGTGCCACGCTCGCCGTCGACGACGTGGCCGTCTACGTGGCGCGCGCGCTCAAGGATCCCTGATGACCGCGTCGGCGCGCGCTGATGGGCGATTGCTCGTCGTCGGTGCCGGGACCATGGGCGCGCAGATCGCCCAGCAGGCGGCGCTGCACGGCATCGATGTGACCCTGGTCGACGTCAATACCGAGGTGCTGCAACGGGCGATGGCGTCGAACCGGCAATGGCTCGAGCGCCGCGTCGACAAGGGCAAGCTCGACCGCGCGGCGGCGGATGCCGCCGCCGGTGGCGTGACCGCGATGTCCGACCTCGCCGCCGCCGCCTCGGACTCGGCGTGGGCGATCGAGGCGGTGGTCGAGGTGCCGTCGGTCAAGCGCGAGGTGTTCGCCACGCTCGACGCTCACCTGCCCCCGGAGGCTGGGATCGCCACCAACTCGAGCAACATCGTGGTGTCGCGTCTGGCGGACGCCACCGCGCGCCCGCAACTCTGCTGCAACATGCACTTCTTTCATCCGGTGCTGGTGATGGACCTGTGCGAGGTGGTCCGCGGTCCACAGACCTCCGATGAGACCACCGCCCGTGCGGTCGCGTGGTCGCGGAGGATGGGAAGGACGCCGATCGTCGTGACCCAGGAGATCGACGGGTTCATCGTCAACCGCATCCTCGGCGCCGCGTCACGCGAGGCGTTCTCGCTGCTGCAGGGCGGCGTGGCGAGCGCGAATGACATCGACATCGCCGTCCGCAAAGGGCTCAACTGGCCGATGGGACCGTTCGAGCTCGCCGACTTCTCGGGGCTCGACACCGTCCTGACGATCCGCCGCGACCGTATGGAGCGCGATCACGCCCCGGGTGACGTCGCCACCGTGGCGATCCTCGAGCGCATGGTGGCCGCCGGCCGGCTCGGCCGCAAGAGCGGCCGGGGCTTCTACGACTATGCCGCCGATCCGCCCGCGCCTCTGCCACTTCCGGACTGAGCCAGGACGACCCGCGCCGGACTGGTGGCGCGGAAGCGTGAGCCGGAGACCACCAGTGCGGCGATGCCGATGCCGAGCAGCCCCAGGGGCACCAGCCGGCCAGGGGGCGCCGGCGACGAGTTGCCGGTGTCGAGGAACGCGAACACGCCGATGATCGCCCAGGCTGCCAGCACCCGAAGCGTCGCGATACCCGGCCATGGCGAGCCGTCTGCGGCAGCCGCACGCGCGGCACACCAGGCAAACGCCGGCGCCAGGATCACGAGGTCGTGGGCGAGCAGATGCGGCGAGGCCACGAGCGAGAGCGCGGCTGCGCCGGCGAGCGAGGCTTCGAGTCCCGTCACGCTGCCACGCGATCGGGCGCCGAGGAGCGCGCACCCGGCGAGCGCGATCACCGAACCGGTGATGCCGATCGCGGCCGGCAGCGCGCCCCCGCCGAGCCACGAGGCCACCAGACCGGGAATGCCGAGGGTGCTCGTGCCAGGCGTGTTGCCATAGGCGAATCCAAGCGCCGAGACGAACCCGCCGATCCCCGCGGGACCCACCAGCATCAGGGAGACTGCGGCGACCACAGCGCAGCCGGCGACGGCTCCGGCCAGGGCACGCCAGTCGCGCCGCGCCAGCAACCAGATCGCGAGGCCGATCGCGAGGTGCGGCTTGGTCGCCGCAAACGCGAGCCCGAGCCAGAACCCCGCCGGCGCCGGCCGGTCCTTGCGCCACGCGGCGTAGGCGGCCGCCAGCCCGAGCGCGGTGATCCCGTCGATCTGGCCGAGGAGCAGGAACGCATAGGTGCCGCCGCCCGCGACGGCCATGAGCAGCACCGCGGCACGAGGGCCTTGCATACGCAGCAGGGACCAGGGGCCCGCGCGGATGGCGATCCAGACGGCGAGCACGAGCATGGCGAGCTCGAGCAGCGACCAGACGCGAAAGGCGGTTCCCGCGTCCAGAGCGACCAGCGGGAGCGCGAGCAGCGCCGTCGTGGGTGGCGTGATGAAGGGGAGATCGATGACGGTCCCGGGCGGCAGCAGCTCGAGGTGGCGGGCATGCTCGAGGTGCTGGTCGTACAGGTGGGCCCCATCGCCACCGCGGAGCAGCAGCGCCGCCACGTATGACGCCGAGAAGTCCGTGCCGCGCTCGCGGCCTGGGGTCACCTGGGCCCACGTGATCGCGTAGGAGGCGAGCAGGACTGCAGCCACCCCGGCCGCAATCGCGACCGCTCGTCGGGTTCTCACGGCGCTTGCGACGCTAGCAGGGCGTTCGCCGCCGCGAACGCGGCGTTGCCGTATTGCTTCCTATACTCGCCGACGATGGCGAGCGCATTCACCAAGATCGACCACGTGGGGATTGCGGTCGCCGACCTTGATGTCGCAGTCGCGGCATATGAGCGATTGACCGGCTCCGCGCCAACGCACCGCCAGGTGGTCGCCGGCGATGGCATCGAAGCGGTGATGTTCGAGGTGGGCGAGTCGCGCATCGAGCTGCTCGGCAGCACCGGACCCGAGTCCAAGATCGCCGGCTTCCTCGCCCGCCGCGGCAGCGGTCTCCACCACGTCGCCTACGGCGTCGACGACGTGCAGGCTAGTCTCGACCGTTTCGCGGCGCTCGGGCTGCAACTCCTGGACACGTGCCCGAGACGTGGCGCAGGCGGCAGGTTGGTGGCATTTATGCATCCGTCGGCGGCCAACGGGGTGCTCACCGAGCTCTGCCAGCCCGACGAGGAGCTCGCCGGAACGCACCCATGAGCGACGACCTCGGCGCCGATCCTGGTCTCAGCGCCGAGACCGAGTCCGGCCTGGCGCTCGAGGAGTTCTACGTCGAGCAGGGTGACGGCTGGCCGCCGCCGGGAGAGTTCCCCTTCACCCGTGGGATCCGCGCCGAAGGATATCGCTCGCGGCTCTGGACGATGCGCCAGTACGCCGGGTTCGGGAGCGCCGAACAGACCAACCAACGATTCCACTACCTGCTGCGCGCCGGTCAGAGCGGGTTGTCGGTCGCGTTCGACCTGCCGACACAGATGGGCTATGACAGCGACGATCCCCTGGCACATGGCGAGGTGGGCAAGGTCGGCGTCGCCATCGACTCCCTCGAGGACATGGAGCTGCTGATGCGCGGCATCCCCCAGGATCGGGTGACCACCTCGATGACCATCAATGCGCCCGCGTCGGTGCTGCTGCTCCTGTACGAGCTCGCAGCGGAACGCAAGGGCATTCCCGCGGACACGCTCGGCGGCACGATCCAGAACGACATTCTCAAGGAGTACGCGGCTCGCGGCACCTACATCTTCCCGCCGCGTCCCTCGATGCGACTGGTCACCGACACCTTCGCGTACTGCGCGCAGCGTCTGCCCCGCTGGAACACGATCAGCATCAGTGGCTATCACATCCGCGAGGCCGGTGCCACGGCTCCACAGGAGATCGCGTTCACACTGAGCAACGGGATCGCCTACGTGCAGGCTGCTGTCGACGCCGGACTGGCCGTCGACGATTTCGCGCCGCGGCTGAGCTTCTTCTTCAATGTCAGCAACGACTTCTTCGAGGAGGTCGCCAAGTTCCGCGCGGCCCGCGCGCTCTGGGCCGAGGTGATGCGGGAGCGCTTCGGCGCTCGCAACGAGCGGAGTCTGCACCTGCGTTTCCATGCGCAGACGAGCGGCGCGTCGCTCGCCGCACAGCAGCCGCTCAACAACATCGTGCGAGTCGCGCTTCAGGCGCTCGCAGCCGTCTGTGGGGGGACGCAGTCGCTGCACACCAACAGCTACGACGAGGCACTGGCACTGCCGTCGGAGCAGGCCGCCGAGATCGCGTTGCGCACCCAGCAGGTGCTGGGTCATGAATCCGGAGCCGCCAAGGTCACCGATCCGCTCGGAGGGTCGCATCTCGTCGAGGCGCTGACGCATCAGTTGATGGACGACTCCCGTGCGCTCATGGGCCGCGTCGACGAACTCGGGGGTGCCGTCGCTGCGATCGAAGCCGGCTTCTACCAGCAGCAGATCCAGGAGTCGGCGTACCGGTACCAGCGCCAGGTGGAGTCGGGCGAGCGCGTGATCGTCGGCGTCAACCGCTTCACCGAGACGTCGCAACGCGAGGTGGAGATCCTGCGCATCGGCGCCGAGCTGGAAGCAGCGCAGATCGAGCGGTTGGAACAGGTGCGCGCGAGCCGTGCGGCCCAGCCGGTCAGCCGCGCACTCGACGCACTCCGCCGCGGCGCCGAGGGCACCGACAACCTGGTGCCGCTGATGCGCGACGCACTCGACAAGCTCGCGACCGTCGGCGAGGTCTGCGGCGCGCTGCGTGACGTCTTCGGTGTGTACCACCCTCAGGTCGCGGTATGACACGCGCTGCAAGCGCAAGTCGCCCTGGTAGCCTGACGCGATGACCAGGCAGGCGCGCAAGGACATGCCCGCGGATGGCGAATCGTCGAGCGGCTCGAGTGGCGGCACGGGACGAAAGATCAACATGCTGCGCAAGCGGCGCTACGATGCGGTCCACCGTGCCGGGGCAGCCGAGCGGTCGCAGCACGCCAAGGGCAAGCTCACGGCTCGCGAGCGCGTCGACAAGTTGCTCGACCCAGGCTCCTTCACCGAGATCGACATGTTCGCGCTCCACAGGAGCACCAGCTTCGGCATGGAGGAGCGGCGGATCCGTGGCGACGGCGTGGTCACCGGCTGGGGGAACGTCGACGGCAGGCAGGTCTTCGTCTTCAGCCACGACGCGTCGGTCTTCGGCGGCTCGCTCGGCGAGGTGTTTGCGGAGAAGGTGGTCAAGGTCATGGACCTCGCGCAGCGAACCGGTTGCCCGTGCATCGGCATCAATGACTCGGGCGGCGCGCGCATCCAGGAGGGCGTCGTCTCGCTGGCCGGGTACGCGGAGATCTTCTATCGCAACGTCGAGTCCAGCGGGGTGATCCCGCAGCTCTCACTGATCGCGGGACCGTGCACCGGCGGGGCCGTGTACTCGCCGGCGATGACCGACTTCATCTTCATGGTGCGCAAGGTCGGCTACATGTTCATCACCGGGCCCGACGTCATCAAGGTCACCACCGGCGAGCAGGTGACCTTCGAGGAGCTGGGCGGTTCCGACGTCCACAATCAGCGCAGCGGAGTCGCCCACTTCATCGCCGACACCGAGGACGAGGCATTCACGCAGATGCGCGAGCTGCTGTCGTACCTGCCGGCCAACAACCTCGAGCAGCCGCCGCACCGGCCGACTCTTGACGACCCGCACCGCGCGGATGCAGAGCTCCAGACCATCATTCCCAACAGTCCGAACCAGCCCTATGACATGCGCGGCGTGGTGACGCACATCGTCGATGACGGCAGGTTCCTCGAGGTGATGCAGTATCACGCGGAAAACATCATCTGCGGCTTCGCCCGGCTGGACGGTCACCCGATCGGCGTCGTCGGCAATCAGCCCAGAGTGCTCGCCGGCGCGCTCGACATCTCCGCGTCGATCAAGGCGGCGCGCTTCGTGCGCTTCTGCGACGCGTTCAACGTGCCGCTGGTCACGTTCGTCGACGTGCCCGGCTTCCTGCCCGGCACCGACCAGGAGTACGGCGGCATCATTCGTCACGGCGCCAAGCTGCTCTACGCGTATTGCGAGGCCACGGTTCCCAAGCTCACCGTGATCACGCGCAAGGCATACGGCGGCGCCTATGACGTGATGTGCTCCAAGCACATCCGCGCCGACTACAACGTGGCCTGGCCCACTGCGGAGATCGCCGTCATGGGTCCGCAGGGCGCGGTGAGCGTCATCTTCAAGAAGGAGATCGCTCAGGCCGAGGACCCGGAGCTGCGCTCACAACAGCTCATCGAGGAGTATCGGGAACAGTTCGCCAATCCGTACTACGCCGCCGAGCGCGGGTACGTCGACGATGTGATCGAGCCGCGCCAGACGCGCTCCGCGCTGATCAGGGCGCTGCGCATGGCACGCAACAAGCAGGTCCAGACTCCGCGACGCAAGCACGGCAACCTCCCTCTCTGAGCCGAGGTTCAGCGCGGATTCACGCGTCGTCCGCCCATCCGAGGCGCTGAGTCCTTGAGGTCGGGCGAGAGCGGCACGTAGGCCTTCGCGTACGCCTGGTCGGTGCGGCCCTGAGCATGGTGGATGGCGGGGACCATCACTCGCACGAGCAACACCTGCAGCACAGCCGCGACCGGGACCGCGAGAAGCGCGCCGATCAGTCCCTGCAGCGCGCCGCCCACCAGGAGCGCGAGGACCACGCCGAGAGCGGGCAGCGACACGACGCGGTTCATGACCATCGGGATGACCGTATTGGCGTCGATGAGCTGGATGACGAGCAGCACGGCCAGCACCACGATCGGATATTCCGGGCTGACTGTGAAGCCGAGCAGCACGGCTGGGATCACGCCCACGATGCCGCCGACCATCGGTATTGCCGCGGCGAGCCCCGCGAAGATGCCGAGAATGACCGGATCGGGCAGGCGCAGCACGGCGCATGCCACGCCGACGACGACTCCCACCGCCAGGCTGTTGATCGCGCTCGCACGCAGAAAGCCGCCCATCCGGAATCCCATCTCGCGAAAGATGTCGACCACCAACGCGTGGTGAGCCTCGGGAAAGAGATCGACCGCGAACGCCTTGAGCCGATCGCTGCTCACCAGCCAGAGAAACCCGACGACGAGCACGAGGACGAAGTCGACGATGATGCTGAAGATCGTCCCGCCGATGGCGAAGAGGATCTGCTGTGTCGCACCGAGGAGGCTGCTCACCTGCTTGGTGATGTCGACGTTGAAGTGCAGTTGCTTCTCGACCCCGGAAAACCAGTTGAGCAGCTCGCGTTGATAGGTGGGGAAGTGCGAGGCCAGCGACTGCGCCTCGCTGACGATGGGTTGCACCAGCAGGAGCACCATCACCGCGATGAACGCCAGGATCGCGACGTACACGGCAAGGATGCCGACCGGAGTCGGAACGCGGCGGCGATGGAGATCCGCGACCAGTGGCCGGATCCCCTCGGCGAACACGATCGCCACCAGCACCACGAGGACTATGTCGATGATGCTGGCGAGAAACGCGACCAGCGCCACCACCCCGAGCACGATCAGCGCGGCGGTCACCAGCGTGCGGACAGAAATGACACTGTCGCGGCGCGCCGGGCGGTTTGGATCCGCGGCGACGCGCTGTGCGATCGCCTCCTCTTGAGGCTTGGCCGGCTCGGGCGCCGGACCTTCGTGCGATGCGGTCGGTGCGAGGCGTCTGGCCACCGCAGTCAGCCTAACAGCCTTCACGTACCCTGTCGGGCATGCACGATCTCGAGACTCGCCCGCTCGGCGATGGCGCGCTGCAGGTGAGCGTGGTGGGAGTCGGCTGCAACAACTTCGGCCGGAGGCTCGACGCCGCGGGAGCGGCAAAGGTGGTCCACGCCGCACTCGACGAGGGCATCACATTCTTCGACACGGCTGACATCTACGGCCAGGGCAGGAGCGAAGAGATGCTCGGAGCAGCGTTGACTGGACGTCGCGACACCGCGGTCATTGCCACGAAATTCGGTATGGACATGGGCGGCGAGGATCGCCGCGGCGCGTCGCGGCGCTGGATCCGCATTGCTGTCGAGGACAGCCTGCGACGCCTCGGCACCGACTGGATCGACCTCTATCAGTTGCACACACCCGACCCCGAGACCCCGATCGAGGAGACGCTGCGGGTCCTCACCGAGCTGGTGGGTGAGGGCAAGATTCGATGCGCCGGCTCGTCGAATTTCGGCGGCTGGCAGATCGCCGATGCCGAATGGATGGCTCGAACCCAGGGCCTCACGCGCTTCGTGAGCGCGCAGAACTCATGGAGCCTCCTGGATCGCGCGGTGGAGACGGAGGTGATCCCCGCGTGCGCGCACTTCGGCGTCGGGATGATTCCGTACAGTCCGATCGCCAACGGCCTGCTCACCGGCAAGCACCGGCGGGGCCAGCCGCCGGAGCCGGGCACCCGTCTCGCAAGCGCGCCATCGCTGGGGGCCGGCTGGCTCACCGACACGAACTTCGATCGGGTGGAAGCGCTCGAGCGATTCGCGCGGGAACGCGATGTGTCGCTGCTCGACGTCGCCGTCGGGTGGCTCGCCGCCCAGCCGCAGGTTGTCTCGGTGATCGCCGGGGCGATGTCCCCCGATCAGGTGCGGGCCAACGCTCGAGCCGGGCGCTGGCGGCCCAGCGCGGCCGACCTGGAGGAGCTGGACGGGATCGCTCCCTCTAGACTTGCCCGCGGATGAAGCTGCTCGAGTACCAGGCAAAACAGCGCTTCGCGGCGGCCGGCATCCCCGTCCCACCGGGGCGGCTCGCGCGGACTCCCGAGGAGGCTGCGGCAGCGGCTCGCGATCTGGGCCGAGTGGCGGTGAAGGCGCAGGTGCCCATCGGCGGTCGCGGCAAGGCGGGTGGCATCGCCGTCGTCGACAGCCCTGAGGAGGCGCAGCGCGAGGCGGCGCGGATTCTGGCGATGGACATCCGTGGATACCCAGTCCGGAGCGTCTGGTGCGAGACGGGACTCGACATCGAGGCCGAGCTCTACCTCGGTGTCACGCTGGATCGCGATCGCCGGCGCCTCGTGCTCATCTTCTCCGCCGCCGGTGGCATGGAGATCGAACAGGTCGCCGTGGAGGCTCCGGAGCGGATCGCCAAGCTCTGGCCGGACCCGTTTGCCGGGCCACAGGCGTTCGAGGTCCGGCAACTCGCGTTTGCGGGGCTGGCCCACGCGCCGCAGCTTCGCGATCGGACGCCGAAGCTGGTCAACGGCCTGGTGAGCGTCGCTGCGCGGCTCTATGCGGTCGCCACGTCGCTCGACGCCCTGACGTGCGAGATCAACCCCCTGGTGCTGACCCCTGACGGGTCGCTGGTGGCCGCCGACGGCAAGCTCGAGATCGACGAGAACGCGCACTACCGGCACGCGGATGTGGCCGAGGAACTGGCCCGCGACGAGACCGGCGACGACGGTCGTACCGGGGATGATCCCTTCGAGGTGGAGGCGCGCAAGCGCGGATTGACGTATGTGCATCTTGACGGTGACATCGGGTGCATCGGTAACGGCGCCGGCTTGACGATGAACACGCTCGACCTGGTCAAGCAGCACGGTGGCGAGCCGGCCGACTTCCTCGACATCGGTGGGGGAGCCAATGCCGAACGCGTCCGCAACGCCCTCGAGATGGTGCTGCTCGACCCCAAGGTGCGCGGCGTCTTCATCAATGTGTTCGGTGGGATCACGCGGGGCGACGAAGTGGCCCGCGGCATCATCGCCGCGCGCGACCAGTTGCACATCGCCAAGCCGCTGGTTGTGCGGATGACCGGGACCATGGAAGAGGAGGGACGCCGCCTGCTCCAGGAGGCCGGCATCGTTCCCGCACGGACCGCTACCGAGGCCGCCGCGACCATCGTCGAGCTCACCAGGGATCCGTCGCGGTGAGCGTCCTCGTCGACCGAGGCAGCCGCGTGCTCATCCAGGGCATCACCGGTCGTGAGGGAAGTTTCCATACCGCACAGATGCGCGCGTTCGGGACCAATATCGTCGCCGGCGTCTCGCCGGGCAAGGGTGGGACCGACCAGGACGGCGTGCCCATCTTCGATACCGTCGCCGACGCGGTCGCCGCCACCGGCGCCGACGTCTCCGGGGTCTTCGTCCCGCCCGCGTTCGCGGCCGACGCGATCATGGAGTCGGCAGCGGCAGGGGTGCGGCTGTCCATCTGCATCACCGAGGGAATCCCGGTGCAGGACATGATCCGCGCCCGCGAGTTCGTGCTCCGCGCCGGTCACGACCTGCTCGGCGCCAACTGTCCGGGGATCGTGACCCCCGACCAGTGCAAGGTCGGGATCATCCCCAACCACATCAACAGCCCGGGACCGGTGGGCATCGTCGGGCGCAGCGGGACGCTCACGTACGAAGTGATCCAGGGCCTCGGTCAGGGGGGCATGGGTCAGACGACGTCGGTCGGGATCGGCGGAGATCCGGTGATGGGGCTGAGCTTTCCCGACGTCCTGCGCCTCTTCGCCGAAGACCCCGACACGCGCGCGGTGGTGCTCATCGGCGAGATCGGCGGCTCCGACGAGGAGACCGCGGCCGCGTGGATCCGCGAGACGGGCTTCGACAAACCGGTGGTCGCCTTCATCTCGGGCCGCACCGCGCCACCCGGCAAGCGCATGGGACACGCCGGGGCGATCATCAGCGGGACCACCGGCAGTGCCCAGAGCAAGATCGACGCGCTCACCGCCGCCGGGGCGGCGATCGCCGACACCATCGAGGATGTCGTGCGACTCACCGCCGCGAGCCTCGGGCGACGGGGCGGCTGATCCGGATCACGGATCGGATGCCCATCGGGTTCCGCCCCGTCCGGGCCGCGAACTCAGAGGCCGTCCTGCCGCGCTACCGTTAGGTTGAATTGAACTTCGATCTGAGCGACGAGCAGCGGCACATCCGCGACGTGGTCCGGGACTTCGCCCAGGGTGAGATTGCGCCCCGCGCGGCGCACTTCGACGAGACCGGGGAGTTCCCCTACGCCCTGGTCGCCGGCATGGCACGACTGGGTCTGTTCGCGCTGCCGTTTCCCGAGGAGATCGGCGGTGCCGGGGGCGACTTCCTCTCGTACTGCCTCGCCATGGAGGAGATCGCTCGCGCCGATGCGAGTTGCGCGATCACCCTGGAGGCCGCGGTGTCGCTGGGCATCTCTCCGTTCGTGCACTACGGCTCGCATGAGCAGCAGCAACGCTGGCTCGGACCGCTGCTGGCGGGAGAGCGGCTCTGGGCGTTCGGCCTCACCGAACCCGACGCGGGGTCGGACGCCGCGGCCACGCAGACCCGGGCGGTGCGTGATGGCGACGAGTGGGTGATCAATGGTCGCAAGGCATTCATCACCAACGCCGGGACCGACATCAGCGCCGGGGTCACGCTCACCGCGGTCACCGGGTCGCAGAATGGGCACAAGGAGATCAGCACGATCGCCGTGGAGCGGGGAACCCCGGGCTACACGCAGGCGCCGAAGTACCGCAAGCTCGGCTGGCACGCGTCCGACACGCGTGAGCTGATCTTCGACGACTGCCGGGTCCCGGTCGCCAATCTGATCGGCGAACAGGGCGCCGGTTTGACCCAGTTCCTCCAGATCCTCGAAGCCGGCCGGGTCGCCATCGCGGCCCTCTCGGTCGGCGTCGCCCAGGCGTGCCTCGACGCCTCGCTCGCCTACTCGTCCACGCGCCACCAGTTCGGCGTGCCGATCGCAACCTTTCAGTCGACCCAGTTCAAGCTCGCCGACATGGGCACGCAGATCGAGCTCGCACGTCTCATGACCTGGCGGGCCGCAACGGCCATCGACGCGGGCAAGAGCGCGACCCCGTACGCATCGATGGCCAAGTTGCACGCCTCGGAGGTTGCGACGGCGTGCGCCAACCAGGCCGTCCAGATCCACGGCGGCACCGGCTTCATGGAGGAGTCCCCGGTGGCGCGCCTCTATCGCGACGTGAAGATCAATGAGATCGGGGAGGGCACCAGCGAGGTGCAGCGCATCCTCATCGCCCGGCATCTGCTCCGACCCTTCGAGGTGCTGGAGGCCGACCATGGGTGCTGAGGCGGTGATCGTCGCCGCGGCGCGGACGCCCTTCGGCAAGCTCGGAGGCGCACTCGCCTCGGTTGCGGCGGTGGACCTCGGCGCCCGTGTCATCCGCGAGGTGCTCGACCGCACCGGCACCGCGCCCGGGAATGTCGATCAACTGATCATGGGGATGGTGCTGCCGGCGGGACAGGGGCAGGTGCCGTCGCGTCAGGCGGGGCTCCGGGCCGGGCTGCCCGCAACCGTGTCCTCGTTCACCGTGAACAAGGTCTGCGCGAGCGCGCTCAAGGCGGTGAACCTCGGTGCGCTGCTCATCCGCGCCGGCGAGGCCGACGTCGTGGTGGCCGGCGGGATGGAGTCGATGTCGCGCTCACCCTATCTGCTCGAGGATCAGCGGTTCGGCAGCCGCTTCGGTGACCGCGTCGCCGTCGACAGCATGATCCGCGACGGTCTGTGCTGCCCCATCGATGGCGTGCTCATGGGAGTGCACGGCAGCGAGGTCGCGGCCGAGCTCGGGGTCAGCCGCCACGAACAGGATGCGTGGGCGCTGCGCTCACAACTGCGCTACCAGGACGCCCTCGCCGCCGGCAAATTCGCGGACGAGATCGTGCCCGTGGCGGTGAACGGTGGCAGCGTCGAACGCGATGAGCAGCCGCGCGCTGACTCGACGATGGAGAAGCTCGCCGCGCTCCGCGGTGCGTTCGGGGAGGGTTCCACGGTGACCGCCGGCAACGCCCCGGGGATGAACGACGGCGCCACCGCCGTGCTGCTGATGAGCGCGGAGCGCGCGCAGGCGGAGGGACTGACCCCGCTCGGGACGTGGCTCACCTACGGCGAGTCGGCCGCCGAGCATCCGTACCTCGCAACCGTTCCCGCGCTGGCGATCGAGGCCGCGCTCGGCAGGCTGCGCGGCGCGGTGGATGCGGGCACGCTCGATCGTGTCGAGATCAACGAGGCGTTTGCGGCCGTTGCGATCACGAGCACGCGGATGCTCGAGGTCGATCCCGACCGCGTCAACGTCAACGGCGGCGCGATCGCCATCGGGCACCCGATCGGCGCCAGCGGCGCTCGGATCCTCATGACGCTGCTCTACGAGCTCCGCCGCCGTGGCGGCGGGTACGGGGCAGCCGGGATCTGCAGTGGGATCGCCCAGGGGGAGGCGACCCTCGTCCGTGTCGACTGACGTCGCGCGCCCGGCGCTGGCGGAGCGAATCGCCGCGTTCGTCACCGACGTTGTCGCACCCGTTGCCCCGGCGATGGCGCGCGGTGACGGGCCCCACCCCAAGCGGATCATCGAGGCTGCCGGCGAAGCCGGTCTCGCCGGGATGCTCACCCCCATCGAATATGGCGGCACCGGCGGCACGCATGGCGAGTTCATCGAGCTGATCGAGTCGATCGCCCGTGCCGATGCAAGCACCGCGGTCATCGTCGACGTCCATCTCTCGGTCGGCACCGAGCCGCTCATCGTTTTCGGCAACGATGACCAGAAGTCGCGGTACCTGCCACGACTGGCGTCCGGAGCGTGGCTCGCGGCCTTCGCGCTCACCGAGCCGGCCGGCGGCAGCGACGCGGCGGCGCTGCAGACTCGCGCCGTGCTCGAGGGCGACGCGTACGTGCTGGACGGCTCCAAGACGTTCATCACCAGCGCGGGCGATGCGGATCTCTACATCGTCATGGCGCGCACCGCCGACGGCACTCGGGGTATCAGCGCCTTCCTGGTCGAGTCCTCATGGCCGGGTGTCAGCGCCGGCAGGCCGCAGGCGAAGATGGGGCTGCGCGGATCGTGGACGGCGGAGCTCGTGCTCGACAGTGTCCGCGTTCCGGCTGCCAACCGGTTGGGTGACGAGGGCATCGGGTTCACGGTCGCGATGTCCGCGCTCGACAGCGGCCGCGTGGGTATCTCCGCGCAGGCGGTGGGCATCGCCCAGGGTGCACTCGACGCCGCGGTGGCCTGCTTGCGCAGGCGCGGCGACGCGGGCATCGCCGTCGACGCAACGGCGCTTGCGGACATGGAGGTTCGCACCGTCGCGTCGCGTCAGCTCACCCGCCACGCGGCCGCGCTTGTCGACGCGGGGCAGCGCGTCACGCTGGACGCATCGATCGCAAAGCTGTTCTCGACCGACACCTGCGTCGCGGTTGCACAGGCCGCGGTCGATCTGTGCGCTCCTGACTCAGCAGCGGACGATCATCCCGCGGCGATACGTTTTCGCGACGCGAAAGCGTGCCAGATCTACGAGGGCACCAACCAGATCCAGCGCGTGGTCATCGCACGACACGTGCTCCACGGCTGACCCGCTCACAGCGGGCTTGGTAGCATCAGGCGCATGGACGTCCGTCTCAACGACGAGCAGGTGGCGATCCGCGATACGGTGCGTGAGCTCGCCCGCGAGAAGATCGCGCCGCGCGCAGCCGAGATCGATCGCAGCGGCGAATTCCCGTGGGATGTCGTCGATCTCTTCCGCAAACAGGATCTCTTCGCGCTCCCGTTTCCACCCGAGTACGGCGGCCTTTCGGGCAGCGCGCTCACCCTCAACGTCGCGGTCGAGGAGATTGCCAAGGTCTGCGCGACCAGTGCATTGATCCTCATCGTCCAGGCACTCGGCGGGTATCCCCTGATGATCGCCGGGACTGACGAGCAGAAAGCCCGGCTCTTGCCCGAGCTCGCCAGCGGCGCCAAGCTCAGCGCCTACGCGCTCACCGAGCCTGGCGCCGGCAGCGACCCCGCGGGAATGGAAACGCGAGCTGAGCGCCACGGCGATGAGTACGTCATCACCGGCAGCAAGATCTGGATCACCGGTGGCGGCATCGCCGACACGATCACCGTCTTCGCCAAGACCGACCCGACCGAGCGTGCCAGGGGAGTGAGCGCCTTCGTCCTCGAGGACGCACAGCATCTCAAGGGATTCAGCGCGACCACCATCCACGGCAAGCTCGGGATACGGGGCAGCAACACCGCGGAGTTGCAGCTGGACGAGGTGGTGGTACCGGCCGCGAACCGCCTCGGCGAGGAAGGCGAGGGGTTCCGGATCGCGATGCAGGTGCTGGACCGTTCTCGCCCCGGAGTCGCGTCGCAGGCGCTGGGCATCGCCCAGGGAGCGCTCGACTACGCGGTCGCGTACGCGAAGGAGCGCAAGCAGTTCGGCAAGGCGATCGCCGAGTTCCAGGGGATCCAGTTCATGGTCGCGGACATGGAGGCGCAGACCGCCGCGGCCAGGGCGATGGTCTACACGGCCTCGCAGCTCATCGACGACAAGAGCCCCGAGGTCGGCCATTTCGCCGCGATCGCGAAGTTGCTTGCGGCGGACACCGCGATGAAGGTGACCACCGATGCCGTTCAGATCCTCGGCGGCTACGGATACGTGAACGAGTATCCGGTCGAACGTATGATGCGCGACGCCAAGATCACCCAGATCTACGAGGGCACGAGCCAGATCCAGAGAGTCGTGATCGCGAGGGACCTTCTACAAGGGTAGGCGTGGCGGCGGGACGGATGCCCGCGGGGTTACGACCGAACGAACTGCGCGCCGACCACCACGCGATTCACGAGCCACGCGCCGCCCATCTTCCAGGTCATTCCCCACCTGCTGCGGTCGATGGTCGCCTCGCCGTTCAGGGTCACGCGATCAGGTGAAGCATACGAAGGGGTTGCGACGAGTTCGATGGTCTGCGCCTGATCCTTGATGCGCAGCGCACCCTTGATCTTCAGCGTGCCGTCACCAGATGGGATCACCTCGGATGCGGAGAAGCTGAGCGTCGGGTATTTGCTCACATCGAAGAAGTCAGCACCCCGGAGGTGCTTGTCGCGTCGCTTGTTCTTGGTGTCGATCGAGGTTGCATCCACGACAAGCTCGCCCGCAATGGCGCCCTGGTCGCCGACGACGCCGCTGCCGCTCATGGCGCTGAAGGTGCCGTTGACCTTGGCCATGCCCCACATCGCCTTGGTGTGGAATTCGATGGTGGTGCTCGTCGGATCCAGGTGCCACGTCCCGGCGGTGGTTGCCGGAGCGGCGGGAGCGGCGGTCGAAGCGGTTTCAGTCATGGCGGCGCCTCCTGTGACCCATCCATCGCGGGTCTGAAGGTTCGACTATACCAATAGTTTGGATATCCGAACCTTTTATCCGGATCACGGGGTAAGCTGATTCCATGAGCAGTCGAAGGGATGAATCCCTGGCGGATTGCCTGCGCAAGCTCGTCCAGCTCTTTCCGCAGGTCAGCCGGGGGCTACGCCGCCGTCAGCTTCCCGTCGCGGTCGTCGACGACGCCCTACTCGGACCGCGCCACAGCGCGGCACTGTCGCTGCTGCGAGAGCGCGGGCCGATGAGCGTCGGACGGATCGCCGGCGAGCTCGGTCTGACCCTCGCCACGGTGAGCGGGATCATCACCGACGCAGAACGGGCCGGCTTCGTCGAACGGGCGCCGGACCCTGAGGATCGACGCCGGACGATCGTGTCGTTGGTGCCGACCCAGCGCGCGGCGGTCAGCTCGTGGATCGACGGTGCGAGCGCTCCGATGCAGCGTGCACTCGACCGGCTGAGCCCCGACGAACGTGCGTCCTTCGTGAAGGCGATGACCTTCCTGGAAGCGGAGTTGAACGCCGACCCTACATGTGCAGAACGATCTTCCCGGTTGCCTGGCGCCGCCCCAGCAGGGTGAGCGCGGCCGGCGCCTCCTCGAGCGGATACGTCCTCCCGACGATCGGAGCCACGGTGCCGGAGTCGATCATGGTGTTGAGCGCGTACTGAGTCTCGACGAACAGCGAGGGCTCGACGGCGAGGAAGGCTCCCCATGCGGCCCCGACAACATCGATGTTGCGCAGCAGGATGCGGTTCACCTGCACCGATGGGATGCGGCCGTCGGTGAATCCGATGGCGATGAGGCGGCCCTGCGGTGCAAGGCACCGCACGCTCAGATCGAAGCGCTCACCACCCACCGGATCAAGGATCGCGTCGACTCCGTGGCCGTCGTTCTGCGCACGCAGAGCCGCGACCCAGTCGCCCTCCGCATCGAGCACGCGATGCGCCCCCGCTCGCTCAGCAATGTGCATCTTGTCGGGGCCGGCGGCGATGGCGATGACCTCGGCCCCGAGGCCGCGAGCGACCTGGATCGCGGCCGTGCCGATCCCGCCGGCGGCTCCGTGGATGGCGACACGCTCTCCGGCCTTGACCCGCCCGCGGCGAGCCAGCGCGAAATGAGCCGTGTGGTAGTTCATGACGAATCCGGCGGCGGCCTCGTATGTCAGCCCATTCGGGATCGCCAGCGTGAACCCTGGCTCCGCAAGCACGACGTCGGCGAATCCTCCCAGCATCGTGAATGCCATCACGCGGTCTCCGGCACTGAACCCCGAGCCTGCGGGCGCCGAACGTACGTTGCCGGCGACCTCGACACCAGGGACGAAGGGCAGCGGCGGCTTCATCTGGTACTCACCACGGGTGAGCAGCAGATCCGGAAAGCTCACGCCCGCAGCTGCAACCTCGATAACGACGCGGGCGGCATCGACCGGCTCCTCCACATCGACCAGCCGAAGCCCCGAGGGGCCGTCGAGGCCGTGAACCTGCTGCGCTCGCAACCTTGACTCCTCCATCCCGATGTGGCCGCTGATGATGCCACTCCACGCTCCCGATACGCGGACCCTGGGGTACCCTAGTTCGCTCCGGCGGGTAACCGCTCACTCCCCATCAGCGTTCCCCCTCTAGGAAGTCCGCCGAAGCGCGCCGACCCCGCGACGTGATCGTGGCGGTCCAGAGAACCATTCGGCTCAGTCGAGAGAAGACCACATCCATGGCAACACTCAGCAGATCCGCGTCCCGGCGCCGGCGACGGTCCCGGTACAACGTGTTCCCCAGCTGGCTCACGCGCAAGCGCGTGGTGGTCTCGTTGGTCCTCATGGTCTCGCTCGTGATCGTCAGCGGGGCCGTCTACGGCGTCAGGCTGTCCTTTGCGCTCGCAAAGACGTTTCACACCAACCCGATCAGTGCTGTGATCGGCGCGCTCGGTGGCGGCGGCGGATCACAGATCGACCACCAACGACAGAATCTGCAGCGGATCAATATCGTGCTCTACGGCTACGGGGGCAGTCAGCACTCCGGCGGCGATCTCGCCGACTCGATCATGGTCGTGTCCATCCAGCCCATCGCGAACCACGAGCCCCAGGTCGCGGAGATCTCGATTCCGCGCGACTGGTACGTGCGCATTCCCCTCAAGAGTGGGCATTTCACCGAACAGCGGATCAACTTCGCATACGCCGCGGGCATCCTTGGTGAGGGCCCGCTACCGGCCAGCTCGGTCGATGCCGGGGCGGCAGTCGCGGACCCCCTCCTGCAGCACCTGCTCGGCATCGGCATCAACTATTTCGTCGGTGTGGATTTCAACGCGTTCAAGCAGGCGGTCAATGCGGTCGGTGGCGTCAATATCACGGTGCCGACGAGCTTCACCGACTATCAATATCCGGCCGGCGAGTGCGACCTGGGCAACTGCGGCTACGAGACAGTCCACTTCAACGCAGGCACGCAGCACATGAACGGAGCGACGGCGCTCATCTACGCCCGGTCCCGCCACGGCAACAATGGACAGGGTTCGGACTTCGCGCGCAGCCGCCGCCAGCAACAGATCATCGTCGCGCTGAAGGCGCAGATCGAGAGCATCGGCGGCATCGGAAAGCTCCCGGATCTCATCGACGCGCTTGGCAACAACGTGGTCACCGACCTGACCATCAGTGATGCGGAATCGCTCTACGGATTGGTCCAGGGAGTCAACCCCGCGTCCATCGAGCACATCAGCATCGACAACACCAACTTCCTCTACAACTGCGACTACCCGGCGAAATGCGGCGGGTACTACCTCTATGCCCATGACCAGAGCTTCAAGTCACTCTCCCATTACGTCCAGGGTGTCTTCCCCAATGAGGCAGCGCTCTCCGACGACGCGCACGTGACCTTCGTCGACGCCAGCGGCGGCGGCAACAACGCGTCTGGGCGGTGGGCGTCGCTCATGAATATGGTCGGGTTCGCCACCAGCAACGGAGGCAACGGCGCCAGGCAGGGAGGCACCGTGGTCATCGACCAGAGCGGCGGCAAGGACGCAGCGGCAGCGGCCTGGTTGGCCGCATACTTCGGCGTCAACGTGATTACCAAGCCTCCGCCAACCCCGGCGCCGACCGCGACAGGAACCGCTGTACCGACCGCGACACCCGCTGCTCCGGCATATGGGATCACCGTCGTGCTGGGTACCTCCGAAGAGCAGGCCTTCCTCGGTGACCCCGGGGTCGGCAACTAGCGCTCGGTCGACAGACACTCGAGAGACGCGCGCGAGAGTTGGTGATGCGGATTGCAGTCCTGACCGGCGGCGGCGACGCCCCGGGCCTCAACGCCGCCATCCGTGCCATCGGGCGGCGCGCGCTCATGGCGGGCGACACGCTCTTCGGCATCCGCAACGGGTGGGCGGGCCTGCTCGGCGACGGTGACGTCGTCAGCCTGGACCGCGCCAAGCTCTCTGGCATCCTCCAACTCGGCGGCACGATGCTTGGGAGCTCGCGGGTGAATCCGATGCAGATCGACGGTGGTATCGAGGACGCGCTCCGCAACCTGGAGCGCCTGACCCTCGACGCGCTGGTCGCCATCGGTGGTGACGACACCCTGAGCGTCGCGGCGCGACTCGCCACCGAACACGCCCCTGTGGTCGGCGTGCCCAAGACCATGGACAACGACCTGAGCATCACCGACTACTGCATCGGATTCGACAGTGCGGTGAGCGTCGTCACCGAGGCCCTGGATCGCCTGCACACCACGGCGTCCTCGCATCACCGGGTCATGGTGTGCGAGGTCATGGGGCGCGACACCGGTTGGGTCGCGGTGATGGGCGGTCTCGCCGGCGGAGCCGACATGATCATCATTCCCGAGTTCGGCGTCACCGTGGATGAGGTCGTCGCGCACCTCGACGTGCGCACGAAATCGGGCAGCGACTTCAGCATCATCGTCGTCGCCGAGGGCGTCGAGATGGAGGGACTGCAAACCAAGGCGGAGGCCGAGGGCGCGCGCGACCAGTTCGGTCACGTGCAGCTGAGTCGACGCGGTGTTGGCGAGACGCTTGCGCGCATCATCGAGGAGCGCACCGGACACGAGACCCGCGCCACCGTGCTCGGGCACGTGCAGCGCGGCGGCTCGCCGACCGCATACGATCGGATCTGGGCGACGCGCGTGGGCGCCAAGGCGTACGACCTCGTCGTCGAAGGCCGTTTCGGCGAGATGCCGGTGGTTCGCGGCGGTGCCGTCGACGTCGCGCGCATCGCCGATGTCGTTGCTGAGCAACGCCGGGTGCCGCGCGAGCTGTACGAGCTCGCGCGGGTTTTCTACTAGCGGGACATCACGGGAACTGTCGCGAGCGGAGACCACGACGGCGGCGACGTCGCGTCGAAGTCGAGGTTGGTGGTCACTTGCAGCGGTGGCGACGGCGTTGCGGACAGCGCTCCCTTGATCCACCACAGCTCGAAATGACCGCTGGCGTCAGCGGTGTTGTAGTACACGAGCCCGCTTCCGTCGGGCGCCCACTCCGGCGCTGAGCACAGGCAGTTGTTCACCACAGTCCGCGGCGTGCCCAGCTTGGTCCCGACCAGTGGCGCGACCTCGAGGCGTGTGCTCTGCAGCCCGGTACCGCCGACGCACACCATCGCGACCATGGTGCCATCAGGCGACGGCGCCGGCTGACCGCAATCCTGCTTGGGGGTGGTGAGCAGGACCGGCGTGCCCAGCGGCTTGGTCACGATGGCGATCAGCGAGAAGGCGTTGCCGCTACCGATTCCATACCTCGAGTACATCACGGCGCCGTTCGCCATCCGCGTGGGCTCGACGTCACCACCGGTGAACGGGTTGGAATTGGTGAGCTGTTTGCTCGCGAGCTTCCCGCTCAGTGAGCCCGACCATATCGAGAAATCGACCGCGTAGGTGCCCGAATTCTTGGGCTGGTCGTAGCTGAAGTACATCGTGCTCCCGTCGGAGCTGAAACGCGGCCAGAACATCCAGTGGTTGAGCCACACCTTCGGGATCTGGGCGGTCGCGTTGTGGCTCAACTGCCGGATCAGACCACCCTGGCTGTTGAGGAGGTACATATTGGAGAACTCCGCGGATCGGAGCACGGCAACGAGGTCCTGTGTGCCCGGGACGTAGGCGGGTTGCATCCACTGACCTTTCGCCACGGAGAGATGCAGATTGGTGAAGAAGCCATCACTCAATCGGTATATCTCGCCGTTCTGAGCAAGGTAGAGCGTGCCGGGGAGCACCACGGACGTGCGCGTGGCCGTGGGAATGTATACGGTCGCCTCGGTCGGGATCTTCGACTTCCGCGATGCGATCAGCCGGTTCACGCCGAACCCGAACCCCGCCATGAGCGCCAGCAGCGTGACGATCGTCACAGCCCGCCTCATCGTGTGCGCCTCATACAGCCGGGAAGAATCTGTGCGTCTCGGGAAGTATCAGCGACCAGTTCGGAATCAGCACGTCCTGGGAGCCCTCTTTGCCACCCGACGTGTACGGGGTCGCGAGGATCACCTGCTGCACATTCTGCAGTTGCACGCGGCTCGCGATCGGGAGCAGCGAGGCGATCTGGCTGATGCTCATGTCGGTCGAGAAGTCGTTGGCCATCGCGGTGGCGATGTCCGGCAGGTCCGCGATTCCGAGCAACTTCGCCTTGGCTCGCAGCGCGAGGAGCACCTGCTGCTGCCGCTGGGAACGGCCGAAGTCGCTGCGCAGGTCGCCGTGTCGCGACCGGACATACATGAGCGCTTCGACGCCGTTCATGTGCTGCGGCCCGGGCAGCACCGAGACGCGCTCGTACGCGTAAGGGTTCTTGCCGCTCAGGTCGGCCGGATAGAAATCGTCCATGACCGGGTTCGTCGCCACCACGTCGATGCCACCGACCTGATTGATGAGGTTGACCAGGCCGAGCAATCCGATCCAGGCGTAGTGGTCGACATGGATGTGGAAGTTCTGCTCGACCGTCGCCACCGCGGCGCTCGCGCCGCCGTGCGCATACGCGGCGTCGATCTTCGCGCTCCCGCCCCTCGAGAGCGGAACCCAGAGATCGCGAGGGATCGACTCCATGACCACCTGCTTGGTGGTCGGGTTGACCCGGGCGAGGATCATCGACTGGGTCAGGATGGTCCCGCCGAACTTGGAGTCGTTGTCGGAGCCGAGCAGCAGCACCGTGAACGGAGCTCCCGGAGGGGCCACGACCGGCGGTTGCGATGCTGCTGCCGAAGCGGTGGCGGCGGCGCTCGAGGTTGCCCCGGGGGAGGCACTGGGGCGGATGAGCGACTGGCCGGTGTCCTGGATGGCGGTCACGATCGCGGGCATGAAGAAGGCGAGCGCGCCAACCGCGCCGGACAGGAGGAAGCCGAATGCGATCAGCGCAGCAAGGAACACCCGGTGACGCCGGACATGCTTGCGGCGGCGCACCGATGCGCGTTGTCGTCTCACCTGAGGCTTTATAACGAACTCGGCTGACGGCAGGGTTACGCACTCGGGCCGCCGGTAGACTGATTCCCGTGTCCGAAGCCCAGCTCGCCGAGCGTGTGATGGCCGGCGAGACCCGGGCGCTGGCCCGGGCGATCCGGATGGTCGAGGATCGGGATCCAGGCATCGCGAGCCTGCTCCGCGAGGTTCGAGCACGCGGCGGCCAGGCTCGGGTCATCGGCGTTACCGGCCCACCGGGCAGTGGCAAAAGCACGCTCTGCGACCAGATCATCGAGCGCTGGAGGGCAGCGGGACACCGGATCGGGGTGATCGCCGTCGATCCCTCGAGCCCGTTCACCGGCGGCGCGATCCTCGGGGACCGGGTCCGGATGGTTCGGCACACGCTCGATCCGGGGGTCTTCATCAGGAGCATGGCTGCCCGCGGGCATCTGGGCGGGCTGGCGGCAGCCGCTCGCGAGGCGATCCGGCTGATCGACGCCTCCGGCCGCGATCGATGCCTGCTCGAGACCGTCGGCGTCGGCCAGTCGGAGCTCGAGGTGATGGAGACCGCGGACACCACGGTCGTGGTGACCACGCCGTCGAGCGGGGACGCCGTCCAGATCATCAAGGCAGGCATCCTCGAGATCGCCGACATCTTCGTGGTCAACAA
Source organism: Candidatus Dormiibacterota bacterium (assembly GCA_036833315.1). Classification (GTDB taxonomy): domain Bacteria; phylum Chloroflexota; class Dormibacteria; order Aeolococcales; family Aeolococcaceae; genus Palsa-851. The sequence continues at coordinate 41,147 of DAITPY010000009.1, forward strand.
GGCCGACCTCCCCGGCGCATCCAAGGTCGTCCGCGATCTCCGCGAGCTGGTCCGCCACAACAAGGTCCGGACCGACTGGGCGCCGCCGGTGATCACCACCAGTGCGCAGAGCGGCGACGGCATCGACGAGCTGGTCGAGGCGATCGATCGCCACGGCGCCGCGATCGCGGCCTCCGGCGAGCTCGAGCGCCGTCGGATCGCCCGACTTCGCGCCGAGGTGGAGGCGATCGTCGTCGAGCGAGCGGCGGAGCGCGCGCGAACTGCGCTGCATGAGGGGACAATGAGTCGAGAGCTCGAGGGCGATCTGAGCCGGGTGGACCCGTACGCCCTGGCCGAGCGGATCCTGAACGGGCACACCAAGGAAGCAGCGCACGGATGACCCAGACGATCGACCGCACCGAAACGCAGGCGGGTTCCCCGGACGACGACCCGGCCGACCGCGACGCCCCGCCGATTCCGCACGACACCCTCGGCGGCCTGCCGCTCGAGCCGTGGTACGGCCCCTCGGACTCGGTCCTCGACGTCGATCGCGACCTCGGCGAGCCAGGGTCCTATCCGTTCACCCGAGGCGTGCACCGGACCATGTACCGCGACAAGGTCTGGACGATGCGCCAGTTCGCCGGTTTCGGCGGCGCGCAGGACACCAACGAGCGCTACCGCTTCCTGCTCGGTCAGGGGCAGACGGGGCTGTCGGTCGCCTTCGACATGCCGACGCTCATGGGCCTCGACTCGGACTCCCCGCACGCGCTTGGCGAGGTCGGTCGCTGCGGCGTCGCCGTCGACTCGGTCGAGGACATGCTCACGCTCTTCAGCGGGATCGACGTCGGATCGGTCACCACCTCGATGACCATCAACTCCCCCGCGCCGATCCTCTTCGCGATGTACCTCGCCGCGGCCGACGAGCGAGGCATCCCCTACCGGAAGCTCGGCGGGACGCTCCAGAACGACATCCTCAAGGAGTACATCGCTCAGAAGGAATTCATCTTCCCGATCAGGCCGTCGATGCGCCTGGTCACCGACGTGGTCGAGTTCTGCACGCGCAACGTCCCCAACTGGAACCCGATCTCCATCAGTGGGTACCACATCCGCGAGGCGGGCAGCACCGCCGCGCAGGAGCTCGCGTTCACGCTCGCCGACGGTTTCGCCTACGTGGAGGCGGGGATCGCCCGCGGCCTTGACGTTGACGAGTTCGCACCGAGGCTGTCGTTCTTCTTCAACGCCCACATCGACTTCTTCGAGGAGATCGCCAAGTACCGGGCCGCTCGGCGCATCTGGGCGCGACACATGCGCGAGCGCTACGGGGCCAAGGACGAGCGCTCGCTCAAGCTGCGTTTTCACACCCAGACGGCGGGCTGCTCGCTCACTGCGCAGCAGATCGAGAACAATGTTGCCCGGACCGCCTTCGAGGCGCTCGCCGCGGTGCTCGGCGGCACCAACTCACTGCACACCAACTCCATGGACGAGGTGCTCGCGCTGCCCACCGAGAAGGCCGCGCAGATCGCGCTGCGCACGCAGCAAATCCTTGCCTACGAGACCGGGGTGCCCTCTGTCGTCGACCCGCTCGCCGGGTCGTGGTTCGTCGAGGACCTCACCAATCGCATGGAGCAGGCGGCGGAGGACTATTTCGCGGCCATCGGTGAGCGCGGCGGGATGATCGCCGCCATCGACGAGGGATTCCCCCAGCGCGAGATCGCCGACGCCGCATTTCGATATCAGAGTCAGCTCGAGACCGGAGAAAGAGTCATTGTTGGCGTCAACGTCTTCGACCAGAGTGTCGACAGCGTTCAGCCACCGACCCTGGTCATCGACCCGGAGATCGAGGTGTCGCAGGCCGCCCGCCTCAAGACCCTGCGCGAGACCCGCGACAGCTCCAGCGTCGCAACCCGTCTCGACGCGCTCCAGGAGATCGCCAAAGGGAGCGACAACATGATGCCCGCGATCATCGATTGCGTCAGGGCCCGAGCCACCGAGGGCGAGATCGTCGAGGCGCTGCGCGACGTGTTCGGCACGCATCGCGAAACCCCCGTTTTCTGACCCTCATTCCTTAACCCCTCCATAAGAGGGCTCCGCGTAGGCTCACAGAGATATCGTGGGAGCCAAGCACATCCTGGTGGTCGAGGACGAGGAGGTGATCCGGGAGACCCTCCGATTCAATCTCGTGCGCGAGGGCTACCAGGTCAGCCAGGCCGCCAACGGCATCGAGGCTCTCGAGAAGGCACGCGAGCTGCGCCCAGACCTGATCGTGCTCGACCTCATGCTGCCGGAGCTGGGCGGCCTCGAGGTGTGCCGGATCCTGCGCCAGGAGACCACCACGCCGGTCCTGGTCCTGAGCGCGCGCGACACCGAGCTGGACAAGATCGTCGGCCTGCGCGTCGGCGCCGACGACTACATGACCAAGCCCTTCTCCCTCGCCGAGCTGACCGCCCGGGTCATGGCGCTGCTCCGCCGGGCGCAGCCGTCCGTCGAGGAACGCGGCGTCGTCGAGGTCGAGGAGCTCGGTGACTTCCGATTCGACCGCGGAGCGAGGTCGGTGCGCGTCGGCCCCGACGATCTGCGCCTCTCGCCAAAGGAGTTCGACCTGCTCTCGTTCCTGCTCGCCAATCCCGGCCGGGTGCACTCGCGCGAACAGCTCATCCGTCGCGTCTGGGGCCCCAAGTTCTTCGGCGAGCGCAAGACCGTCGACGTGCACGTGCGCTGGCTGCGTGAGAAATTCGAGCCCTTTGAGGCGCTCCCATTCCGGATCACCACCGTCTACGGCGTGGGGTACCGGTTGGACCGGATCGTTGCGGAGGCTGACGTGACCACGCCGGACATGGCCGTGGTCGGAAGGCCCTGAACTCCGGAGAGTTGGCGCTGCCTATACTTGCCGCTCCCGCTCCGGCTCGCATCAGGGAGATGGCCGCCGTAGACTCGCCGCTCGCCGTCATTGACATCGGGTCGAACTCGGCCCGAATCGCGGTGCTGCGACTCGATGGCGCCGGCCAGCTCGACATCGTCGCCGACGCTCGAACCTCGCTGCAGCTCGCCCGCCACATCGACGCCCGGGGCCGGCTCGAGGCGAGCGCCGTCACCGCGGCCATCGCCGCGGTGCGCGACTTTCGCGCTGTGGCCGCCCGCGCGGGTGCGGAGCGCACGGTCGCGGTTGCGACGGCAGCGATCCGCACCGCGACGAATCGCGACAGCGTGCTCGCCCGGCTCGAAACCGACACGGGGCTCGCGATCAAGGTCATCGAAGGGGACGAGGAGGCGCGCTACGCGTTCCTCGGCGCGGTCCACGGGCTGCCCATCGACACCGGCTACCTGATCGACGTCGGCGGCGGGAGCTTCGAGCTCGCCTACTTCGAACGCCGCCGCCCGCTGCGCTGGTGGACCTTCGAACTGGGCTCGCTGGTCACCACCGACCAGTTCCTGCACAGCGACCCGCCCCGCGCCTCGGAGGTCGCCGCCCTCCGCGACCACGTCGCCCGCACGCTCCGGGACGCCGGGGTCCCGGTGCTGCCCGACGACGGCGGGATGGTCGGCACCGGAGGCACAGTTCGAAACCTCGCCAAGATCCACATGCGCTCGGTGGGGCACCCGATCGCCCGGGTGGACGGCTACGTCCTGCAGCGCCGCGATGTCCGCGACCTGACCTCGCGCCTGGCGAGCCGCAACCTCTCGTCGCTGCGGACGGTGCCGGGACTGTCGACCGACCGCGCCGACTCCATCACCGGCGGCGCGCTCGTGGTGGTTGCCGCGATGGAGACGCTCGGGGCCCGAACGCTGATGGTGTCCGGGCACGGGCTCCGCGAAGGCATTGCGCTGGCGACTCTTGATCTTCCCCTCCCCGAGGTCTGGGCGGTGCGACGAGCCTCGGTGGCGGCGCTCGCCTCCCGGTTTGCGACCTGGGACCAGCAGCGCGCCCAGCGCCGCGTCGAGCTGGTCCGGGCCATCCTCGCCGTCGCCGATCCCACCATGACCGCGGAGATGCGCGAGATCCTCGATCACGCGACCACCTTGCTCGACGTCGGCCAGAGCATCAACTACTACGACCGCTGGAGCCACGCCGCCGCAGTGGTCGCCGCAGCCGATCTGCAGGGATTCACCCATCGTGAGGTCGCCCTCATCGCGACCACCCTCGCCCGGCTCGGCAAGGGCCGGAGCAACCTGCCCCGCTACGCGCGGCTGTGCACTCGCGACGACATCCGGCGGATCGACCGGCTTGCGGTGGTCATCGAGCTGGCGGACGAGCTCGATCGCCGGGTCAACGGGGGCGGCCCCCCCGCGGTCCGCTTCGACGAGCGCCGCGACCGGGTGGTGGTCACCACCGGTCTTGCCTATGCCTGGGAGCCGGCCGACCTGACCCGGCGGTTCCGGACCCGGCTGGGCCGGACCCTCAGCCTGCGTCCAGCAGAGTCGGCGGGCGACCGAACCAAGGCGTCGGATCCTCCAAATGGTCGATTGACTGGTCGAGGCCCTCGACGAGCGTGACGAGGGGATTGGGGATGGGCACTAGAGTAGTCAGCGATGAGTGAGCCATTGCTGCACCCCCATTCAGCCACCCTCGCGGAGGAGTTGAGCCATCTCCGCCGGATCGTCGCGGACATGGGAGAGCTGGTCGACGCCGCCATCACCCAGGCGACCAGCGGCCTGGCGGAACGCGACGTGAGCCTCTGCGCCCGGGTCATCGCCGACGACGCGCTGGTCAACGACCGGCAGCGCGAACTTCGTGAGCTCTCGTTCTCGCTCATCGTCAACCAGAGCCCGATGGCCCGTGAGCTCCGCGAGATCATCGGCTTGCTCAACATGTCGTCGGAGCTCGAGCGCATGGGCGACCACTGCGTGAGCATCGCGAAGCTGGCACGCAACCTCGCCGATCTTCCCCCACTCGAGACCTACGTCGACGTGCCCAAGATGGCCGCCTACTGCAGCGACCAGGTGCGCGGCATCCTCGCCGCGATGGTCTCCCGCGACGTGCTGCAGGCGCGTCGCATCGCCGCGGGCGACGACCGTGTCGACCGCATCTATCATCGCCTCTTCGACGACCTCATCCAGGTGATGACCGAGGACAACACCACGGTGTTCCGCGCCACCAACCTCGTGTTCATCGCCCACCACCTCGAGCGCATCGCCGACCGCGTGACCAACATTGCCGAAGACCTCGTGTTCCTCGACTCAGGAGCCATCGAGGAACTCGGCTGATGGTGTTGCCGGATCGCGCGGAGGTGTCCGACGAGGGCACCTCGAGCGGCGATGTCGCCGCCGTGAAGACCCGAGAGCATGCTGTCCCCCTTGGGGAACGTCACCGGTACATCAACCGGCACCTGAGCTGGCTCGATTTCGACACGCGTGTCCTCGAGCTCGCCGAGGACACCTCGCGCGCACTGCTGGAGCGCGCGAAGTTTCTTGCCATCTCCAGCAGTAACCTCGACGAGTTCTTTCAGGTCCGAGTCGGCGGTCTCATCGAGCAGCGTCGTGCCGGGGTCGCCGCGCTGAGCCCCGACGGCATGACCGTGGACGAGCAACTCTCGGAGATACGAACTCGGGCCACCGACCTGGGGGAGCGGCAGATGCGGGCGTTCCGGGCAATCGTCGACAAGCTCGAGGGCGTCGGTCTGCGTCTTTCGAACTATGCATCGCTCGACCCCGGCGATCGCGAGTACGTTGACTCGGTGTTCGAGGACCGGATCTTCCCGGTGCTCACACCGCTTGCCGTGGATCCCGCCCATCCGTTCCCGTACATCAGCGACCTCTCCTTGAACCTCGCGGTCGTGGTCGGTGCGCCGCGGAGCACCGAGCAGCGGATCGCACGGGTCAAGGTCCCCCCGCTGCTGCCCCGGTTCGTGGTGATGCCCGACGGCGAGCGCTTCGTGCCCGTCGAGCAGGTCATCGCGTCCCATCTCGACCGCCTCTTCCCGGGCATGCGTGTGGTGGGCCAGTACCCGTTCAGGGTGACCCGCAACGCCGACCCGGCGCTCGAGGAGGAGGAGGCAGAGGACCTGCGCACGGCAGTGCAGGAGTACCTGCGCCGCCGCCGCCGTTCGCCGCAGGTGGTCAGGCTCGAGATCGACGAGACCATGTCCGAGGAGGTGGAGCGTCTGCTCATGCGCGAGCTCGAGCTCTCCGCCGAAGACGTCTACACGGTCGCCGGACCACTCGATCTCAACGGTCTCTGGGGTCTCTATGAGATCAACCGCCCCGACCTCAAAGAGCGACTCCCGGCCCCGGTCATCCCGCCCGCGCTGGCCAAGCCGCCGGGCGACGAAGCTGAGGTCGACATCTTCCGCGTCATCGACTCCGGGGACGTGCTCGTGCACCACCCCTACGAGTCGTTCGCGAGCAGCGTCGAGGCCTTCATCGACCAGGCGGTGAGCGACCCGGACGTGCTGGCGATCAAGCAGACGCTCTACAGGACCTCGGGCCCGGACAGCCCGATCGTGCGCTCGCTCATCACCGCCGCCGAGCGCGGCAAGCAGGTGGTCGCGCTGGTCGAGCTGACCGCGCGCTTCGACGAGGAGGCGAACATCACCTGGGCGGCCGAGCTCGAGAAGGCAGGCGTGCACGTCGTGTACGGGGTCGTCGGCCTCAAGACCCACGCCAAGGCAACCCTGGTGGTGCGCCGCACCAACGGCGGGATCCGGCGCTACTGCCACATGGGCACCGGCAACTACAACTCACAGACCGCCCGCCTCTACGAGGACCTCGGCCTGCTCTCAGCGGACATGGAGCTCGGCGAGGACCTCACCGATCTCTTCAACTACCTGACCGGCTATAGCCGGCAGCGCCAGTACCGTCGCCTCCTGGTCGCGCCGGTCACGCTGCGCACCGGGATCGTCGAGCTGATCCGCACCCAGACCAACAGCACCGGCCGGATCATCATCAAGTGCAATCACCTGATCGATCCCGAGGTCATCGAGGCGCTCTACGCGGCGTCCTGTGCGGGAGCCCGGATCGATCTGGTCGTGCGCAGCTCGTGTGGAGTCAGGCCGGGAATCGCCGGGATGTCGGAGAACATCTGGGTGCGCTCGCTCGTCGGTCGCTATCTCGAGCACTCGCGCATCTATCACTTCGGCCCGGACCGCTGGTACATCGGCTCGGCGGACCTCATGGGCCGCAACCTCGACGGCCGCATCGAGACCGTGGTCCCGGTCACCGACCCACGGCTGCAGGCGAGGCTCGCCGAGGTCGTCGAGGTGTTGCTCGCCGACGACGTGCTCGCCTCCGAGCTGAACGCCGACGGGAGCTGGCACAAGGTGCCGCGCGTCCGCGGGCTCGACGCCCAGGCGGAGCTGCACCGGCTCGCTGTCGAACGCGCCGCCAGGTGAGCGCCGCGGGCGACACCCCGCAGACGCGAGGGAAGCGCCTCGAGGTGCCGATCACCTTCACGCCTCCTCTCGCGGACGTGGACGCCATGGCGACCGCGATTGCCGAGCCGGTGCGGCGGCTGCGAACCACCCATTGGGACACCGCCGATCTTCGCCTCGCTCGCTGGGGAGTCGCCCTCGCATATGCCGGTGACACCGGCTGGGTGCTCCGCCTGCCGGCGACCGCAGAAGGCATGGCCGCTCCCGACGGCGCCGAGCTGCACTTCGATGGCGACGCGGACAGCCCACCGGACGACGTGCTCCATCTGGTCCGCGCCTACGCGCGCCAGGCACCTGTCGAGCTGGTTGCCCGGCTGGTCACGCTCACCGGTGACACGGTGCTCCTCGACGGCGAGGGGAGCCGGCTCGCGCGGGTCGTCGACGCGACGATCTCCGTATACTCCGGCCCGCGCATCACCCAGCGCTTCCGCGAGATCGATCTCTCGAGCGAAAGCGAGCCGCTCCTCGATCTGATCGCATCGAGATTTGCCGCAGCAGGGGCGCAGCCCGCCGGCCCTCGATCGCTTGTCGCGCGCGCGCTCGGCCTGGTGGGAGCGCCGCCACCGGAGCTCGTCTCGGTCACGCTCGGAGCATCGGCGACCGCCGGTGACGTCGTCCGGCGGGCACTCAGCTCCTCGGTCATCCGGCTGGTCCGCCACGACCCCGGTGTTCGGATCGGGACCGACGCCGAGGACGTGCACCAGGCACGGGTGGCCACGCGCCGGCTGCGCAGCGACCTGCGCACGTTCAAGCCGCTGCTGAACGGCGAGTGGGCCGACAGCCTGCGCGAGGAGCTGCGCTGGCTCGGCGCCGAGTTGGGAAGGGTTCGCGATGCCGAGGTCCAGCGGGATCGGCTTCGAGCCGCGGCTGCGACCCTGCCGACGCTCGACCGCCGCTCGGCAGCCGCGGTGGTCGCTCCGCTGGTCGCGCAGGTCCGGTCGGCACGGCATCAGCTCCTGATCGCGATGGAAACCGACCGCTACGTCGAGGTGATCGACCACCTTGTGGCCGCGGCGCGAGCCCCGGCGCTCACCGGTGAGGCGGCGTCGCCCGCGCACGAGGTGCTCCCCTCGCTCGTCCGCCGTCCCTGGCGTTCGCTGCGCGCGGGGGCGATCGCCGCTCGTGAGGGAGCTTCGGACGAGCAGTTGCACGATCTCCGGATCCGCGCCAAACGATGTCGCTACGCCGCCGAGGCGGCTGCCGCCGCAACTGGAAAGCGCGCCGCGAGCTTCGCGAAAGAGGTCGCGGCGCTCCAGGAGGTGCTCGGCGAGTTGCACGATGCGGTGGTTGCCGAACAGTGGCTCCGGGCGCGCTCGGAGTCGCCGCGGATCCACGAGACCGCGCTGTTCGCGACCGGCGAGCTGGTTGCGCTGCAGCGCGACGCCGCCGAGCGTGCCCGAGAAGGCTGGCCCGACGTGTGGAAGCGGGTGCAGGATCGCTGGACTCATGCCTGGCGATGACTCGACGACCTACCTGGTCCGCCACGCCAAGGCGGGATCGCGGGAGCGCTGGACAGCTCCGGATCGTGATCGGCCGCTGACCGACGCCGGCAGGCTCCAGGCCGCGGCGTTGGTGAAGGTGATCGGGAGCGGAGTCCGGAGGATCACATCGAGCCCGTACAAGCGCTGCGTGGAAACCGTGATGCCGCTCGCGGAAGCGCTCGGGCTCCGCGTCGAGGAGGAGGACCGTCTCGCCGAAGGTGCCGGACCCGAGTGGACGCTTGGCGAGCTGGCCACGGCGGGCGGAACGGTTTTGTGCACCCATGGCGATGTGATGGCCGAAGTGGTCACCAGCCTCGCCGACGCCAA
>DAITPY010000010.1:0-13467 GCA_036833315.1 Candidatus Dormiibacterota bacterium
TCCGGACCGACGCTCGCGAGGTGCTCGCGATCCCGCCCTCGCACACCTACCGGTCCTGGACCCGAGCGCCCGATGGAGTCGCTGCGCGGTAGACCAAGGTCACATCGGGATGTCGTCATATACGGAGCGGCGCTGCGTGGGGCTCCGCGACACGTCGGACGCGTGCGTCGCGTGCGTCGCGTGCGTGTATTCGCGGTGCCGTCTGCGCCGTCGTCGGATCGCCGCTCTCTGGACCGACATGACACCACCGAGCAGGCGTCCGATAAGCGCAATGAGCACGACGATGACGCGCGCCACCGCATCTCGAAACAACAGGATCACTCCGACAAGGCTGAGACCGACCAACCACGCAATCACCGGCCCGAATTGAAAACCGTTCGTCCCCGGCACGGTGGCGGACGCCGGTGTGAGCGCGCCGCCCGTCGCCGCGCCGTGTTGTGCGTGCCGCCAGGCGAGAATCGCGTTGCGCCGCGCGATGATCCCGGGCATGTACGCCTCGATGCCGTTGCGCACGCCGATCGCGACGTCCTCACGGAACCTGCCCGTTGCCATGAGCGCAGCGTCTGTCGGATTGCTGAGGTACGCCATGGCGACAGCGGCCGCCGGCACCGGGTTGTTCAACCAGGCTGCGTCGCCGACCGCGAACCCATCGTCGGGCACGCCGTCATTCGTGATCTGAGCTGTGAGCGCGTCATCCAGCGTCTGCGCAAGTGCAGCGCTCGCCGCGGTCGGATACAGCACCATCGATCCGTCGGCCCTCGGGTCCGAGGATGTGTTGGCGTGGATGCTGACGACGAGAGCCGTGTGACGCGCTGTCGAGATCTGCCGGCGCCGTGCGTCGGAGACGTAGACGTCGGTAATCCTCGTCATCACGACGTCGACGAGGTCGGCCCGGAGTAACGCCGACAGCCGCAAGCCGACGTCGAGGGTGACCGTCTTCTCCAGGATGCCGTTGACACCGGTCGCACCATCATGGGATCGGCCGCCGAATCCGGGGTCGACGGTGACCGCGATCGGGGAGGGCGCCTTGGTAGTGCTGGCGAAGGCGCGGGGCGTCGGGCCGAGGGCACCCGCGAAGATCGCGGCGACCGGGGCGAGGACAAGGACGTTGAGAAAACGAGCCCGGTGATGGCGCATGCGCCTGCGCCCAGTATAGGTGCGGCGTCTCAGTAAAACGGCTTCGGCAAGCCTTGGTCAGGACTCAGGTGGGCGCGAATGGACGTTCCCGGGTCCTGTCAACTTGACTGTCGAGGCTGCGCCGAAGACCCTGTGGGAGGCCGCGATCTACGAGCTGCCGGGTCCCAAAACCTAGCGGATCTCCGCGAACGGCAGCAGCGCGATATGCCGCGCACGCTTCAAAGCCACCGTCAGTGAACGCTGATGGCGCGCGCATGTCCCGGTCATCCGGCGCGGCAGGATTTTGCCCCGCTCCGAGAGGTACCGGCGCAGCCGGGTGACCTCCTTGTAGTCGATGAAGTCGATGTGCTCAAGACAGAAGCTGCACACCTTGCGGCGGCGGCGGTCGAAATCAGGCATGGCTCTCCAGCTCAGAACGGAATGTCATCGGGGTCGACGTCGCCACCTGCCGGGACGGTCGCGGGCACCGCGCCGCCACCGTTGTCAGCCGGTGGCGCACCCCCACCTTCCTGGCGGTTGCTGTCGAGGAACTGCACGTCGTTGGCGTTGACCTCGGTCTTGTAGCGCTTCTGCCCGCTCTGGGCGTCGTCCCACGAACGGGTCTGCAACCTCCCTTCGACGTAGATGAGGCGCCCCTTCTGCAGGTACTGGGCGGTGGTCTCGGCGAGCTTGCGCGTGCCCTGGTTCCACACCACCACGTCGTGGTAGTCGGTGAACTCCTTGCGCTCACCCGTGGCCGGGTCGCTCCCGTACCGATTGGTCGCCAGCGCCAGGTTGCAGACCGCCGTCCCGCTCGGCGTGTAGCGGAGCTCGGGATCGCGGGTGAGCCGGCCGATGAGCATTACGCGATTGAGGGAACCCGCCATCACACATCTCCTTCGTCGTCGTCGATTGCCGAGGGCACGTCCTCTGCTGCCAGATCATCGTCCGAACCGGCGGACTCTGACAAGACAGTGCCGTCGACCTCGGGTTCGGGCTCGATCGGTCCCGCAATCTCCTCGATCTCGGCTTCCATCTCCGGCATCGGGCCTTCGTGGAGGACGATGAGGTGGCGGAACACGGTGTCGTGGATCCGGAGCGCGCGCTCGATCTCGACGATCTTGCCGCCGTCGAGGTGGAAGACGACCAGCACGTAATGGCCTTCACGAAGCCGGTTGACCTCGTAGGCAAGACGGCGCTTGCCCCAGAGCGTGGTCTTGACGACCTCGCCCTCCTGGGACTCGATCAGCGAGCGGACCGACTTCACGGCAACCCGCACGGCGTCATCCTCCAGCTCGGGCCGGACGATGTACATCAGCTCGTAGTCACGCACCATGCGTGGCACCTCCTTTCCTCTGGGCTTGCGACGCCCGGGGTGCTGCAGCCGCCGAGGTGATCAGGCGGCCACGATCCGGGCGCAGGAAAGCGTTATGTGGAAATGCCCTCGAATGAGGAGCGTCAGCAGTGTATCAGGAGGCGTCCGCACTCCAGCCGGCGGACGGCTCAGTCGAGCCGGAAGGTTTTTGGCAGCGTGGTGAGGTTTCGGCAGCCGGTCTCGGTGACCACCACCAGGTCCTCGATGCGGATCCCACCGAGGCGCGGGTCGTACAGACCGGGCTCGACGGTGATGACGTCGCCGACTTCGAGCACGATGTCCGACTCGTTGACGCGCGGGAACTCATGGATTTCGAGACCGAGCCCGTGCCCCGTGCCGTGGATGAAGCGGGCATCGCTCGCAATATCGCGATAGGGCTTCGCGAGCGACCCGTAGCCGTGTCGCTTGAACACCTCGCAGCACGCGAAGTGGACGTCTCGTCCGTTGGCGCCGGGCTTCACGGCATCGAGGCCCGCCTGCTGTGCCTCGAGCACTGCGTCCCACATCCGCTCCACCTCGGGCGGCGGTGTGCCGCGGACGACCGTGCGGGTCATGTCGCCCCAGTACCGGCTGCGCTTGTCGAACGGATAGATGTCGAGGACGATCGGCAGACCGGCTCGGATCACATCGCTCATCGCACGATGCGGATCGGCGGACTCGGGACCGCCGCAGCAGATCGAGTCCTCGGTGCCCATGCCGTTCTCCAGCAGATGGCTCTCCACCGTGTAGATGAGGTCCTTGCTGGAGAGCTTGCGACCGTCGTGATACAGCAGGCCGTCCTTGATCTCTGATGCCGCGATCACGTCGATGGCCTTCTGCAGTGCGGCCATGCCCGCGTTCTCGGTGGCGGTGATCCACCCCACCTCCTGCGCGGTCTTGATGCGGCGCTGTCGCTGGTAGAGGTCGGTGCGCGGGCGGATGTCGACGTCGCTCTGGCGAAGATGATCGGCGAGCACGGCGGGAAAGTCGGCGTCGACGTCGACCGCGTTGATGCCGTGCTCGCGGCACACCGCGGCCACCAGGTTCGACCAGCCGTCGTGCTCGTTGGCACCCGCGCGGGCCGGGGGAAGGTCGAGCTCCGCGGTGCTGCGCACCTGTCCCACCGAGGACTCCTTGCGCGCCCGGCCTTCCTCGAGCGGGCTCGTCCAGAGCACCGTGTCATCGCCACCCCTGTCGACGACCACCACCGGGTCGGGGACCAGGAACCCGGTGCGATACAGGATGTTCGGGTGGTGATAGGTCTCCCCGAAGAGCAGGGCGGGGCGGTCGTCACTCATGTCGAGGAGCCTACCAGCCGGGTGTCACGCGGACGCACGACGCGGCGGCGACAACGTCGCGCGACACAGGCGGATCCGCACGTTGCTCACCCGGAGCCGACCGCGCGGACGAAACCGGGCATCCCGTTAGGCTGGCAACGGAATCCGCTCGAGCATCAGAGGAGCCGCCACGCGATGGAACTCGGTCTGCACTTCATGAACTTCACCCTCCCCGGTGGGAACACCCGCCTCGGCCCCACGCTCGCCGCGACCGCCCGGGCCGCAGAGGAGGCGGGTTGCACGACCTTCACGATGATGGACCACTACTTCCAGATGGAGCAGTTCGCCCCCGCGCAGGACCCGATGCTCGAGGGCTACACGTCGCTGGGATTCGTGGCCGGCCTGACCCAGCGCATGACCTTGGGACTCATGGTCACCGGCGTGACCTATCGCCACCCCGGACTGCTCGCCAAGATCGTGACGACCCTGGATGTGCTGTCCGGCGGGCGCGCGATGCTCGGCATCGGAGCTGCATGGTACGAGCGCGAGCACAGGGGGCTCGGCGTGCCGTACCCGCCGATCAGCGAGCGATTCGAGCGATTGGAAGAGACGCTGCAGATCTGCAATCAGATGTGGAGCGACGATGACGGCCCGTATGAGGGCAAGCACTACCAGCTCGCTGAAACCATCTGCTCGCCGCGACCGATTCAGCAACCCCGCCCGAAGATCCTCATCGGCGGCGGTGGCGAACGCAAGACGCTGAAACTGGTGGCGAGATATGCAGATGCGTGCAATCTGTTCGCCATCGGGACCGCCGAGGTGCAGCGCAAGCTCGACATCCTCGAACGGCACTGCGAAGACGAAGGGCGCGACCCTGCCGAGATCAGGAAGACGATCCTCGCCGGCGCCAATCCGCTCGACGATCCAGATGCATTCTTCGCCACCATGGAGGAGTACGCGCGGCTCGGCTTCGATCTTGTCGAGGTCAGAGACGCGGCGCCCGACCCGGTCAGCGTTATCACTGAGCTCGGCGAAAAAATCGTTCCACGGCTGCGCGAAATCGGTGGTGGTCAGCGGGGGACTCGAACCCTCGACCTCGCGGATGTGAACCGCGCGCTCTAACCAGCTGAGCTAGCTGACCCCGCGCAGAAGTCTAGGTCAGGCGCCGACCAGCTTCGTATACCCGGCTTCGTCGAGCAGTTCCGCGCCGGCGTCGCCGACCCCCTCGAGGCGAAGCATCCAGCCCTCGCCGTACGGGTCGGAGTTGACCAGCTCGGGATGATCGGTCAGCGCGCCGTTCACCGCCGCGACGGTCCCGCTGACCGGGGCGTACAGGTCCGACGCCGCCTTCACCGACTCGATGGCGCCGAACTTCCCGCCCGCCGCGAGGGTCGCCCCGACTTCGGGAAGCTCGAGAAAGATGACGTCGCCGAGCTGCGCCTGGGCGTGATCGCTGATGCCGACGGTTGCCGTCGAACCCTCGATGCGGACCCATTCGTGACTGGCGGTGAAGCGGTAGTTGGAGAGGTCGGCCACGTTCAGGCTCCCTTGGGGCGGCGATAGAAGGGAAGAGGCACGACCGCTGCCGCGGCGAGGGTGCCCCTGATGTCGATCGAGAGTTCCGTGTCGAGCGGGGTATCGCCAGCCAGGGAGGCGGTGGCGATCGAGTGGTCGAGGGTGAAGCTGTAGGTCCCGCTGGTCACCTCGCCGGTCTCCTTGCGTCCGGCGAGCACGTGCTGGCCGTGGCGGGCGATCGCCCTTCCCTGCAACTCGATGCCGATGAAGCGGCGGGGTGGCTTCGCTGGGTCGATCTCGGCCAGGGCCGCGCTCCCGATGAACTCGCCCTTCTGCAATTTGACGGTCCAGCCGAGCGCGCAGCTGTAGGGATCGGTGTTGTCGTCCATGTCCTGGCCGTAGAGCCGCAGTCCTGCCTCGAGGCGCAGGGTGTCGCGGGCGCCGAGTCCGCAGGGGAGCATGCCCTCCGGCGCGCCCGCCTCGAGCAGCGCATCCCAGAGACCCGCGGCGTCCGGCGCGTCCACGTAGAGCTCGAAGCCGTCCTCACCGGTGTAGCCGGTCCTCGAGACTGCCGCATGTACACCGGCGACGCTGGTGTCCACGAAGTGAAAGGGACGCACGCCGGTGACCTCGTCGGCGGTCATGCCGCTCACCACCTGCACCGCCCGAGGACCCTGCACCGCGAGCAGCGCCAGATCGTCGCTGAGATCCTGGAGCGAGGCGCCGCCGCTGTGAGCGCGCATCCAGGCGATGTCCTTCGCCCGGCACGCCGCGTTGATCACGATCATGTAGCCGCCGGGGTCGCGGTAGACGACCACGTCGTCGACGATCCCGCCTTGCTCGTTGCACATCACCGCGTAGAGCGCGCCTCCGACCTCGAGCCGGGAGGCGTCGTTGGTCACCAGGTGCTGGACCACCTCGAGCGCGTCCTCGCCGGTGAAGCGCACCTCTCCCATGTGCGACAGGTCGAAGAGCCCGCATCGGGTGCGCACCGCGATGTGCTCGTCGCGAATGGTCGAGTACTGCAGCGGCATGTCGAAACCGCCGAACTCCACCATGCGTGCCCCGGCGGCAACGTGCTTCTCGTAGAGCGGAGTTCGCGCGGCCATGGGCTCGCGAGTGTAGTACGTTGCCAGACCGCTCCAAATGATCATTGCCCTCATCGCGGCGGCGGCCCTGGTGGTCGTCCTCTGTCTCGCCCTGCTGGTCACGCGCCATCGCCTCCTCGGCGTGTCCATGCCGAAAGTCCGGGGACGGCTCGGGTTGAGCGGTCTGATCGCACCGGTCACGATCAGCCGCGATCGATGGGGCGTCCCCCATATCGCGGCGACCTCGATGGAGGACGCCGCCTTCGCGATGGGTGCTGCCCATGCCCAGGACCGGCTCTGGCAGATGGAGGTGACCCGGCGCGTCGCCACCGGACGGATCAGCGAGCTGATCGGGACCGACGGCGTCAACATCGATCGCTTCATTCGCCGGGTCGGCCTGCACCGGGTCGCACGCGACGAGGAGCTGCGCCTCGGACCCGAGCCGCGCCGGATGCTCAAGGCATATGCGGCGGGGATCAACGCGATCGTGAGCTCCAGCCGGGCGCTGCCGCTCGAGTACCGCCTGCTCGGTGCGACCCCCGAGCCCTGGGAGCCGATGCACAGCCTCGCCGCCCTCAAGCTGCTCGCGCTGGGTCTGAGCATGAACTGGGACTCGGAGCTCCAGCGTCTGGAGTTGCTCCGCGCCATCGGGCCGGAGCATGCAGCACGTCTCGACATCGTCTATCCGGACGCGAATCCGACGATCCTGGCAGCAACCCTCCGCGCCTCGGGTGGCGCCGGCGGCCGCTCACACCTGCTCGGGATGTTCCGCGAAGCTGCGCGCTGGATCCCCACGGCCGGAGGCATGAGCAACTCGTGGGTCGTCTCCGGCGAGCGCTCGGCGTCGGGACGGCCAATCCTCTGCAACGACCCGCACCTCGTCCCAGGCATGCCCTCGATCTGGTACGCGGCGCACGTCCAGGCCGGGGAGGACTTCGAATCCACCGGGGTGAGCATGCCGGGCCTCCCGTTCGTGATCATCGGCCACAACAAGCGGGTGGCCTGGGGATTCACCAACTCCTACGCCGACTGCCAGGACCTGGTCATCGAGGAGTTCGACTCCCCGGCGGCAGAGCGCTTCCGCACCGAGCGGGGCTTCGAGCCGACGCGGCGCCTGCGCGAGATCATCCACGTCAAGGGTTCGTCAGACGTCCTCGAGGAAGTGGTGGTCACGCGCCACGGCCCGGTGGTCGACCGGATCGAGGATCCCGAGCGAGGCATCTGGCGCGGGCTCGCGCTCCAGTGGACCGCCCTGCAGCCCGGCGGGAGCGCCGATGGTTTGCTCCGCCTCCAGCGCGCCGGCGACTGGAGGAGCTTCCGCGACGCCTTCGCCTCGTTCGACGCCCCATCCCAGAACGTGGTGTACGCGGATGTGGACGGCCACATCGGGTACCTGCTGTCCGGGCGGGTGCCGGTGCGCAAACGGAAGCCCAGCGGGCTTCCGGTCCAGGGCTGGACCGGCGACGCCGTGTGGACGAGGTATCTGACCCCGGACGAGATGCCGTGCATCTTCGACCCGCCCGAGCAGCAGATCATCACCGCCAACAACCGGATCGTCGGCGACGACTTCCCCCACTACATCGCGGCCGACTACCTGTCGGGCTATCGGGCGCTGCGGATCGCCGAACTGCTCTCTGAACGCGTGATGGACCTCCCCTACATGGCCCGCGCTCAGATGGACCTGGTCTGCCCCCCGGCGCGCCAGGTCGTCCGCCTGCTCAGCTCGATGCACTGCGCGAGCACTGTCGCGGAGACGGCGCGCCGCCGCCTCGCCGAATGGGACGCGGTCATGGATCCGCACCGGGTCGAGCCCACCATCTACGAGGCGTTCATGGCCCGCCTCGCCGAGCACTCACTGAGCCCGCTGTGCGGCAAGGCATGGCGCATCCTGGCCGGCGTCGACCTCGCCCACCCGGTGTTCCAGTACCCGGCCAACCTCGTGGGACGGCTCACCCCGTCGCTCATCGAACGGTGGGAGGGCGGCGACGACGGTCTGTTCGAGGGGGCAACCACCTGGGCGGAGGTGGTCAACCGGTCCCTCGACGACGCCATGACCGATCTGCGCACCCGCTTCGGGCGTCGCTCGGGGCGGTTGCGGTGGGGCCGCGTGCACCAGGTGGAGCTCATCCATGCGTTCGGGAGGCGGCGCGGGCTCGGGTTCTTCTTCAACGCCCACGCGATCCGAGTCGGCGGCGATACCGACACCGTGCTGGCCACGTCACAGGTGCCGGGTGAGCCCTTCGAGACCCGTCTTTCGGCGCCGACCTGGCGCCAGGTGATCGACGTGGGGAACTGGGACGCGTGCGGCGGCATCCACCTTCCCGGCCAGTCCGGGCAGCCCGGCTCGCGACACTACCGAGACCTCTCCCGGCGGTGGCGCACCAACCGCCAGTTCCCGCTGTACTGGAGCGCCGCCCTGCTGCGCCGCCACGCCCGCGCTCGCCTGACCGTTTTTCCGCTGCCCGGCTCGCACGCGGCGGAGCCCGGAGCTCGAGCTCCCGGAACGTGACGCGATCGGGCGATCGGGGCTCTATCCGAGGCTGTTGCGCCGGGCTGATCGTGCTCCTGATCGTGGTCGGAGGGCTGGCGTTCGTCACCGACCGCGCGCTCGCCGCCCCAGTGCTGGGGCCGCCGCCCGCGGGCCCTTCGCATGGCGCGAACGAGGTGGCGATCGCGGTGGCAGTCGGCGAGCAGATGGTCGCCCAGCTCCTCACCGGGTCGCACGGTGTGATCGTCCTCAGCGAGCAGGACCTCACCGTGCTCGCGATCGCGAACAACCCGCACCCCAATGCGTACCGTCACGTTGCGGTGCGGGTGCGCGACGGCCTGGTGGTCGCGTCGGCGCAGATCTCGACGGGGCCGTTCTCGCCGACGGCTGTCGCGCACATCAGCCTGTCGTTGCGACCGGGATCGTCGGGGCCGGTGGTGGCCGCGCAGCTGCCGGAGGTCGACGTCGGCCTGCTGCCGCTGCCGGGCTTCGTGGCCACCGGACTCGTCGAGCAGATCGACGCTGCGCTCTCGCTGGATCGTCTCTTCTCAGTGGCGCCGCAGTTGAAGGCGCTGCGAGCCGACATCGAGTGCGTCGCGGTGGTGCCCGGCGGGGTCGCGGTCGGTATTCACGATCCGGGGGTGGCTGCGGTCGCGTCGTCCTGCGGGTGAGCTGAGACTTACCGGTACAACCTGTGGCCGGTGATGGCGAGGGCGAACGCGGCGTGGCTTTGCACCTGCGGGTAGTTGCCCAGCGGCGTGTGGTCGAGTGGATCGGCGACCTCTCCGAAGAGCCCGAGCGGTCCGCGCGTGCCGAGCGCCGCGTCGAGCCAGGCTGAGCCGTCCCGTTCCAAGGCGGTGAGCGCGGCGGACAGCCAGAAGGTCGGAAACACGAAGGGACCGCAGGGGTCGCCGATGGTATCGGGCTGACCCTCGTAGCGGTCGACCAGGCCGCCTCGATCGAGCCGCTCGATGATCAGGTCGAGGGTCGCGCTCATGCGCGGGCGAACGGCGTCGAGCCCCCCGAGCAGCGCCACCTGCGCCAGCGCCGCGTCCGCGCCGCCGCCGTCGAGACGGAGCTGCAGCGCGGCGGCGCTGTTCGTACCAACTTCGGCGCCGATCATGGCTGCGGCGTCCCGCCAGGCGCGCGCATCGCCTGCGACCACGCGTGTGTCTGCGAGTGCGGCAGCGCCTTCGAGTCCGCTGATCGCCGTCATGAGGGAGTGCGTGTACCGACGCGGCATGCCTCGGATCTCCCAGATGCCGCTGTCCGGTTCGCGCCGGTGACGCGTCAACCAGTCGGCGAGGATCCGGACAGCCCTGGCCAGTTCATCTGCAAGGGCGTCTCTGCCGGCGAGCGCCGTTGCCAGCTCGATGACCTCGCCCGGCACGTCGAGCTGCGCCTGGGTGGCAGCCGCATTGCCGATGCGCACCGGAAGTGCCCCCCGGTACCCCAGCAACTCCGCGATCTGAGTCTCCTCGGGGGGTGCGCCGCCGTCGACGCGCACCAGCGGGACAGGCCCGTGCTCGGTGACCACCCTACCGATGAACGCGCCCAATTCTTGCGCGGCGTCGACGAGGCCGAGCCGGAGCATGGCCATACCGGCGAGCGATGCGTCGCGCAGCCAGCAGTACCGGTAGTCCCAGGTGCGCGACGACGCCGGCCATTGCGGCAGCGACGTGGTCGGTGCGGCGACGATGCCCCCGGCCCTGTTGCGCAGTCCCAGCAGGACCGCAGCCGTGGTGCCGAGTAGATCGCGAATGCTTGCTTCGTCGGTGCGCGAGCCCGTGTCGACGAGGTCGAATGTTGCTCGCGCCGGGACCATTGCGCGCCACTGCGCGAGCGTCGCATCGATGTTGCCTGCTCGCCTATCGACGGACGGCGCGCTGAGCGTCACTGTCGTGGTATCGCCGTCGCGGAGTCCGAATGCGCACATGGCACTGTCCGATCCCAAGCGCCATGTTCCCGGCGCGCGAATTGCGACCCGGGTGACGCCGTCGACAGTGATGACGTCACTCGCGAGGCTGAGCGCAGCTCGCGTGCCCGGCCACTGCGGCAATCGGAGGTCGATCGCGACGTCGACGTCGCCATGTTCGGCGCGCACCCGTCGCACCAGCAGTGGATGATCGCCGAGGTCGAGCGCATCTTCGATGATCAGTCGCGCGCGGTCGACCTCCCAAACCGTCTCGAGCACCAACGATTGCGGGTGATAGCGACGAGACACGACCCGCGCTCCTTGCTGCGCGGGTCGGACGGACAGCCCGCCGCCGCGCTCGTCATCGAGGATCGAGAAGAGCAGCGGTGTCGAGTCGATGCGCGGCCAGCAGAGCCAGGCGACGTCGCCGTCGGGAGCGATGAGAGCGGCCGTACGCGAGTCGGCGAGCAGCGCGTGCTCGCCGATCGGATGTTGCATGGGGCGCAGCCTAGGGGACGGCTACCCGGGTCGGTCCCATCCGGCATGTCTCGGCTTGGTGACCGTCGCTTGAACGCCCCGGTGAGATCGGGCTCAGGGCACCGCGAGCGGAGGAATCGTATCGGCGATGCTGGCGATCTTCGTGGCCCAGTTCGGATCGCTGGCGTAATCGACGTTCATCCCGCGCAGCGTCGGCCCGTGGTAAAAAGAGCCGCCCGGCGTCAGGTAGTTGGACTGTATGAAGTGCGCGACGTACTGGATGCACGCGTCGAAGCTCGCGAAGCTCATCGCATCGCCGTAGGGGTTCCTGTCGTTCGCACCGAAGCCGAACAGGTTGTGCTTGTACTGCGCGAGCGAACTCTGTCCCCAGCCCGACTCGAGGATCGCGTGTGCAACGAAGTACCGAGCGCTCACGTGATACGTGGTTTCGGCGCGGATGAAGCTCGCACCGAGACCGGCGAGCGCTGAGCCGGACAGGAACTGATCCAGGCTGGCGGCGGTTTCCCCGCTCGGCAGGGTGAGGTTGGTGTCGATGGTGAAGAGCGGGCCGGGGATCGCGGGGTACACAGTGCCCCTCGCTCGCGCTGCCGCGAGTGCGGCAACCGCGGCGCTCAACGCCTTCTGCGCCTGCGACACCCGGCGGTGCGCAGCGATGTCAGCGACCAGGAGATTCTGTTCCTGCACCTTGATGATCGCCTTGGCGGTGCGCGCCTGCTCCTGCGCCGAAGCGAGCGCCTTGAGGGCCGCGTCGTCCTGGGCGAGCGTCCTTGCCGCCTTGGCTTCCTCGACCCCGATGCGCGTCACCAGCTGGCCGCTCGCCGTGGAGATCTCATTCACCTGGACGTCGCGCTGGATCGCCGCGGCGATGCTGTTCGCCGAGATGACATAGGCCAGCATCGCCTGCGATCCGCCGTTCATGTACGACTGACGCAGGTACGCTCCGAGATGTCCGCGATCCACGGCGAGCTGCGTGTCGACGGTGGTGAGCGTGGCCGCGTCCGCGGCGATCGTCGCCTTGAGCGCGGCGATCTGGCTGTCGAGCACCAGGAGGTGCGCGTTCGCCGCCGCGAGCGCGGCCTTGGCCTGTCCGAACGCGGTGTCAGCGTTCCGGGCGGCGTCCCTCGCGTTCTGTGCATCCTTCTTGGCGGCGGCCGCCGCCGACTGCGCGCCGCTGACGCCTGGCTGCGGCCCGGCGAAGACCGGGATGGCGAGCAGGCTGAGCGCAAGCGCGAACGGCAACGCGAGCACGAGCCGGTGACGGGCGAACGAAAACGAGGGGAGACGCATCGGAGCCAGTCTCCCATCGGTCCCTCGAGGCTCTTCCGGATGTCACCGCGACGTCACCCGCTGTCACGCCGGCGTGACAGGGCCGCCGTCGGAAGGTGCGATGAGGGCTCTCCAACCTGCTCCAACCTGTGGCGAACAGGTACGCAGCTAGGAGGCCTTGCGCTCCAGCAGGCGGCGACGAAGCTCGTCCGGAGCGACCAGCTCGACGGTGCTCCGCGGTCCGCAGTCCGCGCAGATGCGATGTCCGCCGACCGACTCGCCGTCAGCGCCGTAGTACAACACCGAGAGCATTCCCCTCGTACAGAGAGGGCACCGGTCGGAGGTCTCCGGGTTCGTCTCCATCGCTGTGCCCATGATCGCACGGAGGAGGCCGGAGGGGGGCGCGCCTCGAGCCTCCGTGACCGAGCCGCCACTCGTGTGTAGTCTCGGTACGTGGGACCGCAACGCTCCGAGGCGACGACACTGGCGCTCGACACCTACCTCGATGAGCTGGCGACCTGGTCGGCGCACCTCAATCTCACGACGGTCCCGCGCGGGCAGATGTGGTCGCGTCATGTCGACGAGGTGGTCGAGCTGCTCGAGGTCGCCGCGCCGGCTCACGGGAGCCGTGTTGTCGATATCGGATCGGGCGGCGGCGTTCCGGGGGTCGCCGTCGCCATTCTTCGACCCGACCTGCGCGTGACCATGCTCGAGGCAGACAAGCGCAAGAGCGGATTTCTCGTCCACGTCGCCGGCCTGCTGCGCTTGAGCGGCGTGGAGGTGGAAGCGATCCGCGCCGAGGACGCGGGACGCCGTGCAGGCACTCGCGAAACCTTCGATCTGGCCACCTCGCGCGCCGCGGCACCGCCCGACGTCCTCTGCGAGCTCGCACTGCCGCTGCTGCGGATCGGGGGCAGTCTGTGGGCGCTGGTGACAGATGCGCCCAGCAC
>DAITPY010000010.1:13477-47078 GCA_036833315.1 Candidatus Dormiibacterota bacterium
AGGAGTGCCTCAGGCGCCGGCCGGCGGCGTGCTTCGCGTCGAGAAGGTCTCGCCAACCCCCGCCGAGTATCCGCGCCGCACCGGGGTGCCCGGGCGGCGCCCGATCAGCTGATCCTGCGCAGGATCGCCGCCGTCGCCACGGCGCGCTCGTTCCAGGGCAGTTCCCCCGCGGCGGTTTCGAGCGTCTTCTCGTGTCCCTTCCCCGCACACAGCACCGTGTCCCCGGGAGCGGCGTGCGCCACCGCGAAAGCGATCGCCTCCTCTCGGTCCGGGATGACCAGCACCGTGTCGCCCCTCCGCCCGCCGGCTGCGATCGCGCCGGCGGCGATCTGCTCGAGGATGGCGTCACGATCCTCGTGGCGTGGGTCCTCGTCAGTGATGATGCTGACGTCCGCGCCGCGTGCCGCGACCGATCCCATCGCCGGCCGCTTCTCGAGGTCGCGCTCGCCCGCCGAACCGAAGACCGCCCAGAGCCGCCCCGCGGTCGTGGGGCGGAGTTCCTGGAGCACCGTCTCGAGTGCGTCTGCGGTGTGCGCATAGTCGACCACCACCGCAAAGGGCTGGCCGAGCTCGATGCGCTCCATGCGCCCGGTGACCGCCTCCGCCGCCTCGAGGCCGAGCACGGCGTGCTCGAGGTCGGCGCCGGTCGCGCATGCCGCGGCCATCGCGGCGAGCGCGTTGCGCACGTTGAATCTCCCCGCCAGGCGCAGTGCGACCTGGGCGGGTCCCCACGGCGTCAGGGCGCTGAACCTCACCCCGGTCGCGGAGGTGACCACGTCCTCGGCGCGCACGTCGGCCCATATCCGCGGTTCGTCGGTGTAGGTGAGACGGGTCGCAACCGGGATCACCGACAGGCGGGGGAATGCGAATGAGTCTCCGGCGTCGAGCACGGCGATGCCGTCCGGTCGCGACGACACCTGCTCGAGCAGTCGAGCCTTGGCGGCGAGGTATCCCTCGCGGCTGCCGTGCAGCTCCAGATGCTCGGTGGTGATCCGGGTGAACACCGCGGCGCGGAACTCCACGTCGTCCGTCCGATGCATCTCCAGCCCATGCGAGGAGGTCTCGAGCGCGACGTGCGTGCACCCGCCGGCGCGGATGCTGGCCAGCTCCGCCTGCAGCTCGGGCGCCTCCGGGGTGGTCTGCCGCGAAGCGTTCGCGGTAACGCTGTCGAGGGTGCGTCGATCCACCGTGGTGATCGACGCCGCCGCAATGCCGGCTGCGCGCCAGGCGTGCCAGAGCAGCGTGGCGGCGGTGGTCTTGCCGTCGGTCCCGGTGATCCCGGCCACGCACAAACCCGCGCTCGGATGGCCGTGGAAGGCGGCGGCGAGCGCCGAGAGCGCGAGCCTACTGTCGGCGACCAGCACCAGCGGGACCGAGGGATCGACGCTCGGCTCCGGCACCCGCTCCGCGACCAGGGCGATCGCGCCGCGCTCCACCGCCTCGCGGCAGAAGCGATGTCCGTCGGAGCGCCGGCCGGTGATGGCCACGAACAGGCTCCCGGGGGTCACCGAACGCGAGTCGAAGTCGATCGCCGTGATCTCGAGCGGGACTCCGATAGCCGAACCGTCCGGTGCGGCGCCGGACTGCCCGAAGCGGGGCTGTTCGATGCCAGCGGCAGCGAGCAGAGCCGTGAGCGACCGCCCCGAACCCGCCTGTTGCACCGTCGCAGTCTATGGTAGGGTCGCTGCGATCATGCCTGGCAAGAAGCAGAAGGGCACTGCGCTGTCGCTCGCCGACGCCTTGACGGCGACGCGCTCAGCGCACCGCCGCGTCCTCGCGCTCGCCGCCCGTCTCGAGGACACTGAACGGACAATCCTCGCCGCCATGGCGTCGGCCGCTCCGGAGCGCGCCGCCGCCCCGGTCACTGCCTCGGCCCCGGCAAAGCGCCCGGTTGGCCGGCCGCGCACCCGTCCGATCGCGGACGCATCACCCGCTCCTCCCAAGACGCGTCGCACCGCGTCGCGGACCACCGCGACCAAGCGGCCGGCCGGCCGCCGCAAGGGCTAGACCGGAATCCAGACCTGCCAGGTCAGGTTTTGGGTAGACTGGTTCCATGCCCAAGTCTTCTCGCGACCTCCTCGACGACGCACGCCGGACCGTCAAGGAGCTCTCCCCCCAACAGGTGCGGGCCGGCTCCGGCTCGCGCATCCTGATCGACGTCCGCGAGCGCAACGAGTTCGACGAGGGCTACATCCCCGGCGCGCGACACCTGAGCAAAGGGTTCATCGAGACCCGCATCGAGGACACAGTCCCGCAGCGCGACGCGCCGATCACGCTCTACTGCGAGGGCGGGAGGCGTTCGCTGCTCGCCGCGCGCGCCCTCCAGGAGTTGGGGTACACCGACGTTGCCTCGATGGCAGGCGGGTACGGCGCGTGGAAGCAAGCCGGTTTCGATTTCATCGTCCCCAGGGCGCTGACCGCTCAGCAGCAACAGCGCTACAGCCGGCATCTGCTCATCCCAGAGATCGGCGTCGAAGGTCAGGCCAAGCTGCTCGACGCGCGGGTGCTGCTCATCGGCGCCGGGGGCCTCGGTAGCCCGGCCGCGCTCTACCTTGCCGCGGCAGGGGTGGGCACCATCGGGTTCGTCGACTTCGACACCGTCGATCGCAGCAATCTGCAGCGCCAGATCCTCCACACTGAGGACCGCATCGGGATGCTCAAGACCGCCTCGGCGCGGATCGCGCTCGAGGCGCTCAACAGCGACGTCCGGGTCGTCGAGCACAACGTGGTGCTGAGTAGTGACAACGCCCGCGAGCTCTTCGACCAGTACGACGTCATCGTCAACGGCTGCGACAACTTTCCGACCCGATATCTCGCCAACGATGTAGCCATCTTTGCCAAGAAGCCGATGGTCGACGGCGGGATCTTCCGGTTCGAGGGGCAGGTCACCACGGTGGTGCCCTTCCAGTCGCCGTGCTACAGATGCCGGTATCCCTCGCCGCCGCCTCCCGAGGAGGCTCCGTCGTGCGCCGAGGCCGGCGTGCTCGGCGTGCTCCCGGGGATCGTCGGTGTGCTGCAGGCGACCGAGGTCATCAAGCTGATCACCGGAGCGGGCGATCTGCTCACCGGCCGGCTGCTGCACATCGACGCGCTGGCCATGAAGTTCCGCGAGTTCCGGGTGCCGCGTGATCCCCAGTGCCCGGCGTGCGGCGAGAACCCCACGATCACCGAGCCCATCGATTACGAGGGCTTCTGCGCAGCCCCGGCGTCGGTCGCGACCGAGGCGGTCGGCGCGACCGTCTGACGCTTCGGGCTACGCGGTGCCGGGATCCTCGGCGTCGCCTGGGTGCTCGGATTCCCGCACATGCTCGGCCTCGCTGATCAGCATGACGGGGATGCCGTTCTCGACGCGGTAGCGGAGCATGCAGGTGTCACAGCGGAGCGACGACGGTTCCACCTGGAGCGGCCCCCGGCACTGCGGGCATGCCAGGATGTCGAGCAGGTCCTGCGCCAGCGAGCTCATCGTGCAGTGCCTGCCGGCACCAGCAGCGATCCCAGCGCGTCGCTGAACGCTCGTGGCTCCTCGAGGTTGGAGAGGTGGCCGCATTCGAGCTCGACCAGGCGAGCTCCCGGGATGAGGCCACTCATGGCACGAACCTCCGGTGCTCGGATGACTGCGTCCTCTGTGCCTGCGATCACCAGCGTTGGGACGTTGATCGACCCGAGCAGTTGGGTTGCGTCGCGACGCGCAGCCATGGCGCGCTGGGCGAAGGCTATCCCGGCCGGCGAACAGCGCCGGATGCGCCCGCGCACCGGGTCGGCGATGTGCACCTCCTCGCGAGCCGCCGGCCCCAGCAGCCTGCCGATCATCGGCTCCACGATCGACTCCACCGACTGATCGCGCTCCACCCGCTCGACCATGTCCAGACGGGCTTGTCGTTGGGCGTCATCGTCGGTCGATGCGCGGGTGTTGCAGAGCGCGAGCGCGCGGATCCGCCCCGCCGCCAGCCGCCACAGCGCAAAGGCCAGATAGCCGCCCATCGACAGACCCACGACCGCGAAATGGTCGATGCCCCTCGAGTCCAGCGCGGCCAGCACCGATCCGGCGAAATCGTCGAGCGACGGCTCCCCGGACGGCTGCGCGGGCGATGTCCCGCAGCCCCACATGTCGACGCGCACGCAGCGCATTTCCCCCGACAGCGCCGCGACCTGATGGTCCCATTGCGACCCGTCGAGCGGGAACGCGTGCAGGAAGAGCACCGTGTCGCCGGTCCCTGTGTCGTGCACAGCGGGAAGCATGCCGGTACTCGCGTTCATGGCGCTCAGGCCTGAGCGCTGACCACCGTCGCGGGGAAATCCTCGTCGAGGGTGGCGGGCTCGATGTGCGTATGCGCGTGGCGCTCGACGTCGCGGAGCTTGAGGATCTCGCTCGGCGTGATCAGGGTCACCGCAACTCCGGCGCGGCCCGCGCGACCCGTGCGGCCCACGCGGTGCAGGTATTCGTCAGGGGTGAGCGGCACGTCATAGTTGATGACGTGTGAGATGTCGTCGATGTCGAGCCCGCGCGCTGCCACGTTGGTCGCGATCAGATATTTGATGTGGGTGGCTCGGAACTGCTGCATCGCACGGTCGCGGTCGCGTTGCGTGAGGTCGCCGTGGAGCAGTCCGACCTGGTATCCGCGCCCCCCGAGCTGCGCCTGGAGCACGTCTGCGGTGCGCTTGGTCTCGACGAAGATGAGCGCCATCACCACGTCTGGCTGATCGAGGATCTGCGCCAGGGCGTCGGTCTTGTCCGCCCAGGTCGTGCGCACGTAGAGCTGGCGGACCTCCGAGGGAATCTCGGGCCTGGTGCTGATCTCCACCGTCTCCGGGTCGTGCATGTGGCGCAGGGCGAGCCGCCGCACCCACTCGGGCATGGTGGCGCTGAACAGCAACGTCTGGCGTTGCGGGGGGCATTGACGAAGAATGCGCTCGACGTCGGGTGCAAATCCCATATCGAGCATGCGGTCCGCTTCATCGAGCACGCAGATGCGGACGTTCGCGAGGGTCAGCGAGCGTCGCTGGATGTGATCGCCGAGCCGCCCGGGGGTCGCCACCACGATGTGCGCGCCTTGACGCAACTCCTCCATCTGACGGCCGATCGAATCGCCGCCGTAGATCGCCACGCATTTCAGTTCGTGGCGCTTGCCGAGCCGGACCATCTCGTCGTGCACCTGGACCGCGAGCTCACGAGTCGGACACAGCACCAGCGCCTGCACCGGGCCGTCACGCGGATCGAGCCGCTCGATGATGGGGATGCCGAACGCAGCCGTCTTGCCACTCCCGGTCTGCGCCTGACCGATGACATCACGTCCGGCCATGGCAAAGGGGAGCGAGCCGGCCTGGATCGGCGTCGCCATCGTGTATCCCAGCTCGGCCACGGTGTGTCGCATGGCAACGCTCAGCGAGAGCTCATCGAAGCTCACCGGTTCGGGGATGACGGTACTCGAGGCCTCATCGACCGCCGGCAAAGCGGCGGGACGAGGCCTTGCGGCGAGCGGTCTACCAAACCGCGCGCGAGAAGACGAACGCAAGACAATGAGCAGTGTACCCCGAATTGGCGAGTTGCCGGCTGGGTAAGATCGCGGTGATGCCGGCCGAGGTCCCCTTCACGCTACCGGCAGGCTTCGTGCCGCGCGCAGTCGTCGTCGACCTCGACGGCACCACCATCGACTACCGGCAGCAGCTCCACCCGCGCGTGCGCGCCGCGGTGCGCGCCGCCGCGAGCCGGCTGCCGGTGATCGTCGCGACAGGTCGCATGTACCGATCCGCCCTGCCGTGGGCGCGTGAGCTAGGGGTGCACGAGCCGCTGGTCTGCTACCAGGGAGCGATGGTGCGGGGCATGCCCGCTGGCGATGGAGCCGAGGTTGAGCGGATCTTCGAGCGGGGCTTGCGCGAGGCGCCGGCGAGGCATGCGCTGCACATTGCGCGCCAACAGGGATGGCACTACCAGGCGTATCAGGACGACGAGCTGCTCTGCGAGCAGGACCGGCCTGAAGCGCACCTGTACTCGCGCGTCAGCGGTGTGCCGTTTCGCCTGGTCCCGGACCTCGAGCCGTTGCTGGCGCGCGGCACCACCAAGGCCGCGTGCGTCATCGAGGACCTCGTCGAGGTGGATCGCGCGAGCGCGCTCATGACCCGCGAGCTCGACGGCGACGCCCGGGTCACGCGCTCGAATCCCGAATTCGTCGAGATCCTCGACCCCGACGTCAGCAAGGCTGCGGCGTGCGAGATCGTCTGCGCGAGGGTTGGGTGTCGACTCGCGGACGCAATCGCGATCGGTGACGCGCCCAATGACATCGAAATGCTCGAAGCTGCGGGATACGCGGTGGCGGTCTCGACCTCACGACCGGAGGTGCTCGCCGTTGTGGACGCGACCTGCTCGCGTCCCGAGGACGCCGGCGTCGCGGACGTGCTCGAGGCGCTCGGGCTGGCGCGTTGATGCCAATGATGACATCTTCAGGGTGCGCCCCGGAACGCCCTCAGCCGCCGCCCCCGCCGGTGTCCAGGCCCGGCCGGGTCATCGCCTCGGCGTCGAGCAGGCGGGTCAACTCCTCCTCGTCGAGACCGCTGCGCTCGCGGGCGACCTCGCGAACGGTCCTGCCGCTCTCGTAGGCCTCCTTCGCGATCGCTGCCGCGGCGTCGTAGCCGATCCGCGGGGCTAGCGCCGTGCAGAGCATCAGACCGCGCTCCACCATCGCGGGGCCGTTCTCGGTCGCGGTGATGCCGTCGACGCACTGGGTGGCGAGGTTGCGCGCCGACGCCGCGAGCAGCGCAGCCGACTGGAGCAGGTCGTACGCGGCCACCGGCATCATCACGTTGAGCTCCAGCAACGACCCCGCCGCGGCGCAGAAGGCGATCGTCGCGTCGTTGCCGATCACCTGGGCCGCCACCATCGTCACCGACTCACAGATGACCGGGTTGACCTTGCCGGGCATGATCGACGAGCCGGGCTGCACCACCGGGATCGAGATCTCGGCGATCCCCGCGCGCGGACCGCAGCCGAGCAGGCGGATGTCGCTCGCGATCTTGTACAGCGCGATCGCGACGGCGCGGAGCCCACCGCTGGCCGACACCACGGCGTCGAGCGTCGACTGGCCGCTGAAATGGTTCTCGGTCTCGCGAAACGGGATGCCGAGGTCGGTGGCGACCAGCGCGATCACCTTGGCGGGAAACTCCGGATGGGTCCCGACGCCGGTCCCCACAGCGGTGCCGCCCAGCGGCAGCTCGCTCAGGGTCGCGATCGCCGTCTCGCAGCGTTCGCTGGCTCGTTCCACCTGACCGGCGTAGCCGAGGAACTCCTGGCCGAGCCGTATCGGGGTCGCATCCTGGAGGTGGGTGCGCCCGGTCTTGACCACCGGCCAGAACTCGTCCGCCTTGCGTCGCAGGGACGCTTCGAGGATGCGCAACGCCGGGATGAGGTCCTCGTGGATCGCGACCGCCGCCGCCACCTGGATCGCGGTCGGGATCACGTCGTTGCTCGACTGCCCGAGGTTCACGTGGTCGTTGGGATGCACAGGGCTCCGCGAGCCGAGCTTCCCGCCGAGCAGCTCGATCGCCCGGTTGGCGATCACCTCGTTCGCGTTCATGTTCGTCGAGGTGCCGCTGCCGGTCTGGAAGACGTCGACGATGAACTCGGCGTCGAGTGAGCCGTCGACGATGTCCTGCGCCGCCCGGATGATCGCCCCGGCGAGGTTCTCGTCGAGGAGGCCGAGCTCGCGGTTGACCATCGCCGCCTGCTGCTTGATGAGGCCGATGGCACGGATGAAGCCGCGCGGGAGGCGGAGGTCGCTGATCGGGAAGTTGACCTTGGCTCGCATCGTGTTGGCGCCGTAGTACGCGCCGGCGGGCACCTCGAACTCACCCATGGAGTCGCGTTCGGTCCGGGTCGCGGCGGCCTTCATGGAGTGGGGTTCTCCGTGTAGAGGGGGATGGTCATGTCGAACTCGGCGCCGGTGCCCGGCACGCTGCGTGCCGCCACCGTACCGCCGTGGCGTTCGGCGACGGTGCGCACGATGTACAGACCGAGCCCGCTCCCGGGCACCTTGCGCTGCCGCTCGGCGACCGAGCGGAAGTACTTGTCGAACAGATGGCTCGTGTCCGCCACCGGGAAACCGGTCCCATGGTCGCGGACCGTGAAGCGCACCGAGTCGCCCTCCCTGCGAGCGAGGACCTCGATCGGCGAGCCGGTCGGCCCGTGTTTGACCGCGTTGCCGAGCAGATTGGTCAACGCCAGGATAAGCCGGCGCCGATCGCCTTTCAGCGTGAGCCCATGCTCGCTTTCACTCGTGATCGTCGACTCGCGCAGCTTGGCTTCCATCGCGACGTGCTCGACGGCTTCCTCGACGACTTCCTCGGCGTCCATCACCTCGAGGGCGAGGTGGTCGTCGGGATCCTCGAGGCGGGCGAGCTCGGCGAGAGCGTTGACCATCCGGACCATCATCTCGGTGCTCGCGGTGATCCCCTCGATCGCGACCATCGCGGTCTCGGGCAGCTCACCGAGCATCCCGGCGCTGAGCAGCTGGCCGTAGCTGTTGAGGATGGTGAGCGGGCGCCTGAGCTCGTGCATGGTGATCGACAGGGAGGTCCCGCGCGCGGACGACTCGGAGGTCGCCGTCGCCAGCCGGCGCTCGAGGGTGGCGGCGCACGTCGCCGCGAGGCGGCGGCCGACCGCGTCGATGTCGTCGGCGGTCGTGGCCGACAGCTCCAGCGCCTGCTCGGGGTCGAGGCGCTCCTCGCGAACCGTTTCGGCGGTCACCTGGCGCAGCGCGCCGAGGTTGCTCAGCGCGGTCTCGAGGCGGCGCTCGACGTTGGTGCCGGTGTCGAGGTGGTGATAGGCGATCAGCGGGCGGAAGTCGTCGGCGCTCAGTGCGACGAGGACGGCGTTGACGAACTGGCGCGGTCCTCGCGCACGGTCCACCGGGGGCATGGGCTCATCCGGCGAGGTCTGCCTGGCCCACAGGTCGGCGATCCGCGCTGCGTGGGCCGACAGAAAGTCGCTGAAATGCCTGGTCACGCCGCTGGAGTCTATGCGCGCGCGACGTCCTGTATGAGCGCGACCCCCGCCGTGACTTGCGGAGCGACTTTGACGCTGCGCCGGTGGCGCGTCCAGAGGACCGCACCGAGGATGGCGAAGGGGATCATCTGGAGGTCGATGAGCAGCGAGATCTCGCCGGCATGGGCGAGGGAGACCCCGCTCTTGGAGAGCAGCGCCACGAGCACGCCCTCACGGATGCCGAGGCCGTTGATGCTGAACGGAGCGATCGCCACCAGCAGGGTCACGGGGATGCAGATGGCCAGCACCATCCAGCTGAGATCGACGCCGATGGCCCGAGCCGCGAGGCTCAGGGCAAGGAGGTTGAAGCCCCAGCCGGCGGCTCCGACCAGCAGCGACTGGGCGACCGCGTGGGGATGCTGCCGGTAGCCGGCGAACGCCTCGTTGAAGGAGCGGATCCCGCGGCTCATAGCGCCAGAGACCTTGGTGAGCAGCCGGTACGGGACCAGGCGATCGGCACTCAACGCTACCAGCCAGATGAGCACGACCCCGACGGCCAGCGACGCGATCACGACGACCATCCCGGTCCCGAGGAGCGCACGGAGCAGGACGGCGGCGGCGATCCCCCAGCAGGTCATGCTGAGCATGCCCGCCAGGCGGCTGCCGGCGAGCGAGGCGAGCACCCGCCCGTGACCCACCTGGCGCCCCATCTCCACGGTGCGCATCGCGTCGCCGCCGACCCCGGCGGGAAGCATCTGCGTGAAGAACAGGCTCTGCAGGTATGAGGAGCTCAGGCGGCGCCAGCTGATCATCGAGCCCGGAGCGCCCCCCGCAGGAGCGCCGGACGTGCGCAGCAGGACGCCCCATTCGACGACGCTCGCGGCGACCGCCAGCATGGTCAGCCCCAGGGCTGCAGCGATCCAGAACGGGTCGGCGCGGCTCAGGCTGGTGACCGCTTTGGGTAGATCGATGGTGTGAGCGAGGACCGCCAGCCCGACCAGCGTCCCGGTGACGCGGATCCATGGGGATCCGATCACGGCACGGAGGGTTCCTAGGGCGGGTCGCACGGGCACCATTGAAGCAGGGTTGGACCGGGCTCACATGACGGCCGTCTGGAACGTGACACTTCGAAAGACGCCTGCGACGCGATCCGCGTGTCAGCCGTCACTCGCCGGCGAGGTATGGCTCCCTGAAGGCGGTCTGCTCCGCGATGAACACCAGGGGCAGGTCGTCGACCGGTCCGTTGCGGTTCTTGGCGACGATCAGCTCGGTCTTGGCCTTGTCGATCTCGCGATTGTGCATGCCCTCCCGGTACAGGAAGAGCACCACGTCGGCGTCCTGCTCGATCGAGCCGCTGTCACGAAGGTCGCTCAGCTGGGGGCGCTTGTTCTCGCGGCGCTCGGATTCGCGCGAGAGCTGCGAGAGCGCCAGCACCGGCACCTCGAGCTCCTTGGCGATCGCCTTGAGCCCCGACGAGATGTCGGACACCTCCTGGGTGCGCGAGTCACGCCGGCCTCCCTGCATCAGCTGCAGGTAGTCGATGACGATCAGCTCGATCTTGTGTTGCGCCTTCATCCTTCTGGCGCGAGCGCGCAGCGTGTTGATCGCCAGTCCCGGTGAGTCGTCGATCCAGAGATCGGCGTGGGTGAGGGTGTCCATGGCCTTGGCGATCTGCTGGAACGCCATCGAATCCGCCTGGCCGGTGCGCAGCATGTAGGCGTCGACGTGCGCCTCGCTGCAGATCAGACGCTGCACGAGCGATTGTCGAGACATCTCGAGGGAGAACACCACCACCGGCCTGCCCGCCAGGACCGCGGCGTTGCGGGCGATGTTGAGGGCGAGCGACGTCTTGCCGACCGCGGGGCGGGCGGCGAGGATGATCAGCTCGCCGGGCTGCAGGCCCTGGGTGAGGGCGTCGAGCTTCGAGAAGTTGGTGGGCACGCCGGTGACCAGCTGCTTGTGCTCGATGCGCTTCTCGAGGGTGTCCCACCACTCCCGCACCACCGGGGCGATGTTGCGCACCTCCGAGCCGCGCCGGTCCTCCCCGATCCGGAACACCGTCTGCTCGGCCTGGTCGATCGCCTCCTGGACGGCGGTGGTGTTGTCGAAGCCGAGGCGGCTCACCTCGCTGCCCGCCTGGATGAGCCGGCGGCGCAGCGCATGGGAGATGACGATGTCCGCGTAGTGGCGGACGCTGGCGGCGCTCGGCACCACCAGGGTGAGCTCGGCGATGTAGTCCATGCCGCCGGCACGTCCGATCCCCGGACCGCGGTCGAGCTGGTCGCGCAGGGTCACCGTGTCGATGGCCTCGCCCCGATCGTCGAGCGCGAGCGCCGCCCGGTAGAGGACCGCATGACGTTCGGCGTAGAAGTCCTCCGGTTCGAGCACGTCGCGCACCGCAGCCATAGCCTCGCGATCGATGAGGATGCCGCCGAGCACGGCCTGCTCGGCGTCGTTGTCGTGGGGCGGGACCCGCATCGTCCCGCTCGCCGCGCTCACCGCGCGCCCCACGATCTCGGCGTGCGGGAGGGAGGTCATTGGGCCGCGACGACGACCTTGAGTGTCTCCCTGACCTCGGGATGCAGCTCGATGCTGGCCTCGTGCGGGCCGAGCGACCGGATCGGTGGGTCGATCTCGATCTTGCGTTTGTCGATGTCGATCCCCGCCTCGCGCTTGAGCTGCTTGGCGACGTCGGCGGTGGTGACCGTGCCGAACAGGCGGCCGGCCTCGCCCGCCTTGGCGTAGACGGTGACCGTCAGCTTGCGCAGTCGCTGCGCGGTCTCCTTGGCGTCGGTCAGCGCCTTCTCGACGCGGCGCCGGGTTGCCTCTTCGCGACGCCGGATCTGGTCGACGGTGTTCTGATCCGCGACCACCGCGAGGTGCTGCGGGAACAGGAAGTTACGGGCGTAGCCGGGGCTCACCTCGCGAACGTCCCCGGGCTTGGCAGTTCCTGCCACTTCTTTCAAAAACAAGACCTTCACGTGACTGGCTCGCGCTCCTCGGGACGAAGTCGTCGGTAGATCAGCATCGCGATCCGCTCGCCGTTGCGCACGTCATCGTCGAAGCGGCTGCGCCGTAGCGTGATCAACTGCTCCTGCTCAGCGACCACGGCGCGCGGACACGCCGCGATGAATGCGCGGGTGGCGAGCAGGCTGAGCGCGAGCACGTCGAGCTCGCCGATGACCGGGAGCGCTTCAGGAAGATCAATCACTGGCAGGGCGATCAAGGCCAGTCCGCCGCCGAACGCCAGCTTCATGTACTTCGGTACGCGCGCGTCGAACATGAGGCAGTACGCGAGCCGCAGCATGCGTGGCAGGTCGACGAAGAGTCGTTTGGCGCTGCGGAACTTGCTCAACATCTCGAACCGCGCATTGTACTTGGTTGCGGTTGGCGAGCAATGGACGGCCGCTGTCCGCGTGCCACACGCGCTGCGTTCATTCGCCGCCGAGGAGCTCGCGATGCGCGTCGAGCCACAGGCGCGCTGCGGAGGCGTCGCCGGGCGGGATCGCGCCCTCGAGCACCGCGTCGCGGATGGCGGCCTTCACCCTGCCCACCCACCGACCGGGGCCGCGGCCCGCGAGCACCATCAGCTCGTCGCCGGTCAGCGGATCGCGCATCGCCGACACCACCTCTCCCTCGTCGAGCCGGGCCATGCGCTCCTCCAGCTCGTCGAGCTCCGCCAGCGTGGGAAAGGCCGAGGCGATCGTGTCCGCCCGGGCGAGATCGAGCAGCTTTCCCCGGAGTGCACCGGCGTCGCCGATCAGCCGGCGCACCGCGGTGTCGCTGAAGCGCTCGCGCTCGTACTGGATCGGGCGGAGGTGCAGCCGCACCAGCCGGCTCGCCGCGCTGATC
Organism: Candidatus Dormiibacterota bacterium; assembly: GCA_036833315.1. Classification (GTDB taxonomy): domain Bacteria; phylum Chloroflexota; class Dormibacteria; order Aeolococcales; family Aeolococcaceae; genus Palsa-851. The sequence continues at coordinate 26,304 of DAITPY010000010.1, forward strand.
TCATCGTTGCTGTAGCGCCAGCGGGTGAGGATGACCCGGGCCATCTCCGCGCCGACCGATGCATGGTCGTAAAAGGTGTGCCGCCCGTCGGCGGCGATCGCGTGGGTGACCGGTTTCGCGATGTCGTGGAGCAGTGCCGCGGTTCGGGTGACCAGGTCCCGCGGCGCGGCGTCGACCGCCGCGACGGTGTGCTGATAGACGTCGCCGGTATGGAAGCCACCCTGTTCCACCCCGATCGCCGCCAGGAGCTCGGGGAGGACGTGGTCGAGCAGTCCGCCCTCCCGGAGGACGTCGATGCCGGCCGCGGGATGGCGCGCGAGCAACATGCGGCGCAGCTCGTCGGTGATGCGCTCGACCGAGAGGATCGACGTCCGCTCTGCCTGGGCTCGCATCGCCTCGATGGTCCCGGGAGCCGGCGCGAAGCCGAGCTGGGCAACGAACCGCGCTGCCCGGTACATGCGCAGCGGGTCCTCGGCGAAGGTTTCGCGCGGGGGCAGCGGCGTGCGCAGGACACCCGCCCGAAGGTCGGTGAGGCCCATCTCGGTGATGTCGATGACCCGGCCGTCGAGGGTCTGGCAGAGCGCGTTCACTGTGAAATCGCGCCGCCAGACGTCCTCGGTGAGGGTGCCGGGACGCACATCGGGGTTGCGCGAGTCGGGGTCGTAGCGCTCGGCTCGGGCACGCACGCCCTCGATCACGTAACGGGGGCCGCGGATCTGGGCCGTCCCGAAGCGCTCGAACCGCTCGGGAGGATGCCAACGGAATCCCGTCGCGACGGCGGCGAGCAGTGGCATCGGGTCGACCCCGACGGTGACCAGGTCGATGTCCTTGCTCAGCGGCGCGCCCATGAGGCGGTCACGGACGAAGCCGCCGACCAGATAGGCCTCCACCCCCAACGTCGCCGCAGCGGACGCGATCGCCTCCAGGACGTCCTCGAGCTCGAGCGCCACCGGGTGGACCGCGCGGACGGAGCTGTTCACGGGATCGCCGGGCGCAGCTGCGCCGGCCGGCCGCGGAGGAGCAGCGCCGCAAGCACCGCGGCGATCGCCGCGCACACGCCGGCCCCGAGGAAGACGGTTCGCAGCTCGGTCACGATCGCCCCGGTCACCTCACGCTGATACGCGGGGCAGTTGAGCGGGGATGCCGGACAGAGGGTCTGCGGCGCCGGCAGTGTCGCCGTCGTCGTGTAGAACACGTGCAGGCTCACCGCCGTGAGGATGGAGATGCCCACGAGCATCCCGATCATGCGCGCAACCACGACCAGCGCCGACGCCAGTCCGTGCATCTGCTCGCGCACGGACACGAGCATCGACGCGTTGACCGGGGCGATCGCGAGGCCGAAGCCGAGGCCGCAGACGAAGAGCACCGGGTCGCTGGGATGAAGCCAGCCGGGTCCAAATGGGTCGGCCAGGGTCGTCGCGGTCCAGGTGGTCATCAGCCCGAAGCCGATCGCGCTGACCGCCATCCCCGCCGCCGCGGTCACGCGGTTTCCGGCCCGCTGGGACAGCCAGCCGCCGAGCACGGCCCCGATCGGCACGCCGATCAGGAAGCGCAGGAGCACCAGGGCGGCGCCGAGCTGCGAGTTGGGGAACACCGTCGCCCTGGCGAGCACCGGGACGTCGAGGAGCGCGGCCATCAGCGCCGAGCCGACCGCAAGATTGGTGAGCAGCGCGCCGTAGGCGCCAGGCGATCTGAGCTCGCCGGCCGCCAGCAGTGGGCGCGGCGCGCGTCGCTCCCGGAGCACGAACAAGGCGGCCGAGATCGCTCCCACCGGCAGCAGCCAGATCGCCGCGGGCGCGATCGCACCGGTGGTCGGATCCTCAGCCGCGAAGCTCACGATGATCGTCGCCAGGGTGAGCGCCAGCAATGCCGCTCCCGGCCCGTCGATCTCGCGGGCTAGGGCCGGGATGCGCCGGACGGCGATCAGCGGGCGGGTCGATCGTCGCTCCCGCAGGTCCCAGAGGATGAGCACGAGCGCCGCGCCGGCGGCCAGGAGCGCCAGTGGAGTCAACCAGACCAGCCCGCCGATCGCGCTGTAGGCGAGGCCGATCGTGGCGTCGTTGCGAAGCGGATCGGGGGCGACGATGGCGAGGCACCCTGCCGCCGTCGCCACCACCGCGAGGAGTATGGACATGACGTCGACCCTCGGCCGTGTGGTCCTCGTAGCCTGGGCGCGGCCGGCTTGACGCCCGGCCACGAAGAGCCCGGCGCCGAGGGCCGCCGCGATCGGCAGGTTCAGCCAGAAGATCGTCTGCCAGCTGGCGACGGTGAGGATCAGGCCTCCGTAGAGCGGACCGAGCACGCTGCCCAGCTCCTGCACTCCTCCGATGACGCCGAGCGGCACCCCACGGCGATCGGCAGGCCAGAGGTCGGCCACCAGCGCCAGGGTCACCGGCACGAGCCCGCCACCGCCCAACCCCTGGAGCGCGCGCCCGGCGACCACAGAGCCGAGGTCGTGGGCCGACGCCGTCACCAGCGAACCGGCCGCGAACACCGCCAGGCAGAGCAGCAGCAACGGTCGCCGGCCGTACACGTCCGAGAGGCGGCCGAGCATGGGCATGACCACCACGTAGCCGAGCAGGAAACCGCTGATGATCGGGGTCGCCGCCTGCAACTGGTCGATCCCGATGCCGACGTCGGCCATGATCGCCGGGAGTGCGAGCACGATCACGTAGGTGTCGATCGCCGCGATGAGCACCGCCGCGGCCGCGATCGCGAGGATCCAGCTGCGCCGCGCGTTCACCCGCTGGACGGTGGCGGCGTGATCAAGACGTTCTTGCCATAGTTGGCGAGAATCAGCGTGTACGTGCTGTCCTTTCCGACGGTGACGAATGGGCCGGTGAGCACGACGCGACGGAGCTGGCTGGTGGTCGTGTCGATCCCGAAGGTGGCGGCGACGTCCTTCGAAGAGTCGGCGCTGGTGAGCAGCGCGGCCACGTCCTTGCCGGGAAGCGTGCATGCGATCTCGTGCAGTGCCTCTCCGTTGTAACGGTCGTCGCTCTGGGCATGCGGCGACCGGCATTTGAGCAGGAGTGAGGACAACCCATGGTTCGGGTCGATGAGCCTTGCGGGGTCAGCGAAGCCGTAGTCGGCGGGATTCGCCGCCACGAAGCCGGGGCTGGTCGGCAGCTTCACCGAGAACGTGCCGCCCACCGAGACCACCGGCACGCTGATCGCCAGACCGTAGATCGACACCTGCAGCGTTCCGGACATGCTCGCGGGGCGCTGCATGTCACCCCGTCCGCCGGTGAGCAACGGCCCGTTCCCGGAGACATCGGCACTGCTGAGCGTGAAGTGAAAGGACGGCGTGCCGTCGAGGACGGTCTTGGTCTTGTGCAGCTGGTCCGTGGCGTTGATCGCCGGCGTGCCGCAGCCGCTGAGCAGCAGCAGCGATGTCGTCGCGACCACGGCGATGCGGCGCAAGCCGGCGATGACGTGCCCTCCGAAAGGTGTCAGGTGCCGCGGGCGAGTATAGGTCTGCCGATACACTGGCCCGTGTGACCGGTGAGGAGAGCGTCGCGCTGCCCGAGGTCGACGCGTCACAATTCTTCGGGATCGACATCCGAGTGGGCACCGTGGTCAGCTGCGAGACGTTCCCGCAGGCGCGCCGCCCCGCATACAAGATGGTGATCGACTTCGGGCCGCTCGGGACCCGGCGCTCGTCGGGACGCCTGACCGATCACTACCGCCCCGAGCAGCTCACCGGCAGCACCGTGGTCGCGGTGGTGAACCTTCCGCCCCGGCAGATCGGGCCGGTGCGCAGTGAGGTGCTCGTGCTCGGTGTCTACCAGGAAGGCTCGGATCGGATCGTGTTGCTCCGCCCGGATCATCCCTGCGCCCCCGGCGATCGGATCGGCTGAGATGTCCGGGGCCTCCGCCGGGTGAGCCCGAATGCACTGGTCGGGGAGCCCGGCGCTCGGCGCCTGAGCCCTGTGCTCTTCGTCCTCGTGATCGGCTGCTTCTTCCTCGCCTTCGCGGGCGTGTCCTGCAATACCGACGCCACCAAGGCGGGGCTGCATTCGCTCGCGGGATCGGGGGGAGCATCGACGTCGCAGACGGCGGCCCTCGACACCTGCCTCGATGCGCTGAAGAACGTGAACGTCGTGAGCTACAGCGGCTGGGATCTCGTCTTCGGCAAGGATCCGTCGCTCGCCTCGCTCCCCGCTGCGTGCGACACCGGCACGAAGATCAGCGCGCGAGACGTTTCGCAGCTGAATCTCGGTCCCCAGGCGCTCGCCATCCTCGGCCTCATCGCGGGCGGACTGGCATTGCTCTGGGCGCTCGCGGGATCCTTCGGGATCATTCGACACCGCACCCGGGCGCTCGCCGCAATCGTCTTCGGCGCTGCAACCGGGGCGCTGCTGCTCCTCGATCACCAGCACGTCCACGACGTGCTGCTCGCCCGGATCGCGGCGAGCGCAGGCACGAGCGCCCCCGGCTTCAGCGCCTCGGCCTACTTCAACGTGAACCCCGGGATCGGGCTCGTCATCGCGCTCATCCTCGTCCTCGTGGCCGTGCTCTACAACGTCGCCGCGCTGGTCATCGGTGAGCGTCCCGCCGCGGTCGAGGTCCCGGCGGCACCTGAGCCACCAGCGCCGACGTAACTGTGCAGTCCACCCGCGGGGCGGTCAGCCCATGCCACCGCCGAGGAACTGGATCCCGTAGGTCTCGAGCTGTGCGCCGACCGATGTCGACCACACCTCGGCGATCGCGTCGGCCGTCCATCCGCCCTCGCGAAATGCCACCGAGATCTCTTTCGGATGCGACCAGAGTGCGAGCTTGTCGCCACCGAGGCCGACACACTGACCGGTGACCCCGGCAGCCTGGTCGGAGCTGAGAAACACCAGCAGCGGGGCCACGTCCTCCGCGGTGCCCATGCCCATCTGCTGGCGCACCGCGGAGGGCAGCGGCTCACCCCGCTCGGCTGCATCGACGAGCGACTCCATCCCCGGAATGGTCGAGATCATCCGGGTGATCGCATTAGGCACGATCGCGTTGACGGTGATGCCGTGCTTCGCGCACTCCATCGCCCAGGTGCGGGCGTAGGCGGCAATCCCTGCCTTCGCGGCGGCGTAGTTGGTCTGTCCGAAGTTGCCGCGCTGACCGGCGATGGACGACACCACGACGATGCGTCCGCCCGCCCCCTGTGCCCGCATCTGGCGGACCGCGGCTCGCGCGCACGTGAAGGTGCCCCTCAGGTGAGTCTCGATCACCGCGTCGAAGTCCTCGTCACTCATGTTCCAGAGCACGCGGTCGCGAAGGATGCCGGCGTTCGTGCACATGATGTCGAGGCGCCCGAAGGCGCGCACCGCTCCGCTCACCAACTGATCCGCCGCCTCCGTCGATCCCACGGCGCAGACCTCCGCAACCACGCGGCCCCCGGCGCTGCTGATCGAATCGGCGGTCGCCTCGGCGACGTCGCCATCCACATCGTTGACGACGACTGCGCAGCCGGCCTGCGCGAGCGCGTGTGCGTATGCCCTGCCGATACCGCGCCCGCTTCCGGTGACGACCGCCACCTTGCCTTCGAGATTCATGGGCGGGACTCTAGGTGAACTCGATCTCGACATGCTCGCCGCGGGGAACGTACCCCGCCTGGCGATAGATCGAGTTCGAGACAGGATTGTCTGCATCTGTGAAGAGCATGCAGCGGTCGACGCCGGACAGGGCCAGGGCGGCGATGCTCACCTCGTAGGTGAGACGGCGCGCGTAGCCGCGACCGCGGTGCTCCGGCGGCGTGTACACAGGCCCGATGCGCACCACTCGCCCGACCGGGGCGTGATGTCCCACGACGCACACCGTGCTGGCGGCATCGATCCACAGCTCGAACTCGTGGTCGCGCACCATCCGGTTCGCGGTGCGCGCCGAATCGCCTGCATAGATCTCGACCTCGGCGCTGAAGGCTTCGAGCCACGACGCCACCAGCTGCACGTCTGCGAGCGTTGCCTGACGTCTCGAGCCAGACGGGAGCGGCACCTCCACAGGGTGCTCGAGCTCGCTCATGAGCATGGGCCTGGACCTCGCGATGGTCCGGCCGCTCGCGAGTGCGACGGTGTTCGCGGCTTCGGCGGGGCCGTTCACGCCGGGCAGGCGGAGACCCAACGATTCCGCCCGCTTGTGGACAGAGCCTGCCAGCTTGGGTCCGGCTGCATCAGGGAGCGACGACACCAGCAGGTGCCACGGTGGAGCCCAGCTCGCGGCCCCCACCACCGCGTCGCCGTCGGTGATCCACCAGAAGCTGACCGGCGCGCTGTACGCATCGGGTGCCGCGCGCACCATCTGCACAATGCTGAGCAGCACGTTGCGTGCGCTGGGCTCAGCTTCGAGGAATGCGGAGGCCGCGCTCGCATACTCCTCAACCGAGTCGCTGCTGTGGACGCGCATGACCGCCCGATTGTGCATGGCTCAGAGCGCGAGACGTCCACCCGTGACCAGCTGCGCCGCGACATAGATGAGCCACGGCAGTACCGCGAGCGCCAGGATTCCCCCGCGAGCCTGCCCGCGCCAGAGCATCGCAAGCAGGAAGACCGCGGTCGCGACGGTGAGCCCCGCGCTGATGAGGCCGCCGGCGCCGGGCTCCCAGGTCGTGAAGACGACACCGATGCTGGCCAGGACGCACGATTGAAACGTCGCCGACCCGGCCACGTTCCCGAAGGCGAGCATGTCATCGTTGCTGCGCACCCAGAGCACGCTGTTGAGGGTTTCGGGCAGCTCGGTCGCGACCGGAACGATGACCAGCGCGAGCACCAGCGCAGCGACGTGCAGCGCCGACGCGGTCTGGTCCAGCGCGGTGACGAAGAGTTGCGAGCCGAGAATGAGAATGCCCACGGCGATCACCAGCTGCAGGGACACCAGCACGGGGTGCGGCTCGCCACGCCGCCAGCGGACGATGTGCAGTGGTTCGGGCATCTCGCTCCCCGGTCCGCTGCCGCGCAGCGTGGCGACCACGTACCCGGCATACGCGGCAAGCAGCGCGACACCGACGGCGATGCGCGCGCCGCTCGGGAACACGCTCGAAGCGACCGCGACGCTGAAGGCGACCAGGAAGACCCCGAGATCGCGGCGGGCCTGGCGCGGATCGATCACCAGGCGGCGGTTTCCCCCGCGCAGCACGACGGCGATGCCGGTTGCGCCGGCGCCAAGGGTCAGCAGCAGGAACGGTGACCCGAGCACGGCGCCGGTCGCCACAGAGTTTGCGGCCGGGGAATGGGTCGCGAGGGCGACGATCGGCACGACGGTCTCCGGCAGCGACGTGCCCAGCGCGGCGAGCAGGCTTCCGGTTGCGCCGCTGCCGAGATGCAGCTGGAACCCGGTCCACTCGATGGCGTTGGTGAACAGCTCGGCCGCGACCACGACGAGCAGGAGACTGGCGATGAAGAGCAGCGCGGTGGTCATCGGTGCCGAAGCAACCTGTCCATGGGCGCGTTCAGCCACGCGGTCGCGAAGCCGAGCACGTGGCGAAGCGTCACCGGTTGCACCCGATGCACGGATGGCGCGCCGGCGGCGACGTCGACCGCGTCGCGCACCCGGTCGCGCACCCAGGGAAACACCGTGCGAGGAAGCGCGTCGGGGGCACGCATTCGCAGCGACCAGGCTTCGAGGCTGCGTCGCGGAGCGCCGCCGATGACCTCGCCGAGGAAGACCACGTCACCGGCGGAGCGCAGTCCCTGCCACGAATACACCCCGACGATGCCGGCGATGCGCACCACGTAGCCGGTTTCCTCGGTCACCTCGCGGGCAGCGGTCTCTGCCGGCTCCTCCCCGGGATCGACGTGGCCGCCGGGGAGCTCCCAGCCGGGGGGCCACGGTCGGAGTTGCAGCAGCACCCGGCCACGCTGCACGATCGCCACCTGCGCGCCCTCGACGGGCCATTCGACGCCGTCGATCATCACCGCGCTCATGAGAACAGCGTGAACACATTGGGCAGGCCGATGAAGATCGGGGTCACGCCGGGAACGACCAGATGCTCGAAGGTGAACGTTGCGGCGCCGGTGGTCACCGCGGCGATCGGGTTGCCGCCGCCGTGAGTGACCTGCGGCGGCAGCAGCGCGGCGAGCGCGACCAGCGCGTAGAGCACGTACCGATACTGCTCGGCATACAGGAATGCGCGAGGAGCGCGGACGAAGAGCAGGCTGCGCAGCACCGCGTACCCGTCCAGGCCGGGCAGCGGTAGCGCGTTGAAGACGAAGAGCGCGATGTTGACCAGGAAACCCTGGAGCAGGACACCGAAGACGATGCCCTGCACGGTGAACTGCGCAAGTGTGACGAATCCTCCCGGGTCGATCCCGGACCCGAGCAGCTCCACGCGAAGCGCCGCCGCAAAGATCGCGGCGACCACGAGGTGCGCGAGCGGCCCCGCCGCCGCGACCGCCGCACGCTGACGCGAATCGCGCAGGTAGAGCGGGTCGAGCGGCACCGGCTTCCCCCAGCCGAAGCCCGCGATGCACATCGCCGCGCAACCGAACGGGTCGATGTTGCGGCGCGGATCGAGGGTCATTCGACGATCGCGACGCGGCGTGGGGTCGCCGGATCGGAGCGCGATCGCCGCATGGCTGAGCTCATGGATCACCGAGCCGATCAGGAAGCCTGGCAACGTGTAGAGGATGATTGCCAGGTAGGTTCCGGGACCTGTCACCCGGCTCGGCTACTCGAGCTCGACCGTCGCCGGCCGCCGCGACCGCCCGGTGTCCCCTCGCGTTCGTCTCCCGCCGCGGCCTCGGGCCCCAGTGGCGGACGGCTCGGCCGCAGGGGCCGTCTGGGTGTGATGCTCGATCATCGCCGCGACGGCGAGGAGCAGCTCGCGCTGTGCGTTGAGCAGGTGACGCTGCGCTTCCGGGGGAACCAGGTCGCCGAGCGATGTGCCGAGGACGCGGGTCGCATCGTCGACGAACCGCGCGGGACACACGCGACATGCGTCAGTCATGGCTTGGAGTCGGAGAAGGTTACCGAGAGCAACCCCTCCTCGAGTCGCCCGCGGGTAACCCGCTTGCCGTTGAGCACTCGCGGGAGCGAGATCTCCCGCTTGTAGGGCCCCACGGTGACGAACAGGTCGCCCTCGCGATGTTTGATGTCGACCTGCTCCTTGCCGACGAAAGGCAGGTGGATCTGCAGCTCGTAGTTGTCGCCGACCTTGCGGATGCGCTGCGGTATCGCGTGGTAGAAGATCTGCGCGGGGTCACGGTCGCCGTAGATCGACGCGGCCATCTCGGCGAGCGAGTCGAGGCCGACGATCTCATGGTCGAAGAGCTTGGTCTGCAGCGTCGGAATCGGCGAGAACGCGGTGTCGACCATCGCCGAATAACGCTGCTGCGCCTCGCGCCAGGCGTCGAAGTACGCATCGGTCACCTCGGGCGGTAGCACCCGGTTGACCACGATGAGGTCGGTGAGATAGTCGTACAGGCTCAGGTAGGTGAAGGCGCGCTGCGCCTCCTTCACCACCATCTTCTCGAGGTTGAGCACGATCCGAGTCGTGCACACCTTGGGATCGCCGAGGATCTTCTTCATGCCCTCGAGGTCGAGGAGCAGGTCCTTGACATTGCTGAAGATCTCATCGCTCGGCAACGGGATGCTGAGGAAGGGCTGCATCACGGGGCGAGCGACCTTGTTCATCATCCGCTGAATCGGGAAGATGCGGTTGAGGTACCACTTGGCGACGTCGGGAAATGCCAGCAGCTGCAGGGTCTCGCCGGTCGGCGCGCAGTCGACGATCAGGACGTCGAACTTGCCCTCGCGCTTGTGCTTCTTGATCCACATGAGGCTCGCCACCTCCTCCATGCCCGGGGGCGAGGCCATCTCCTCGGCGACGATGTCGTCGACGCCCTGCGATGCGAAGAGCGAGGTGAGATATATGTGGATCCGGTCCCAGTGCTCCTCGAGCTCGTGGAGCGCATTGACCTCCTGTCCCCAGAGGTTCGGGGCGAGCTCGGTGGGATGGTCGCCGACCTCCCGGTCGACGCTGTCAGCGAGGCTGTGCGCGGCGTCGGTGCTGATCACGAGGGTCTTGTAGCCGAGGCTCGCGCACTTCACGGCGGAGGCCGCCGCGACGGTCGTCTTCCCCACGCCTCCCTTGCCCGTATAGAGGATCACACGCACTGGCGTGTCTCGTTGCTCACAGGTTGATGCGCGTGACCACGAACGCGGCAATAAGGATGAGCACGATCATCAGCGCGGCCATGATGGCGACGCGACGCAGGTCTCGGGGAACGTAGGGAACACGGTCGAAGGGGATCGCGGCGTCGTCGCTCTCGAGCGGCAGGAACATCGCCGCGGTGCTCACCTGGCGGCTGCCGGAACGCGGCTGGGCTGCGGGATTGAGGCGCTCCACGCGCCGGCGGGCGGCGGTCGCCGCGAAGGAGTCGTCAGGGTAGACGCCGTCGGGCTCCGACTCGATGCGGCCGCCGCTGCCGGGGAGCGGCAGGACGCTCTCGGGGAGCACCTCCTCCAGCGGTGCGGTGGCCGTGGGCGCCTGCGCGGCGGGGACGGCCCGCCTCGGCGCCTGGGCGGGCGATGGAGCGCGCCGCGCTGGGGCTCGCTGCTTCTGCTTTCGCGTCTTCTTTGCCATGAACTCAGCCAAGCGTATCAGGGGTCCACCGCCCCAACCCGACCACGGCGCCTTCCACCGCCGCCGGCCCGGCGCAGATCAGACAGGCAGCGGGCCACCGGATGAGAACGGTCACGAAAGGAGCCGTGACCGGAGCGGTGGGAAGCCCGGCGCCCGCTGCCCGACAAACCGTCGATGTAAGGGGTGCAGCCCTACATCTTGTGGCCTGGCGGCAACCCTAGCACACCATGCGGTGGTGATCAATCACCTGTCGAGGTAGGGCCGGAAGCCCGCCGCGAGCGCCTCGACGAGCTCGTCGCGGGTCACCTTTCTGCCGAGCAGCTCGCGTATTCCGGCGCCGGCCTGCGGCGCAACCCCGCCGGTACGGAGGTATCGGGCGGCTCGCGGCGGATCGAGGAGCACCGAGCCGTGCTGGAGCAGCGCCCCGCCGCGCCGTGCCTGGGCGCTGCCGACCAGCTTTCGCCCCCGCAGGTCGAGCAGCTCGTGCGCTGCCGGGCGCGCGAAGCAGTCGGGGACACTGGCGCCCTCGCGTGCGTCGCGACGGATGTCGGCGGGGAGCGCGCGGGGTCGGGTCGGGACGCCCAGCAGCGCAAGCCCCGCGGCCACGGCGTTGTGGATGCGCGAGCAGGACTCGAGGACGCGACCGCCGAACAGCGGATCGCGCGACCGGCAGACGACGGTATAGGTCACCTCCTGGTCGTGGAGCACAGCCCTGCCGCCGCTGGGCCGGCGGACGACGTCGACTCCGTCGCGCGCACACGCCTCGAGGTCGACGTCGCTCATCGGCTGCATGCGCCCGAGGCTGAGGCACGCCGGTTGGAAGCCGTACAGGCGCACAGCGCGGCGGATCTCCCCGCGTGCGCATGCGTCGAGCAGGGCAAGGTCGCGGAGCATGTTCGCTGCGCCCGGGCCGGGCGCATCGATGATCAACTCGAACCGATCAGCGATCAACGGGGGGGCACACGGGGGGAACTCCCCTCAGCTATCAACGGGGGAGCACACGGGGGGAACTCCCCTCAGCGATCAACGGGGGGGCACACGGGGGGAACTCCCCCCGTGTGTCAGACATTGAAGCGAATGTGAATGACGTCGCCGTCGCGCATCACGTAGTCGCGACCCTCGAGCCGCTGCTTGCCGCGCTCGCGAAGCACGGCGTACGACCCTGCCGCGAGCAACTCCTCGGCGTCGGCGACCTCGGCGCGGATGAATCCACGGGCGAGGTCGGTGTGGATGCTAGCGGCCGCGTCCAGCGCGGTCTCACCCTCGCGCAGGTTCCATGCGCGCACCTCGGTGTCTCCAGCGGTGAAGAACGTGATCAGCCGGAGCAGACGGTAGGCGCTGCGGGCGACGCGGTGCAGGCCCGGCTCCTCGAGGCCGAGGTCGCGGAGAAACCCGGCACGGTCGGCCGGGTCCAGCTCTGCGATGTCGTTCTCGATGCGCGCCGAGACGGCGATGGCATCGCCGCCCGCCTGCGCGGCCCGCTCGACGATGGCGGCGGCCACCGGAGTCCCCGCCGCCGACTCCTCGACGTTGACGATCACCACCAGCGGTTTGCCGGTGAGCAGCCAGAGCTCCCGCAGTGCCGCGTGCTCCTCGGCATGCAGGGACATCGTCCGCACCGGCCTGCCCTGATCGAGATGCTCCTGGACGCGACGCATCAGGGCGATGGTCTCGGGCTCCTTCTCCTTCTGCAGCCGGGAGTTCTTCTCGGTGCGCTCGAGCCTGCGCGTGACCGTCTCGAGATCGGCGAGCTGGAGCTCGAGCTCGAGCACGTCGATATCACGCACCGGGTCCACCCCTCCCTCGACGTGGGTCACGTCGGGGTCCTCGAAGGCGCGTACCACGAGCGCGGTCGCGTCGGCCTCGCGGATATGGCCGAGAAAGCGGTTGCCGAGTCCCTCACCGCGGCTCGCACCACGCACGAGTCCGGCGATATCGGTGAAGGTCACGGTGGCCGGGATGACCTTCGGGGGCTGGAACAGCGCTGCGAGCCGGTCGAGGCGCGTGTCCGGCACCGCGACCACGCCGGTATTCGGCTCGATGGTGGTGAACGGGTAGTTCCCGACCGCGGCACCCGCCTGGGTCATCGCATTGAACAGCGTGGACTTCCCGGCATTGGGCAATCCGACGATGCCGACGGTGAGGCTCAAATCCTTTCCAGCTCAAAGGCTGTGTGCAGGGCGCGCACCGCGTCGCGGACGCGTGGCCGATCGATGATGCAGGTCACGTGGATCTCGCTGGTGGCGATCATCTGGATGTTGATGTCCTTCTCAGCGAGCGCGCGGAAGATCTTCGCGTAGACGCCTGGGGTGCCCTTGAGGCCGCTGCCGATGACGGTGACCTTGGCGACCCCGGCGGTGGCGAGGCATCCCTGCGCCTGCACGCTCTTCGCCACCGACGCGAGCATGCGGCGAGCTTTGCGCAGGTTCGACTCGGGGATCGTGAAGCTGACGTCGGTGGTGCCGTCGTGACCGACGTTCTGGAGCACGATGTCGACATCGATCCCAGCGTCACCGAACGGACCGAAGATCGCCGCCGCAACCCCCGGTTGGTCCGGGACCCGCAGCAGCGTCACCTTGGCCACGTCGGTCTCGTGCGCTATGGCGCGCACCTTCTGGCGTATCTCCATCGGGCTCCGTTTCGCGATGATTGTCCCCGGTTCGTCGTCGAACGTGGAGCGGACCCGAATCTCCATCGAGTACGCCTCACCGATCTCGACGGCGCGCGGATGCATGACCCGGGCTCCCGCTGAGGCGAGCTCGAGCATCTCGTCGTAGTCGATCGTCGGGATCACTCTCGCGTCGGCGACGATGCGCGGATCGGCGGTGTGCACGCCGGGGACGTCGGTGAAGATCTCGCAGCGGTCGGCCCGGACCGCGACCGCGAGCGCGACGGCGGTCGTGTCCGAGCCGCCGCGACCAAGTGTGGTCACGTCCATGTCCTCGGTCGCGCCCTGGAACCCGGCGACCACCACCACATTGCCGCGCTCGAGCTCCTCGAGCACCCGCTGCGGGACGATGTCGACGATGCGCGCGGTGCGGTGAGCGCGGCTCGTTCTGATCCCTGCCTGCGCGCCCGTCAACGAGATCGCCGGTGTCCCGGCCGCGTGCAGGGCCATGGCGAGCAGCGGGGCGGTGATCGTCTCGCCGCTGCTGAGCAGCATGTCCATCTCCCGCTCGGGCGGGTCGCCGGTGACGCGGTGAGCGAGCGCGATCAGCTCGTCGGTGGTGTCACCCATGGCGCTGACCACCACCACCACCTCGGTGCCCGATACCAGCGACTCGCGGATGCGCCGCGCAACGCGCCGCAATTTGATCGGCGTGGCGACGCTCGACCCACCGTACTTCTGCACCACACGGGTCACGCGGAGACGTCCACCCTGGTGCCGTAGTTGCGCAGCGCGAGCACCATGGTGCGTCCCGGTACACCCTCGGCAGCGGCGCTCGCGGACATCGCGGCGGTGACGGGTTCGGGGTCGAGCGGCGTCAGCGCGATGACCGAAGGACCCGCGCCCGCCAGCGCGGCACCGGCGGCGCCCGCGGCAAGCGCCGCCTCGACGATCGACCTGGTCCCCGGCATGTGCGCGAACCGTGCCTCCTGATGCCAGCGATCCTGCATGGCGAAGCGCAGCGATGCATAGTCGCCGATCGCAAGCGCCCGCACCAGCAGCGCACACCGGCTCGCATTGAAGATGGCGTCGCTCCGGCTGAACGAATCCGGCACCACCTTGCGTGCCTCGGCTGTGGCGAAGGGTGTCTCGGGGATGAAGAGCACCGCGCGCAGCTCTTCGGCGACCGGCAGCTGCACCGCGGGGGCTCCGGGAGCGGAGATGGCCAGCCCGCCGAGGAGCGCGGCCGCCAGGTTGTCGCGATGCCCTTCGAGCGCCGCGGCGCAGTCGAGCACATCGTTCTCGTCCCAGGGCGCGCGGTGGAGCGCGGTCGCGATGAGCACGCCGGAGAGCACCGCCGCCGCGCTCGACCCCAGGCCACGTCCGATCGGGATTCGGTTCACGCAGTTGAACTGCACGCCACCGGGCGCGACCGCCAGCGCGACGCACGCGTGCGCGTATGCCCGGGTGACGAGGTTGTGCTCCGGGTCGCGCAACCCGGCGGGGGCGTCGGAGCCGGGATCGATGCTGATTTCGCCCGCGCGCTCCTCTGCGCGCACCTCGTTCTGCAGCTGCAGCGCGAGCCCGAGGATGTCGAAACCCGGGCCCAGGTTGGCAACGCTCGCGGGCACCGCGACACGCACGCGCACGCTGGTCTCAGACCTCGATGGCGCGCGCGAGCGCTGCGGCATCCGCGGGAATCTCGAGGATCGGAGCAAGGGCATCCTGCACGGCGCCCGGATCCTTCAGCCCGTTCCCGGTCAGCACGCAGACCACACGGGACCCGGGGGCCACGTCGCCGTCGCGCACGGCGCGCTCGAGCACCGCGAGCGCCGCCGCCGACGCCGGTTCGCAGAAGATGCCTTCGAGGCGCGCCAGGCGGCGCTGCGCATCCAGGATCGCATCGTCGTCCACCGCCTGGATCAATCCCTCGGACTGGTCGCGTGCATCGACAGCACCCTGCCACGAGGCGGGGTTGCCGATGCGGATCGCGGTCGCCACCGTCTGGGGATCGTCGACGGGATGTCCGAGCACGAGCGGAGCCGCCCCCGACGCCTGGCCGCCGAGCATTCTCGGCAGCCGGGAGGCTCGACCGTCGCGATGGTCCTCGCGAAAACCACGCCAGTACGCGGTGATGTTGCCGGCGTTGCCAACAGGGAGCGCGAGCACATCCGGGGCGTCACCCAGCTCGTCGACGATCTCGAACGCCCCTGTCTTCTGCCCGTCGATGCGGTTCGGGTTCACGCTGTTGACCAGGGTGACCGGATGACGGTCGCACAGCTCGCGCACCACACGGAGCGCGACGTCGAACCCGGAGTCGATGCTCACCACCGTCGCGCCGTGCACGCGCGCCTGGAGCAGCTTGCCCGACGCGATGCGTCCGCCGGGCACGACCACGACCGTGCGCAGGCCGAAGCGAGCTCCATATGCCGCCGCCGACGCGCTGGTGTTGCCGGTCGATGCGCAGATGATGGCCCGGCTGCCCGCGTGCAGCGCGGCGGCAACCGCCACCACCATGCCGCGGTCCTTGAACGAGCCGGTCGGGTTCAGCCCTTCGAGCTTGAAATGCAGCGATCCGAGCCCCAGCGCCGCGCCGATGGTCAGCGATTCCACGCACGGGGTGTCACCCTCGCCGAGGCTGATCCGCGGCGCATCGGACGAAAGCGCGAGCCGGTCGCCCCAGCGGGCGATGACGCCGCGCGCACGCGGGCTCACCTGGCCGCCTGGACTTCGACCCTGTCGAGCGTGCATTCGATCTGCGCGACGGCGGACAGTGTGTCGAGCGTCTCCAGCGCACCGTCGTGCACTGCACGGGGCGCGACTCCGGTGAGGACCATCAGCTGGTCTGGTTCGAGGTCGACGGCGGCGTCGACCGCGAGGCCACGGTCCTCGAGCGTCTGGAGCACGAGCGCACGCGCATCCGCGTCGGCGCTCAGGCGCAGGCGCACGTATCCGGCGACCTCGACCTCCTCGTCGCCGAGCATGCTCGCGGTGCGCCGCCTCGACGGAACCCGGCTTCGATGCGTGTCGCGCTCGCGAACGGCGCTCACCAGGTCACTGACCATCGCGCTCGCCGTCGACGCACCACCTGCTCCGAGACCGCGGAGCATCACTCGAGCGGCGAGGTCGCTCGAGATGATGACAGCGTTGTCTGCATCATCGACGTCACCGAGAAGGTGACCCGGTCCGACGGCCGTCGGGCGCGCGCGGAGGTGCACCGCGCCGCCCGGCGAGCGCTCCGCATGGGCAAGCAGGCGCACGCGGTATCCCAGCTCCGAAAGTGCCGATACGTCTTCGCCTCCGACACCCCGGATCCCAAGACGGTCGACCGCGTCTGTGGGCACGTGCACGCCCATGGCCAGCCAGGCGAGGATCACCAGCTTCTGCGCCGCGTCCCAGCCGTCGACGTCGAGGGTCGGGTCGGCCTCGGCGAAGCCGCGCCGCTGCGCGTCGGCGAGCGCGCTGTCGAAGGTCGTTCCCGCGCTGCGCATCTTCGTGAGGATGACGTTGGTGGTGCCGTTGATCACGCAGTCGAGCGAGGCGATGCGGTCACCGAGGAGGCTGCCGCCGAGCAGCCCGACGATCGGTAGTCCCGCTCCGACCGCCGCCTCGAAGTACAGCCCGGCACCATGCTCGCCGGCGAGCGCGGCGAGACGGGGGCCCGACGCCGCGATCACCGCCTTGTTTGCGGTGACCACCGTCTTGCCGGCCTGCAGCGCCGATTCGATGAGCGCAGTGGCGGGCTCGGTACCGCCGATCGCCTCCATGACGATCGCCACCCCTGGATCGTCGACCACCGCCGCCGCGTCGGCGAGCAGTCGCACGTTCTTCAGCTCGAGGTCGCGCGACCGCGAGAGATCACGCACCGCCA
The DNA here is from genome assembly GCA_036833315.1 of Candidatus Dormiibacterota bacterium. Lineage (GTDB taxonomy): Bacteria > Chloroflexota > Dormibacteria > Aeolococcales > Aeolococcaceae > Palsa-851. The sequence continues at coordinate 43,344 of DAITPY010000010.1, forward strand.
CGCAGCGCAACACCGGGGTCGCGCCGGCGCGCTCGCCGAGCAACTCCCATTCGTTGATGAGCCGTCTCGCGACGGCGGCACCGACGGTGCCGAGACCGAGCAACCCCACGCCCACCGATTCCATTGATGGGAGAGTGTATTGGGGCTCAGATGATGTGCCGCCTCCAGGCCAGGAGCACCGCCGCAGCCCGGTCCTTGCAGCCGAGCTTCTCGAGGATGTTGCTGACGTGCGTCTTCACCGTGTTCTCACTCAGGAAGAGCTGCACCGCGATCTCCGCGTTGTTCTTGCCGTCGGCCATGAGACGCAGGACATCGCCCTCACGACGGGTGATCGCCGGCATCTGCTCGGCCGCGGCGCTCACCAACGCCGGGTCGAGGAGCGATTCCCCCGCCGCGACCGCGCGGATGGCGCCTGCCAGCTCCTCACGCGTGGAGTCCTTGAGCAGGTAGCCGACCGCGCCTGCCTTGAGCGAGGGAAAGATGTAGTCCTCGTTGCGATAGGTGGTCAGCACGATCACGCGCGCCTCGGGGTCATGGGCGCGGATCTTGCGGAGCGCCTCGATGCCGTCCATCACCGGCATCTGCACGTCCATGAGGATCACGTCGGGGTGGGTGTGGCGCGCCTGTTCCACCGCCTCAGCCCCGTCGGCGGCGCGGCCCACCACCGTGATGTCCGCCTCCAGCTCGAGCATGGTGCACAGCCCGTCGCGAACCACGGGGTGGTCGTCGGCCACGAGCACGCTGATCATGCGGTGTTCGCCTCGACGCCCGCCTCGGTGAGGGGCAGCCTGGTGGTCACCGTCGTCCCGTGCCCCGGGCTGCTCACGACCGTCAGCGTTCCACCGGCGTTGCGCGCCCGCTCGGCCATGCCGTCGAGACCGAAGCAGTCCTCGCGAGGCGCGCTGGCCGCGGGGTCGAAACCGACCCCGTCGTCGCGGACCGAGAGGATCAATTCCTGGGCCTGAGCGCGCAGCTCGACGTCGACGTGCTCCGCCCGTCCGTGCCGGGCGACGTTGGACAGTGCCTCCTGACCGATGCGCAGCAACGCGACCTCGGCTATGGGAGCGAGCGAGGGATGCTGTGGGACCGCACGTGCCTTGAAGCGCGCGGGGATGCCGGTGCGCTCCTCCCAGGCCTCCACCTCGTGGCCGATCGCCGCGACCAGGCCGGTTGCCGAGAGCGGCGCCGGGCGAAGGTTCCAGACCGACCTCCTCGCTTCCTGCAGAGCAGCGCGCGCCAGCTCACGGGCCTTTTCGACCGATCCCTTGGCGCGCCGCTCCGACCCGCGATTGAGCAGCGTGTCGGCGGCCTCGAGCTCCAGGACGATCCCCGTCAACTGCTGCGCGAGCGTGTCATGGATCTCGCGCGCGAGCCGGGTCCGCTCTTCGAGCACCGCATGGTCGGTGAGTGCCTGCACCGGGAGGTACATGCGCCGGGAGAGCAGGGTGGTCGCGATGAAGGCGAGGACCACCAGGAGCACCAGCACAGGCAGCACCATCACCGGGAAGAGCCGGTGCACGCTGTCGATGAGCCCAAGCGTCAGCGAGCTGAGGTTCGGCTCGAGGTCGGTCAGGGCCACCTGGCTGGTGATGATCCAGTGGCCGCCATAGATGGGCGCGGCGAAGACATCGTCCTTGGCGCGGTCCAGGGTCGCCCTGACCGGCGACGTGGGGGTGACACCGGTCGTTTCCGCCCTGTGCAGGACGCTGCCGAGGCCGCTCTTGGCCGGTACGATCAGCGGCCTGCCGACCCTCGTGCTCGGGAAGTCGGTCAACGCCTTCGACCCCGCATAGACGACCGCCCCCGACGCGCTGACCACTATCGATGAGGCGTTCACCGACGGCACCGGGCTGACGGCGGACGAGATCAGCACCACCGGTGACACGTCGACGCCGACGTAGGTGCGGTTGTCGTCGAGCTTGAGCCGGGCGCTGACCCCCACGCTGCCGTCCGCGAGCAATTGGTACGGATCCGTCCAGAACGGGCCGTTGACGGTGTTGCCCGCGGCGTTGGGGTCGAACCACAGGTTCGGCGCGCTGGTGTTGATGCCCCCTTCGGAGCTCAGGAACACGGTGAGCCCGTCGCGCTCGCCCGGCTCGCCGATGTTGTACCGGTGGGCGGCAAACGCGCTGGGAACGGGGAATGCCGGGTAGGTGCGCAGTGCGCCGGTCTGTCCGTCCTCGATCCAGATCGAGGAGATCTCGTGGAACTCCTTCTGTATGTTGGCAACCCGCGTGGTCAGGCTCTGACTGACCGTCGCGGCCCCGAACCTGACATCCGAGCCGACGGCGGGAATGGACTTCACCACCAGGGTCGTGTCGGCCGCGAGGTTGCTCAGGTACCGGGCTCCGCCCGATGCGAGGAAGCCGGGTGGCAGCGGCGGCGGGGCTGTCGTGCTTCGCAGCGCCGCGGTCAGGTCGCGCCCGAACGCGAGGAGCGCGGCGTCGATCCGATGCAGGCGGCCGTCGAGCGCTGCCGCCTGGGCGCCGAGCGCCGCATGCTGCTGATCCTCCTGGCGCTGCAGGATCGCGGCCTCGGTGGCGTTGGCGGTGCTCTTGGCAACCGTGTCCAGCTCGAAGACCGCAAGCACGGAGAAGACAACCAGTGGCAGCAGCGCGACCACCACCATTCCCAGGAGCAGGCGGTTGCGGAACCGCCTGCGCGGATCCCGCCTGCGCGGCTGGCGATGTCCGAGCCTCATGGCGCGCCTCCAGCGCTCGCCGCGGCTTCGAATCTCCCCATCGTCCGATCGACCACTCCGGTTCCACTATACGGGCGGGCCACAATGCACGCTCGTGAATACGGCAGGAAGACGACCCACGCGCCTCTACCGGCGTCCAGTACGAAGGGCGGTCCTGCTGGCCATGGCTCCGGTGGTTGCGCTCGCGGGATGCACGTCCACACCTGCGAAATCCCCGACGCCGGCGACCGGGGGAGGGCCGATCGTTCAGGGAGGAACACTGACCGTCGGGGTCTGGCAGGCGCCGACCACCCTGCTCGAGGCCGGGACCATCGCCAGCCTGCCATCGGCGAGCGTGATCGCAGCCCCAGTCGAGGAGGGCCTGCTCTGGTATCGCGCTACCGCCGACACCGCGACCACGACGTCTGAGGCGGACTACTGGAGCCCCGACCTCGCGACCCAGGTCCCGACCGTGGCCGATGGCGGGGTGCAGATCAGCGGCTGCGCCGATCCCAAGGCAAAGATGTGCGTGACCTGGCACCTGCGCCCGGGGGTGCGCTGGGACGACGGCAGCGATCTCACGGCGCACGACGTCTGCGACACGTTCCAGCTCCACTGGCTCGCATTTGGAGCGCTGGGCAAATCCAGCCCGACGCCGCTGGCGTCGACCGCGGGATGGAATCAGGTGATCAAGTGCACCGAGCTGGACCGCTCCACGGCGGTGATCGACTTCAAGAGCCAGTACGGACCGTACCTGGCGCTCGGCAGCGGCGTCGACGGCATCCTGCCCGCAGCCGTGCTCGATCCGGTGCTGGCGGCGGCCGGCAACCTCGAATCGACGCCGGCGCACTTCGATCTCACCCAGGGATCCGGCAATGCAGCCGCGTTCAAGGGCACGGGTACGCTTGGGACCGTGCTCGACGGCACCGGGCCGTTCGTGCTGTCGAGCTATACCCCCGGGTCACAGCTGGTGTTGGTGCGCAACCCCGACTACTGGAATCGGAGCGGGATCGCCCACCTCGACAAGCTCATCTTCAGGATCGAGCCGGATCTGG